>CAYYTC010000012.1:0-82391 GCA_964474425.1 uncultured Acidobacteriota bacterium
TGGGAGAAAATGCTAGAAAACCTTTGCATGGTCGGGCCTCCTTGGATTGTCTTGTTTTCGACAAATTCAATTTAATCCAAGTGGGGCCCAACCCTCTCCATTCATTTCATCGGATCAGATCCTGGCTAAGATGTTTGATTTGAAAAAGCTAATTTGGACAAGAGTGGGAGCTCATAGGATGTCCGTGGTGCACTTGTTGGGACTTTCAAAGATCCCAGGCGATTCATTGCGGGGCTTTCGGGAACAATCGCGGTTCTGTGAGGTTAACTCCCAGGACCTTTTGTTGCAGTGAGTGGGGGAAAAGATCTTATCTCGATGTCCGCCAAAAGATAACATTGCAAAAACCGGCGCGGAAGCGCTTAAAGGGAGGAAGGAAGATGACATCTTCATGGCATGAATTGATAGAACAAGACGGGCGCACGCCCGAGTGGCCGTACCCGATACGGTATGAACAGGAGCAAACAGTTGAGACGGATGTCCTGGTGATCGGCGCCGGTGTTGCCGGATGCCGGGCGGCTATAAGCGCAGCCCAGAGGAAGGGCCTCAGAGTAGCGATAGTTGAAAAAGCGGCAACGATAAGAAGTGGCGCCTCGGGACCCGGGGGTGATCACTGGGAAAATCCGATGACCAGCCCTTACTCCAATCTGAGTCCTGAAGAGAGGGCCCAGGATGTCATTAACGGCTTCGGCAAATATAACTGCGGAATGGCACGCTATATTCAATGTCGCGAAGGCTACGATACGTTTTTGGAGTTGGAGAAGTATGGCGCCAAGATTAGAGATACAGAGGATGAGTATGTGGGCTGTTGGGGGAGGGATGACAAGACAAAACTCATACTTTGCGAAAGGTACCAACCTGTAAATGCAGCCCTTCGATTTTGGGGAACGACGGTTAAACCTGCACTGAAGAAGGAGTGCGAGCGTTTAGGCGTCAAGATCTATGACAGGATTATGGCCACCAGCCTGCTGAATGAAAAGGGCATCCAGGGGGCTAAGGTGGTAGGCGCAACCGGACTGAATACTCGAACCGGCGAATTTATGATATTTAAGGCCAAGGCGGTTGTGCTCTGCGCAGCGGGAGCAGGATCCATCTGGGTCTTTAATACAGAATTGGCCGGCATTAGTACATTCAGGTCCCGCGCCATATCCGGCGATGGCATGGCGATGGCGTTCAGAGCGGGTGCTGCGCTTACCCAGATGGAGAAGACCGGGATTCTGGGTTTGGGCACCGGCCACAAACACAAATGGTATGCAGGCCTCGATCAGAGCTTCGAGCATCTTCCGTATATCGATGACAACGGCCAATCTCTTGGCATGTTTCCCTTCGCTGGCAGTTCAGGAGTCGTACAAACAAAAAGAAGGAATGTGCGCGAAGAGGTTCTCAAAGGAACGATTGCTCTGCCTTTATGGGGTGACTTTCCCTCTCAAGACGAGCGGTGGAGAAAGATAAATTGGGACATGCTGTATGCCCAGGAGTCGACGACAGCGGCCATTCGAAGGAAGTACATGGAGGCTGGATTTGACCCGGCCAAGGATCTGTTCCCAACTTATACGGTGCTCGAGGGACAAAGCCCCGCTCATTGGAGATCGGTCGACAGTGGGTACGACCGGGGCGGTGTTGTCGTCGACTGGGATTTGATGACCACATTGGATGGGCTGTTCGCTGCCGGGGAATCGACCTACGGCCCGGGAGACCACAGCTACGCAGAGACCACCGGCAGATATGCCGGAAGGAAGGCGGCCGATTATGCCCAGAGAGCGCAACAACCGGTGATATCCAATGAGCAAGTCGCACTTGAAAAACGTCGTGTCTATGCCCCGATTAAAAGAAAGGAGGGCATAGATTGGAAGGAGCTGCACGCCGGAATTGCCCGGAACATGCAGTACTTCTGCAGCGAATTCAAGACTGAAAATCTTCTCAAAATGGGCCTTGATGCACTCGCGGACATCGAGAAGAACTGGGTGCCCCAGCTCTATGCCCTGGACCCCCATAAGCTCATGCGCAGCGTGGAGGATCTGAGCATCCTTAAATTTGCTCAGGTTATTATCCATGCTTCCCTGGCACGCAAGGCGAGCAGCCGGGCTTTAAACTTCCAAAGGATAGATTATCCACAAATGGACCCGCCCGAGTGGAACAAGTGGATTACTCTCAAATTGGAAAACGATGAGGTGAAGGTGGGAGAACTGCCTCTCGCTTACTGGGGCGACTTTCAAGAAAATTACGAAGCCCATAATAAAGACTATGTCGGCAGTTACAAGGAAAAATCCTGGACGCGGAATCCGAAGCCAACTGTGCGTCCTGTATAGCCTGCTTCAGGTTCTCTAAACCGGCGAGCGCGATCCTCGTAGTGGATTGCTTTTCGCGCATTGCTGAACGGAAGCTATAACAGCAAATGGATAAATGGGAGAAAGGATATGAGGAAACAAAAGAAAAGCGGGGCAATGAAACGCAGAGATTTCCTGAAGGCGAGCGCGGTGGCCGGAGCCGGCAGCGCTGTGGTTTCTCTCGAGGGAGCCAGCGGCATACTTGAGGGCGCCCAGGATAATAAGGGAAAAGTGTATGTTGTGCCCAATGTGATTACGCCCAATAGACCTGTTATTCGAAACCCTGATGTATGTAACGGCTGCAACACGTGTGTGGAAGTGTGCCAGGTGGACGTGTACATACCCAATCCTGTGCAAGGGAAACCCCCCATTACCCTGCATCCTGACGAATGCTGGTATTGCGGCTGTTGTGTGAACGAATGTCCTCTTCTAAGCGCCGGGGCGATCAAATTCAATTTTCCGCTACAGCAGAGAGTACATTTTAAGCGGAAAGCAACAGGTGAGATTTTCCGACTCTAATCGCTAATTGCTATCCGCTACAGTTTGATACAATTGCATGGGATAGCCGGATTTCCGGGCTGCTTTCCATGGAGGCCATAAACAGGTGCGTTCCCTGCTGCTTTTTCTGGCTCGTCAGGAAGCATTCAAAGATTTCGCCCTGAGATTCAGTTTTTTCCGGGATACGGCTTCCCGCTTCGTCGCGGGGGAAGTCCTTGAAGATGCACTCAAGGCTGTCCGTCAGGCTAACGCGCAGAAGCTTCTCGGCACCCTGGACCTGTTGGGCGAAAACACTCTTTCCACACGGGATGCAACGGAGGAATGCCGGGAAATAATCGGGATTCTCGACAAAATCAGGGCCGGTTCGCTCCGCTGCAACGTCTCCATCAAGCTGACTCAGCTTGGCCTGGCCCTCGATCCGGAGTTCTGTCAACAGAATCTTATGTTGATTGCCGAACACGCGCGCGCCTGTGGCAATTTTGTCCGCGTGGATATGGAGGGCAGCCCCTACACACAAGCGACTCTGGATCTTGTGATCCGCGCCCACGAGCAATTCGGCAGCGTCGGAGCCGTGATCCAGTCCTGCCTTTATCGCAGCGAAGGGGACACGGCAAGGCTGCTCAAAAAACGCATACGTATCCGGCTGGTGAAGGGCGCCTATAAAGAGCCGGAAAGCATCGCTTTCCGCAGGAAAAAGGACACCGATGCAAATTTCGTCAAACTGATGCAGATGCTTCTGACCAGCGGGATCTACAACGCCATCGCCACCCACGACGAATCCATTATCCAGGCCACAAAGGAATTGGCCCTTTCACGGAGCATCTCCAAGGAGGATTTTGAATTCCAGATGCTGTACGGGGTGCGACGCGATCTTCAGCTGCAGCTCGCCCGTGAAGGTTACAATGTCCGCATCTATATCCCATATGGCCGGAGCTGGTATCCCTATTTTATGAGACGGCTTGCCGAACGTCCGGCCAATGTAGCGTTTATCCTCCGGAACTTGTTTAAAGGCTAGGGGAGAGATATGGAAGAATCCGTACTTACCTGCGCACAGTGCGGCGCCAAAAACCGCCTGAAATTAGCGGCCGCAGACCAGGTTCCCGTCTGCGGCAAATGCCGGCATGCATTGCCCTGGGTCATTACCGGCACCGATATCAGTTTCCGAAAAGAACTCGAAACATCCACGCCCGTTCTGGTCGACTTCTGGGCCGAATGGTGCGCTCCCTGCCGTATGACGGCGCCGGTGCTGGAAGACCTGGCCCGCGATAAAGCCGGACAGATAAAAATCGTCAAGGTGAATGTGGACCACAATCCGGCCACCGCGGGGCAGTTCAACATCCAGAGCATCCCCACTCTGATTCTGTTTAAGGACGGGCAGGCCGTGGAAACCCTCGTCGGAGCCATGTCCAAGGATGCACTCCTGGAGCGCCTGGGCGGCCATCTGGCCTGATTGCGGGCAGTCATGCAGAGGGCGCGATGCCGATTGCGCTCCGGGCTCCCTGATGCGTCTCCGTTTCATCGCGGGAGCCGTCCGGCTGCAGCCCCGGTTTCTTCGGATATAATTTCCTATAGTGTTTCTTCCCAGAGGTCCGCTTCGTAGGCGATCCGCGCTTCTCCCTCCAGAAACACCTCCTTGAATTGAACCGTCTCCGGCTGCCGGGCCGAACCCGCAATCTCGAAATAAATGCTCAAATCCTCGCCGCTGCGCGTGCGCACTTCGGCAGGGGATTGAACCCGGTTTCGTACGGCGGAGATGAGCGTGGACGCAATAGCGCCGGTTCCGCATGCCAGAGTCTCACCTTCGACCCCGCGTTCGTAGGTCCGGACCACGATGTGGCGCGCATCGCGCACATAGACGAAATTCACGTTGGTGCCCGCAGGTTGAAAGCGCGGGTGAAACCGGAGCGCGCGTCCCCAGCCATCGACATCGGCAGATTCCAGCTCGTGTGCATTGGCCGCGAACCAGACCGCGTGCGGCACGCCCGTATTGATAAAATCGAGATCGAAGGAACGCCCGGCCGCATCGATAGGAATGCCCGTCTGCAAGCTGTGAGGGCGGGTCATTTGAACCTTGACCTTCGAGCCCGAAATCTCAGCCTTGATGATTCCGGCCAGTGTGCGAAAGGCCATGCTCGGCCGGGAGACGATCCCCGTGAGGTAAGCGAACCGCGCCGCGCAGCGGGCTCCGTTGCCGCACATTTCGGCTTCACTGGCATCGGCGTTGAAGAAACGCCATTTGAAGTCGACCTCGGGATCGTCTTCAATCAGTATCATTCCGTCGGCGCCCACGGAAAGCTTGTGGCGGCAGGCCTGGCGGACCAGATCCCGGCAGTTGTCCGCGTCGACGACTCCTTTCCGGTTGTCGATGAGGATGAAATCGTTGCCGGTGCCGGTCATCTTGAAAAAATGAATTCGTTGTTCCGTGCCTCGAGTCATAAACGGCCTGCTCCCTGTATGGAATCGGGTATCGATTCGCCGCGGATGAGGTCTTCCCAGGATTCGCGTTTTCTGATGACATGGAAACGGTCCCCATCGACCAGCACTTCCGCGGCGCGCGTCCTGGCGTTGTAGTTGGAGGCCATCGAAAAACCATAAGCGCCGGCGCTCATTACCGCCAGCGCTTCCCCGGGCTGCATCGCCGGCAGGCTGCGTTCGCGCGCCAGGAAATCCGAGGATTCGCAGATCGGGCCCACAACGTCCACGACGCGGGATTCCCGCTGCTGTTTATGGATCGGCCGGATTTCGTGGTAGGCGCCGTACAGGCTGGGCCGCACCAGATCATTCATGCCGGCGTCCACAATGATGAATTCCTTGCTTTCCGTCTTCTTCGTGTAGAGTACCTGAGTCAGAAGTATCCCTGCATTTCCCACGATAACGCGTCCGGGCTCCAGAATGAGCCTGCAAGGGAGACCTCCAAGCTCCTGAACGATCGCCTGAGCGTACTCGCTGGGATGCGGCGGGACTTCTTCGTGATAGGGGATTCCCAGGCCTCCCCCCAGATCGAGGCACTGGATGCGGATTCCGGCCTCTTCCAGGCGGCCGATGAGCAATTTCAGCCGTTTCAGGGCTTCGATAAAAGGAGCCGTCTCGGTCAGCTGGCTGCCGATATGGCAGTCAACACCGAAGACGTCAATGTGTTTCAGCTCTGCGGCTCTTTCGTAAGCCTTCAAGGCCTGCTCAATGTCTATCCCGAACTTGTTTTTCTTGAGCCCGGTCGAAATGTAGGGGTGCGTTTTGGGATCGACATCGGGATTTACGCGAAGGGCTATCCTCGCTTTTTTGCCCAGAGCCGCAGCGCGGCTGTTGATGGCTTCAAGCTCCTGGGTGGACTCGATATTGAACATGAGGATGTCTTCGCGAAGGGCGTAGTCGATCTCGGCCTGCGTCTTGCCGACTCCGGAGTAGCAGATGCGATCCGCGGGAATGCCAGCACGCCTGGCTCTGAACAGCTCTCCCCCGGACACGATATCCGCGCCGCCGCCCATTTTCGCAAAAAGGCCCAGGATGGCGATGCTGGCGTTTGCTTTCACCGAATAGCAGGTCAGGTGGGGCATGTCCTGGAAAGCTCCGTCAAAGACGCCGAAGTGATGCTTCAAAGTCGCGCAGCTATAAACGTAAGAAGGCGTCCCGACACTCCGGACGATATCCGGAAGCGGGACCTTTTCGCAGTGCAGCGTGTCTCCCTCGTAAGCAAAGTGGTGCATGGTGACTCTCTCCTTAATCTCTTCCCGTGCCGCAAGAACCGCCGCAGGAATTTGCACATAAACTTTTACTTATAGGACAATCCCAATACCCGCACAAGGAGAAACAGACAAAAGATCGATTGGACGGCCGCAATCGGTGCCTGTCCGCTGCGGGTTGCGATCGCCATCACCGGCCGGAGGCACAGGAGCTCTTTCCCATGACTCGTCCAAAAAACCGATGAAGCGCAACGCAACTTCAGCCGCATCCCCCGAAGCGGAGTTCGGGAAATGCCGGTTGAGCCATTCCAGGCATTGCGAAGCAGTGGTATATTGATTTGCCAATGAAATCGGGACGCAGGGAACGGAGCAATTTTGCGCCCCGCAGGAACCAATAGCGGCTATCGCGCGTACAGGAGGACCCTATGGGCACCAGAGGACGGGAAATTATCGGGATGGATGTGGACGAACTGCTGAAGCTTTTAAACGGGGCGTTTGCCAGTGAATGGCTGGCCTACTATCAGTACTGGCTTGGAGCCAAAGTGATCAAGGGCCCGATGAAAGACGCCGTGGCTGCCGAACTCACGCTCCACGCCACGGAAGAGCTGAATCACGCGGTGCTGCTGGCGACGCGCATCGTTCAACTCGGAGGCACGCCGGTCACCGATCCCAGGCAATGGTTTCCCCTGAGTCCCTGTGCCTATGACGCGCCGGAGGACCCGTATGTAACGGTCCTGCTCGAGCAAAATATCGCCGGCGAGCAGTGCGCCATATCCGCCTATAAAGGCCTGATGGATGTGACCCAGGACAAGGACATGGTGACCTACAATCTCGCTCTGACCATCCTGGAGCAGGAGGTTGAGCATGAAGAGGATCTTCAGGCCCTGCAGGAGGATCTGGAACTTATGGTGGGCAGGGGAACAGGCCCGGCTAAGGGTGGGAAGCAATAGCTTCCGGCGAAGGCATCGGTTTCCGGGTGCGGTCCGGCCGCGACCTGAAAACATTCACGCGGAGTTCGCAGAGGCTTGGATTTTCCTCTTTACGGGCTCCGCGCCTCCGCGTGAACCAGCCATTCTCTCGCTTGGCCTCGAGGATTTGCCGTTACGGATTCGCGCCTGGACGAATGAGGCCCCCTGCCCCCCGCCTGCTCCAGCCTTCAAAAAGGCCCGGTTACTTCTTCAGACTGCGCAGGAAAGCGAGCACGTCCTCAGCCTCAGCATCCGACAGGCCAAGCGGCATCATCTTGCCCTTGCCGTCGAGGATGATCTTTTTTAAAGCGGCGTCATCGAGCGCCTGCACTTCTTTTGAGCTCAGCGACCGCATCGTCACGCCGAACATCTTGGCTATGGCATCCTTGCCTTCACCGGAATCACCATGACAGGCAGCACAGCGTTTGTAAGTTTCCTTCCCTTTGGCGACATCGCCCTTTCCGGCGGCCGTCGGCAAAAAGGGAATCGACAGCACGAGCAGCAAAGCGCACACCCTCATATAAGTCCGCATAGGTCCCTCCGGCTCATTATTCCGTTAAAGATCCAATAAAGCGGCGCGCAAGTCCAGTGCTTTACATTTGCTCGACGATCATACATCCTGAATGTTTGACATTTGCCGGCTTTTGCTGGCATTCCATGCAGGATTTAGCCGGGAACGCAGCGGGGGCAGGCATAGGCACGCAACCTGGGAATTGCATCCCGAAAGGGCATAGACGCAGCTCATGATGCAATCCAATGGACTTGGGAAAATGCAGGCAGGGCAGCATGTGTTTTTTGCTTGTTTGAAAGCCATCTCCTATAATGGGTTCTATGATCGAGACAGAAGAATCCGGGCTGGAAGAAATTCTTCCACCCGACGATGCGGCGCATGAAAACGATGCGGCGCATGAAAACACGGAGCTCGTAAAACTCGACTCCATGGAAATCACGCGCTACGACCCGCTCCGGCGCTATTTGGCCGAAATCGGGCGTTTTGCGCCTCTGACCCGGGAAGAGGAGCACGCGCTTGCCGTCCACTTTCATGCGACCGAAGACCGGGAGGCCGCTTATCGCCTGGTGACGTCGAACCTCAAGCTTGTGGTGAAAATTGCGATGATCTATCACAAGGTCTACCGCAACCTGCTCGACCTCATACAGGAAGGCAATCTGGGACTGATCCAGGCGGTCAAACGTTTCGATCCTCACCGGGGTACGAGGCTCCCAACCTATGCCGCCTGGTGGATCAAAGCCTATATCCTGAAATTCCTCCTGGACAATACGCGCATGGTCAAAATTGGAACGACCAATGTCCGGAGGAAGATCCTGATGAACCTGAACCGGGAGAAGCGGGAACTGGAGGCAAAAGGGATCGTGCCCACCTCCAAGCTGCTGGCGGAAAACCTCGGCGTCGAAGAGCAGGAGTTGCTGGAAGTGGAACAGGGCATGGCAGGTTCGGACGTTTCCCTGGACGCGCCGGTAGGAAGCAGCGAGACCGACACGCGCTACATCGACACTCTCCGCCTGATGGAGCAGAGCGTCGATGAGAAGATAGCTCATGGAGAATTCCGCGAGCTTCTGGAAAAGAAATTCGCCGATTTTGCGCAGACCATCTCCGAGCGCGAGCACGTTATACTGACCCGCAGGCTTATCGCGGAAAAGCCGGAAACGCTCCAGCAGATCGCCGATCAATATGGGATTTCGCGGGAAGCCGTACGGGTAGCCGAGAAAAAGCTGGTCGCAAAGCTGAAGAAATACATGATCGAATCATTCGGGGACGTGCGCGGGATTGAGTTTCATCTATCGCGCTGAGCACCGCCACCGGGCGCCATTCGGCCCTCGAACCCCGCTGGAAATTCCATTCATCCATCGATCCCGCAAGGTGCAGGGGCCCGAGGTCCGCTATTGCTTCGGATTATCAGGCGACGGAGGGGGATCGTACGTAATCGTCGCCTTGGAGCTGAACTGCTTGTAGTCGTCGTAGGTAACGGTTTCCTCGACTCTGACGACCTGGTCCGGGAACCTCAGCCTGCTGTCGGCATGAGTCCATACCGGAAACCAGTATTTGTCGTCTATTACCTGCCGTATCGTTTCGAATTCCGGGAATTGGTTTTCCCTGCTTTGCGGCACTGCCTTCCCGACGGTCCGCACGACCTGCAAGTCCTGGTCATCCACCCAGATTTTGCCCTCGAAATAAAGCCGTCCTCTTTTCATGCTCTTGGGCTTGACCGAAAAAACGTAGCATTCCAATTCATCGACTTTTTCCTTCCCCTGATATTTGAGGTTGTAAAGGGGAAGCTCTCTGGTCGTAAGGGCAAAGGGATTGATGTTGTCGATGACTTCCTTGTCTTCCTCCGTGAAGATGACGCTTCGAAGCCTGCCGCTGCGCCGGATAGGCCTTACCTCACGGGTTCCGTCGTCATTGAAGACGACCTCCGAAATAATCGTCATCGTTTCCTTTTGCGGGACGCCATCCACGGACAGGATTCTTATGACGGCCGTCTGCGTGTAGGTGTATTGCATCCAGGCTTCATAAAACTCCGTCTCCTTCTCTGCAAACCGTTGAATGATTTGATCGGGCGTCAACTCTTCCCTGCCGGCTGTTTGCGCCTGTGATAATGAGACTACCAGCATCCAAATCAAACCTGCACAATACGCGTATCGCACTCGTTCCCCCTCCCGATTTTATGCGGCCGCAGGGCTCACTAAATCCATCCGTGGCGGCGGCCCAGCGGGCCCAAGTGGAATTTTCTCATATTTCGCCCGATATTCCGAATTTTACCCCGGTCCTGCCAGGGCAAGTTTGCCGTGGCCGGGGAGCCTCCCATGCTTTAAAGTACTTCCATGCCTCTGCACAACGTGTCCATCATTCTGGCAGGAGTCAAGTATCCGGGCAATATCGGGTCGGCGGCCCGTGCCATGTTCAATATGGGATTGAATCGTCTGGTGCTTGCGGCTCCGCAATGCAGCATCAACGAGGAATCCTATCGATTGGCCAGGGGCGGGAAGGCTGTGCTGGATTCGGTAAGAAGCCACAAATCGCTGAAAGGCGCCCTGCGGGGAATCCGTTTCCTGGCCGGCACAACCGGTAAAAGCGGCGGGTACCGCGCACAGACCCATTCGATCCGATCGATAGTCCCGCGGATCCTCGATCATGCGGCACGCCAGAAAGTGGCTCTCCTTTTCGGCCCGGAAGACACGGGGTTGGTCGACGAGGATCTAAAATGCTGCCAGATGCTTATCCGGATCCCCACACACCACAGAGCCCACAGCATCAATCTTGCCCAGTCTGTAATGATCGTTTGCTATGAGCTTTATCTGGGAAGCCTCGGGCTCGTACCGGGCCGAGTCCCGAAACTTGCGCCCCTGGAACAGATCGAGGCCATGTACGACCAACTGGAGAAGGCGCTCCTCGAGATCGGATTCCTGCAGCCTCAGAATGCCCCGCACATGATGTTTGCCCTGCGCCGCATGCTGGGCAGGGCCGGTCTCGAAACTCCGGATGTGGGAGTGCTGAGAGGCATTGCGCGCCAGATCAACTGGTACGCGCAAGCGCGCCTGCCGCGAAGAGAATAAAGCCGCCAGAATCCGCTCAAGGCAATCGGGAGCATTCAGGATGAGCCCGGATCGCGCGGGTCAACGCTTGAAATCGATCCTGTCGACGTTAAGCCGGAAACCGGGCTGTGAAAAGGCCTCCTTCCAGGACACCCCGTAGGAATCGAGCAGCAGCCTGTTCGGCCCGGTGGGAGTCTGCATGTCGCCTTTGAGGTCGGTGTATTGAAAAATGGACATGCGGAACCTGTTGGCCGCGGTCAATCCGCCGGCCTTTTCGTAATTATAGACACCCGAAAATGTGCCGATCCGGGAGCCGGCCTTTTCAAAGACCGGGGCTCCCTGCAGGGATTCGGCCGGCATAAACTTGAGCAGCGAATTGGTCAGCGGCAGAAGAGCTTCCATCTTCTTGACGGTAAAAACCTTCTCAAAAGGGATTGCGTGCGCAGCCATTGAGGATTCCACGGCGGCGGCGATTTCGGTCCGGCTGTATCGGCTGCTGTTGCGCAATTCCCGGATCTGCATGGAAAGCTCTTCCCAATCCACTCTGTCAACGGCGCCGTTCAGGCATTCATCCACCTGTTGCCAGCGAAGCATCTTGGGCTTGCCACGGGTCTTTAGTTTGCATGGGAATTGCGCAGCCGCCGATTGATAAGCCGCTGAGACCATCGCGTCCACTTTTGCCATAAAATCGCGGTCCATATCCTGGCCCAAGCCCGGAACGGCGAAAAGGCACAGGAACCCGCCGAGCAGCATGAAAAAAACAGGCAGCATCTTTGCAGCTTTCAGGCTCATAGAATACGGAATTCCTCCCCTACATGACCCGGCGAACCTGCGGCCCTATGGAACATGGAACACTTTATTTTCTGGCGCTCGTCGACAGCCTTCGTATGGCCAATTCGGCTGCGGCTGCCACGCTGGCGTCCCTGTCGGCGCTCAAGGGCTTGAGCTGTTTTACATTTTCGGCGCTTCCGAGGAGAGCAACCGCCGTAACAGCGCTTTGACGCACTCCGGGATGCCGGTCCTTCAGGCATCGCAGTATTCTCGGAAGCGCGCTGCGCGCTTCCAAGGCCACGAGGCCCTCGATGGCAGCCACCCGGATGTCCGGCGCTCGGTCTGTGGTTGCATCTTCCAAAGCTTTCACTGCCGCCTCGCTTTTATCGGCGACAAGTATTTCGATGGCCTTATGACGGTCTTGCGCACTCGAGCTTTCGGCCAGGGCCTTCACGGCCTGTTCGGGAGTCTCCACCGCATCGTTCTTTTTTGTAACGACTCCGGAGCCGAGGTAAAGAATGCCGGGCTGGAGGGGTTCATTGCTCCGCGGAAAGATGCGGACCATGCTGATTTGTTCCGACCCGGGAGCTCCCAGCTTGTATAGAAACACCGTGTTGCTGCCTGCGGCAATGCGTTGGATGGCTTCAGCCAGGGGGATCCGGTTCAGCCGCACCGAGACCGGAAGATTCTCCTGCGAACGCACTTCGAAAATAATCCCCGTCCTGTCCGCCAGGTCCTGAAGCGCCGTCTGCAACGGACAGTTAAAAATCTCCGCCGTAATCCTGTCCCCCTCGATGCGGATTTTCAGCACGGCCGGCGTTTGAGCCTGATTCTTTGCCGATGGTTGTTTCCCCGCAACGGAGGGCACAGCTGAGGGCCGTTGAGCCGGCGCATTCAGGCAAAAAACCGTCATGCCAAACAGCGCCAGGCAGGCGGTTTTCATCGTTTTATATCTGCCTTTCCCCTTGATCATTGTTTTTCCGGACCCGGTTCCTCGATTATTTTCATGAACTTATCGAAGCGATACATGGAAAACAGGTTGCTCAGTTTTTGATTGGGATTCGCAAGCAGGACACTTCCCCCGGCGTCTTTCATTCGCTTGAACAGGCGGATCACCTCGCCCACGCCGGAGCTGTCGACGAAGGGCACCTCTCGGAAATCTATGACTATCTCGCGGACCGGCTCCTTCAGGATGGAATCCAGGCTCCTCTGCAACTCCGGACAAGACTCGTAGGTGACCTTGCCCCTGATGTGGACGATTCGGCGGTCATCGAGAGATTCAACTTGGATATCCATGGTTCTTTAGGTCAAAATACTGTCACATTTCAACTGCTGGAGCAAGCACCTGATAGGTTCTATGATTTCCAGGTTTGTGATTCATCAGCACAAGGCCGGCAGGACGCATTTCGATCTGCGCATTCTCATAGAGGGCGTGTTTCGTTCCTGGTCCCTTCTCAGGGAGCCGCCTCTCCGGCCGAGAGAGCGGCGGCTGGCAATCGAGCGGGAGAGCTTTCCGCCGGAATCCATGCGAAAGGCATGTTTTGAAGAGGAGGCCTTCGGGAGCGGACGGGTTTCCGCCTGGGATCAGGGAGAGGTCGAAATCGAGGTCCTGTCGCCCAGGCACATATCTCTGGCTTTCCGGGGCGCCCGTATACGCGGGACTTACGAATTGCGGCGCATGCTCTGGTATCCCGGAAACCGCTGGCTGTTGGCCAGGAGGCCTTCCCAGGAAGACCGGAAATAGTGACGGGAACAACGGAAACGGGATCTTTCGCCTATGCAATTCTGCAACTCTGCACTGTTTCGGTCATCTTCCTTTGTGGTACGGGTCTTCGGGAATGCCCGGTTTGCGGGGGATGTCGTATTTGGCTTGACAGAACAGCCCCGTCCATAAGAACCTTTAGGCAAAACAGTTTGGCGAGTTTTGTTCTCGAAGCGTTCGTCGGGAGCTTTGACGCCTTGAACAAAAATAGAAACCTTGTATGTCATGTACAGGACATTTTTCCCAGGAGTAATGCATATGACCGGTAATGCTCAGCATCGGGTATCAAGACTTATCGGCGCGGCCGTTGCCATCCTGATATTGTGTGGAGTCAGCACATTCGCCCTTCAGGAAAAAATCTCGCCACTTTCCGACTACCAGTACAAGCGGGATTTCGCTCAATACGAAGCGATAAAGAAGGAAGCCGATGTGCAGAAACGGGCTGACCTTTTGATGGCTTTCCAGAAGGAGCATCCCATTTCGAGGATTCTTCTTTATACGGCGACGGATTACCTGGAGTGCATGAAGCCTCATCTGGAAAAGAAAGACTGGGCCAAGGCAATCGCCATGGAAGAAGCGTTTCTGGCTCTGCTACCGGACGACAAGACGGTTCAGGCAGCCGGGATCCCTGTGGGAGTGGAGGAATTCATGAAAGATCAGCTCCTCCCGGCGCGAAAACTGATGCTGTCGTCCCTCCTGGCCGCGCATTATCAGTCCAATAATATGGCGAAGGCGGCGGAGATTGCGGAAAAGGTTTACGAAATGGCTCCGGACAAAGCGCTGCTCCCGGTGCTGGCCGATATTTACCTCAAGCAGCCGAACCTGGACAAGTACCTGGAAGTGGGGCAGAAGATCCTTGCCGACCAACCCATGGAGCAGTCCTATGCAACCGCTCTGCAAATGGCCCAGGTCTATATTCAGAAGCAGGACATCAAATCCGCGACTGAGCTGCTGACCAAGGTTATGGATGTTTATGGAGACAAGGTGCCTGCCGGAACCACCGAAGATGTATGGAATCCTACCCGAGCCTTCGCCTATGGAGTTATCGCTACCGGGATCTACGCGAATAAGGATTATGCTAAAGCCCAGGAGCTGTATGAGAAGGTGGCAAAATTCGATCCCAAGAGAGACGACGCTTATTACTTCATTGGCATGTGCAAATGGAACAGCAAAGATCCCGAAGGCGCAATTGAAGCTTTTGCCAAATGCGTGGCGTTGAACAAAACTTACGCTGCAAGAGGGCAAAAATACCTCGAGGACTTGTACAAGGCGCGCCACAACGATTCCCTGGACGGACTCGATCAGGTGTTGTCCAAGGCGAAAGCGGACCTGGGAATCTAGTGGATCCCGATTCCGGAAGAGGTGCCGACGCCGTGCCGGTTCCCAACGCTATGCTCTGAAAAGGGTCGGGGGCGGCCTGGCACCTTTTTCAAAATGGCCTGGAATAATCCGGAGGCGGAGTATAATATTTCAGGTCTATCCGTTGGTGGTCCGCCACTTGTACCGGCTTAGATCTCATCCCAAATAGGAGCCATATGGCCGAAAAAGAATCCCGGGTGAATAACACTCCCGCCGACAAAAAGATCTCCATCCAGGAAGCTCTGGATAAAGAAGGAGAGCAGCTTCACATCAGCGAGCTTCAAGCTTTGAATATAAAGGATCTTTCGAAGATCGCCAAGAAATACAAGATCGCCGAAGCCGGGAAGATGAGCAAGCAGGACCTGATCTTCGCCGTCCTGCAGGCCCAGGCCGAGAAGCATGGTCTTATCTTCTCCGAAGGGGTGCTGGAGGTGCTTCCGGAGGGCTACGGCTTTCTCCGATCGCCGGATTACAGCTATCTGCCGGGACCGGATGACATCTACATCTCGCCCTCTCAGATCCGCAAGTTTGACCTCCGGACTGGAGATATTGTTTCCGGGCAGATTCGGATGCCCAACGAGGGGGAACGGTATCTCGCCCTGGTCAAAGTGGATGCGGTCAATTTCGAGCCCCCGGAAGAAGCACGCCACCGCATTTTCTACGACAACCTGACGCCTCTTTATCCCCAGGAGCGGATCCAGCTGGAGACGGCGAGGGAAAATCTCTCGGCTCGCGTGATGGACATATTCACCCCGATCGGCAAAGGGCAGCGCGGCCTGATCGTTTCTCCGCCGAGGACGGGGAAAACCATGCTTCTGCAGAATATAGCCAACTCGATCAGCACCAACCATCCCGAGATTTACCTGATAGTTCTGCTGATCGACGAGCGCCCCGAAGAAGTAACCGACATGGAGCGATCCGTTAAAGGCGAGGTCATCAGCTCAACGTTCGATGAACCTGCCTCACGGCACGTGCAGGTCGCCGAGATCGTCATGGAGAAGGCCAAGCGCCTTGTGGAGCACAAGAAAGACGTGGTGATCCTGCTCGACAGCATCACGCGTCTCGCGCGCGCCTACAATACCGTCGTGCCCTCCAGCGGCAAAGTCCTGTCGGGCGGCGTGGACGCCAATGCCCTTGAAAAACCCAAGCGCTTCTTCGGCGCGGCCCGCAAGATCGAGGAAGGAGGCAGCCTCACCATCATGGCGACGGCGCTGATCGACACCGGAAGCCGGATGGACGATGTGATTTTCGAGGAATTCAAAGGCACCGGCAATATGGAAATCATCCTCGACCGGAAATTGGTGGACAAGCGCATTTTCCCTGCTATCGATATCAACCGTTCCGGAACTCGCAAGGAAGAACTCCTGGTGGATGGCGCCGACCTCAACAAAATTTGGATACTCCGAAAGGTGCTCAGCCCGCTTTCGATCGACGAAGCCATGGACCTGCTCCTGGACAAACTGAGGAAATCGGAAAGCAACGCGGATTTCCTGACTTCACTGAATAAGGGGTAGGCGTTTTCCCATTGCTGTCTGCACTTCAGGGATCTGCACGGGGTTCGTAGCCGCCAAGATCCACTCGAATCCGCGCCTGCTCGCTTCGGTCCTGGCTCCCATAGATACCGGCCTCGATATGATTTTGCGAAAAAGGGGGATCAGGCTGACATCTTTCCGCATCGATGCTATATTCCCTCCGGGCAGCAGAGAGAGTATCCAGGCTGCTATTTGGAGGAACGAATGCCTCTTTTCGAGTATGTATGCCTGAATTGCGGTACTGAATTCGAACGGCTGGTTTTCAGGTCGTCGGGGGAGGCGAATGCAGCCTGCCCGGCCTGCAAAAGCCCCAGGCTGGAAGAAAAGGTATCAAGCTTCGCTTCAGTGTCAAAGGGCGGATCCTCTACAGGAGCGCCCAACTGCGCGCCGGCCGGCGGCTGAAGCCTGAACCGCTAGGACGGGCAGTTCGCCCGCGCTTTTTCGACTCAATCATCCTGCATCGATAACTATAAAACTTGAAAGGCCTTATATGGAAATCACCGTTGATTTTCCCGGAGGTTCGCGGGTGGATGCCCGTGTAGGCAGCTTCACAATCCGGACAGACCAACCCCAAGCGGCGGGCGGTGAGGATTCGGCTCCTTCCCCCTTCGAGTTGTTTCTCGCCTCGCTCGCGACCTGTGCGGGATATTATGTCCTTGGATTCTGCCGGATGCGCGGGATCCCGGCAGAAGGGATTCGCGTGACTCAACGAATGGAGCGGGATGCCGCGACAAAAATGGTGGGAAAAATCACGGTGGATATTCAGCTCCCCCCGGAATTCCCGAAGCAATATGTCCCGGCGGTTGTGCGCGCAGCTGAGTCCTGTCTGGTAAAGAAACACCTTGAGAAGCCGCCGGCTTTTGAAGTACGTGCGCTGGAAGCAAACGCGGATTAGGCGGCTTTTGCCATCACCCGGGCTTCAGGGTTAAGATGCGGCAAAGCAATTCCGCTATGGCTGAGAGCGAAAAACCCGCTATCCAGGTCGGGGTTGTCAGGATAAAAACAGCACCAGGGAAAAGCCGATGGCGGCCGAGAGGCTAACGCCCGTCAATTCCAGGCCCAGAGCCGCGAAGAATTCGTATTCGGGCAAACCGGATCGGATCGTGCGGATTATGCGCAGGCCAGTATGGCCCTCTTCACCATGGCCTTGGCGATCGGGATCTTCCATTTATTCTTATCTCCCGGAAGCGCCCTGGCATCGGCTACAGCCGCCGCTCCGGCTGCATCCGCGCTGTCCGCGTCAATCCTCTTCCCCTGAATCGCTTCCTCGGCCTTGATTGCGCGATACGGCCGGTTATGGACGGCATTCAGGCAGATTCTGGCCCTGCCGCCGCCAATCGCCGCCGCACAGTTCACGATTGGAAAGTCTATGGCTTTCCTGAGAGCAAATTTAACGAAGCCGCTTTTTATATCCGGTGCCGGAGCAGGAATCTGAATTTCGATAACGACCTCGTCCGCTGCCAGAACCGTGGAACCGGGTACGGCCATATCCCAGAACTTGTCAGCCTCAATCAGTCTCTTGCTGGTTTTTATCTTTCCGTCCAGAGCGACGACAGCGGGAGCCGTATCACTCGGGTTTACCGCCAGGCAGGCTTTGACAGCGCCGAATATCGAATGGTACCTGTTGTCTCCGGACATGGCGTAGCAGGTTTTGCCGCCCTTTCTCAAGCAAAAAAAGCGATTGTCTTCCTTGCGGAAATACCAGCAGCGTGTCATCTGGCAAAGGTTGCCGCCAAGAGTCCCCATCTCCCGTATATGCGGACTTCCCACTTTTGAAGCCGCCTGCGCCAGAGCAGAGTACCGGGAGTTCACTATCGGATTGCCCGCAACATCGTGCAGTTTTGTCAGCGCCCCTATCCTGAGCATTCCGCCTTCTTCCTTGATGTACTCCAATCCCTGGATGGTTTTCAGATTGATCAGGACATCGGGGTAGTTGGGAAGGACTTCAAATCTGAGCGTGCCCAGGAGGTCGGTGCCGCCGGCGTTAACTGCCGACTTCCCCTTTTGCAGGGCGGCGACCGCCTCTTCAACCGATTTCGCATTGATGTGAGTAAATTTTTTCAGCGTCTTCATGCCCCACCCCTCCCTTTTCCGTCCGTGCTAAAGCACTCATCGAATTTCCGCAAGCTCATTCATTTACCGGAGGACGCTTCCTGTACAGCCAGGATGTGCTGAGGATAAGTCCCGCAACGGCAGATGTTGCCGCCCAGCGCTTCCCGTATTTCGTCTTCCGTCGGCTTTGGAACGCGGTCCAAAAGGGCTTTGGCCGTCACAACGAATCCTGGCGTGCAGTACCCGCATTGCATGCAGTGGTTCAGCACATAAGCATCGATAAGCTTGGGATTGGCCGTCGCCACGCCCTCCGCGGTCTCAATGACCACGCCGTCGCACTCGCAGGCAATCGTCATGCAGGAGAGTACGGGGCGCCCGTTTACGATTACGGTGCAGGAACCGCAGGCGCCATAGCCGTTGCACATATCCTTGACGGACAGGAAGCCCAGTTGTTCCCGCAGGACGTCGCGCAGCACAGTTTCCGGCTCCACCTTTATTTCGTATTTCCAGCCGTTCACTGTCAGCTTAATGCTTCGAGCGGACTCCGAGGCGGGTTGCGCCCCAATTACGCGCGATCCGGCAAGTGCCGGACCCGCGGCTTTGCCCTGTGTCTGGGCGAGCCCCTTGGATGCTGCGTCGCTGCCTGTTACTCCGAGAACCGCAACCGAGCCGATGGCGAAGTCCCTGCGCGATATGGGACCCAGTCCTTCCTTGTTTTTTTCTTCCCTGTCTTTTTGAGTTTTATCCGGCATTCCCATCTCCCGCTGATGCCTCAATGTGAGGATAGGCCATTGGCCCCATCCGATTTTCTTTTCCGTGGTATTCGGACCGCAGTGTAAAACATCGATCCATCAATTGGCAAGATGTTCAATCGGCACCTCAGCCATTTCGGAAGGGCGGCAGCGGTGGCATGAAAAATGCAGCAACTCCATCCTATGCCTTGCCTGGCTGCCGCGCGTTACCCCAATTCCCCTTTTTATGCCTGCCCGAATGCGATACCATTTTGGTCCGGAAAGGGTAAGCATGGGTGTCCCGATTTCACAGATGTATGCCGTAGCCTCTTATGTGCTCCGCCAAAAGGCGGCGAAAAAAAAACGCTACCCGCTCGTCCTCATGCTGGAACCCCTTTTCCGCTGCAACCTCGCCTGCGCGGGATGCGGCAAGATTCAGTACCCCACGGAGGTTCTCAGGCGGCATCTGACGCCGGAACAGTGCTTCAAGGCCGCCGAAGAATGCGGGGCGCCGATGGTCAGCCTCCCGGGCGGCGAGCCGCTCCTTCATCCCCAGATCAGCGAAATTGTGGAGGGATTGATCGCGCGCAGGAAATATGTCTACCTCTGCACCAACGCATTGACCCTGGAGCATAATCTCCATCGATTCCGCCCAAGCAGATATTTCACCATCAATGTTCACATGGACGGGCAAAGGCAATTTCACGATCGTTCCGTTGGCCGCGAGGGCGTGTTCGATACGGCCGTTCGAGCAATCCGGGAGGCAGTGAAGCGCGGATTCCGCGTGACCACCAACACAACGCTAAATAAGGAGTCGGACCCGGATAGCGTACGGGCTTTCTTTGACGAAATGATGGCTCTCGGGGTCGAAGGGATGACGCTTTCGCCGGGGTATTGCTACGAAAAGGCCCCGGAAAAGGAGTTTTTCCTTTCCCGGTCCGAAACGGAAAAGCTTTTCACCCGCATCCTGGGCAATCGCAAAAAAGGCTGGAAGTTCAACCAAAGCCCTCTGTTTCTGCAATACCTGATGGGATTGCGCCAATACGCCTGCACCCCGTGGGGCATGCCCGCCTATAACCTTTTCGGCTGGCAAAAGCCATGCTACCTGCTGCAGGACGGATATTTCGACAGCTTCTCCGCCTTGATGGAACAGACCGATTGGAGCCAATACGGCGTTCAGTCCGGAAATCCGCGCTGCGCCGACTGCATGGTGCACAGCGGCTACGAGGCCAGCGCCGTCAACGACACTTTTAGCTCACTGAAAGGCCTGTGGGATACGCTGTGGGCGATGCGGATTCGAGCTTCCGGGTTCGAAATCCGAGATTAGCAGGACAGCCTTCAATTTCGAGTCCCGAGTCTCGAACTCCCGAATCATTATGCGATTTGCCTGAATCCATGGTTAAATGCGGATCATGAATACCAGCGAAAATTCCAATGAAAGCCGGGCATACCGGGCAATCAAGGAAGTGTTCCAGGGGGGGCGGCCGCTCCTGTTCGTCCGCTCCGCCGAGGAGGTACGGGTCCGCACTCTTCTTCAGGAAGTCTCGGCACGCCTTTTCCCGAACCGCCTGCCACTGTGGAGCTGGTCGCTGACTGCCGGGCTGCAGTCACCCAACGGCGCGAGCGAGAAACTCAGGCCGCAGGCAGTTCTCGATTTTATCGCCTCCCACAATGAGCCGGGGATTTTCCAGCTCAAGGATTTTCACCAATTCATGGGCGAGGATCCCGCAATCCGGCGGCGCTTGCGCGATCTGTATGAGCTTTGCCTGGATTCCCGGAAGTTTATCGTCATCACGTCGCCGCTGCGCGCTGTCCCCGAGGAATTGAGCCGGCAGATCGCCATGGTAGAGCTGGCAGCCCCGGACATCGAGGAGCTCATCGCGTTCCTGCGGCCGGAAATAGAACAATTCCACAGCCACGGAATTAAGGTGGATATGGGAGAAGCGGCGCTCTTTGCCATGGCCCGCGCATTGCAGGGATTGACCCTGGACGAATCCCGTCACGCGCTGCGGCGGGCGGTTGCCGTCTGCGGGGCGCTGGACGGGAATTCCCTCCCGCACCTGCTCGACGAAAAAAAATTGATCGTCAACCGCACAGGGCTGATTCAATACATCGCCGAGTCCACCCAGATCGCGCATGTGGGAGGGCTTGAATATCTTAAAGCCTGGCTCGCCGAGCGGCGAAAGCTGTTTGTGGAGCGGGACAGCCTGAGCGCCGAAATCGTGCCCAAGGGCGTGCTGGTCATGGGCGTGTCAGGCTGCGGGAAAAGCCTCTCCGTCAAAGCCATCGCCTCCTGTTTCGGCCTTCCGCTCTACCGCATCGAAATGAGCGAGGTCTTCTCCGGCCGTCACGGGAATCCGGACGCGGCATTTGTGGAGGCGTGCCGCACCGTCGAGTCGGTTGCACCCGCTGTGGTCTGGTTTGACGAGATCGAAATGGGCCTTACGGGACAAACGGGCGAAAGCGGCGGCACAAGCCTGGGGCGCATTTTCGCCTTCTTCCTGACCTGGATGCAGGAGAAAACGCGCGGGCTGTTCGTCGCCGCAACGGCAAACCGCATCGACCTGCTGCCGGCCGAAATGATCCGCAAAGGCCGTTTCGACGAAGTGTTTTTTATCGACCTGCCCACCGAAGAAGAACGGATGGAAGTTTTCAGGATTCACCTGGAAAAACGGGGCGTCGATTCAACAAATCTGCAGCTGCACCGGCTTAAGAGGATCACCCTGGGCTGGACCGGCGCCGAAATCGAACAGTGCGTGGTTTCCGCGCTGACACAGGTGAGGCTCCAGAACAAAACGATCAGCTTCGAAGACCTTCACCAGGCCGCCCTCGGCGTCATCCCGCTTTCCAAAACCATGCGAGAACAGGTGGACCACATCCGTTCCTGGGCTTACGACCGGGCCGTGCGTGCGTCCCCGCGCGAAGCAAAAAACTGACCTAAAAGACGAAAGACACGAATTACGCGAAGCACCACCCTTCGAGTCATTCGTGTCTTTTGTGTTTCCAGCTGTTTTGCGGTCGTTCAGCGCAGCATGCCCCGTACGACGACGTCGACGGCTTCATCTTCCGTCAGGCCGCGCGCCATCAGGGTCTCCACCTGTTTTTTGTCCACGCTGCCGATGGCGGCTTCGTGCGTCAACTTCGCCCGGTCGTCGACTACGACCAGACGCGGGATGGCGCTGGCCCGCGCATCTTTCCCCTTGATGATTTCGACGCAATCCACATGCCCGCGAGCAAAAGGCGCGTTGCCGATCGCTTCACCGATCACTTCGCTCTGGCAGCGTTCGGAGGAAACAATCCGGCTTTTCGCCAGACCCCGTGCGTTTTCGCCGTTGAGAAGCAGGGACTCCTTGACGATGATCCTGTCATCGCCTTTTCCGTAAACCTTGGCGTCAAATTCGCACACGGCGTCTTTCCTCAAATCGCCTTCGTAGTCGATCTGCAGGCGGCCGACGGCACCCTGCACGAGCTTGAATTCGTTTTTCAGCACGCCACCTTCATCCACGATCACTTTGACCACGGGAAGCACTTCCGTCCCGCCGGACGGGCCGTGGAAATGAGTCTCCGAGTAAGTCATTTCGGCATTTTTGCCTACGTATATTTTTGCGTTCATCGTGTGTTTGACCTTCTCAGCGTTGGGAAACGTGCAGTGGGCTTGAAAAGTCACTCTGGATCCTTCCCCTATGTTGAATTCTGAGATGATCTCCTGGATTCCATCCTTCGGAATTACCCCGAAGCACAGATGGACAGGTTTCTGCACAACGGTCCCCGGCGCCACCGTAATGATGGCCCTGGCGCCGGTCGGCGTCTCCTCTCCCTCAATGCGCACGCCTGGAATTTCGTTTTTGCCCAGAATTTTGTTGTGACTGACCACCAGGCTGGCAGACTGTTTGTCCAGGAGCGATGAGGCCTGTCCACCGCTCGCCTCGTAGGCTTCGGCGATTTCCTTAAAATCATGCGACAATGGAATCATTATTCTGTTCCTCTTTTTCCGGAATATTCACATGCTGGCATTCCTGGCAGTGGTTCCGGAAAAACCGCGCAACAGCCACCGGATCTCCGGTCTTCAAGATTGTCCCGCCGCAAAGCGACGATGCCCGGTCCGCTATCTCGGCCACTTCCTCGTGATGCGTTATCAAAAGCACGGTTGTCCCGTTGCGGGAAAATGTCTTAATGACCTCAACAACGTAATCTATCGACAGGGCATCGATCCCGGAATCCGGCTCGTCGAGAATCGCCAGCTTCGGTCTCATGGCCAGCACGGACGCAAGCTCGATACGCTTGCGCTCGCCGCCGCTCAGGGTTGTGTCGACGGCCCGCATCAGATAGTTTTCCGGAGTAAGCCCGACTTTAATCAAGCATTCTCTTGGGCTTAGAGCAACCGTCCCCGCGTGCCGCTGCCCGATGCTCAGGTACTCGGCGACGCTTAGCCCCTCAAAACGGGCAGGTTCCTGCCAGGCCATGGTGATCCCCCGGCGAGCCCGTTCCGAGACTGTGAGACCGGTTATATCCTCGCCGTTAAAAATAATGTTTCCCAAGACATCACGATAGCCGCTCAATCCCAGGATTACGGAGGCGAGCGTCGACTTTCCGGTGCCGTTGGCGCCAAGGATGCTGTGAATTTCGCCATGGCGGGTTTCAAGGTTCAGGTTGCAGAGAATTTGCTTGCCATTCAGAACGAGCCCGAGATTCTTCAACTGAAGCACAAACCACCTCCCGGCATTAGAGCGATAATTCCTGAGTGTAACCTTTAAGTATAAAAGATTGCACCAGCGGAAGTGAAATGGAATTTCGACGAGCGGCGGAACCAGAACGATTCGATACCGGTCCCCGATCGAGATGGCTGTCAGCCTTCGTCAGCGCTCCTGTCGGCGCGCCCGGCGGTATGACTCTGGAGCTGTCTAATCCCGGGAGTTTTACCGGCGAAGCCGGCGAGGTTACCCGTTCATCAAAATAATGTTGGCTCCGTGCCGCTCCGCCAGATCGAGCAGGTCTTCGCGGCAAGTGAACACGATCAGCTGGCGGCGTCCCGATTCCTCTTCCAGTACATTGAATGCTTCACTCAGCCTTGTACGGTCGTAAGCTGCAAAAGGCTCGTCCAGAAGGCAAGGACACGGTTCGTTTTCGCTCGAGACCAGGTCCAGGATTCCGAAGCGCATGGCGAAATAGAGCTGGTCCTGAGTTCCGCGGCTCAGGCACTCCGCCAGGCGCAGTTCGCCGGAATCGAGTTCGCGGACATACACCTGGAAATCCGGATCGATTTTCACCTCTTCGTATCTGTGTCCGCAAAGCCTCAGAAAACGCTGCTCCACAGCCGCATTCAACTGGGGCGCCAGCACTTCCTGCTGTTGCCTCGAAAGGACCTCGATTGTGTCGAGCGCCGCGCTCAAGGCTCCCCGGTTTAGCTCCATTTCCCGAAGGCTACGCTCCGCCAGGACGAGATCCTCTTCAATCTCCGAGGAAAGGCGGAAATTCCGGAAAGCCTGGTTCGTGCGCTCCATCGCGCGGGCATATTCCTCGCGGGCAAGGTAAAGCCTGGAAGTGATCTGCTTTTCTTCTTCCTCCGCCTCGGGAACCGTGGGAAGGTACGGCAGGAACGGGGTGTTCTCTCCGCCTTCAACCAGGATTTCCGGCTCCGGCGCGATTCCGCCATCCGGCGGCCCCGGCTGATCCATCAGTTCGCGGAGCCTGTCTTTCCATTGCTCCAGGCTCAGGTCGCCCGCCAGCCTCTGAAATTCACGGGTTCGGGACGCTTCTTTGTCAAGCAACTCGACCAGCTTCTGCCGTTTTTGACACTCGGCCCGAAACTTTTCAGGAGTATCTACCGCGGCCTGATCGAGCAGTGATTTTATCAGCGAGCATTTCCGGTCGTAATCAGCCGTCAGGTCCTCATCCTCCGTCTTCAAGGCCGCAGCCTTTTGCACACAGCTGCTGAATTTTGCATCAAGCTCCCGAAACCTGCGCAGGTTGGTCCGGAACACATCGATCTGAAATTTAAGGTTGCCGGGCGAGCATGAAAGCCCTACCCGAGCCAGGCCGTTTTTAAGATACTGGAAAACATCCCCCGATTGGGCGTGCAGCAGCTCCTGCTGCTGCCTGGATTCTGCAATGCGGGCATCCAGGTCCGCCAGCTTCTGCCGGTCCTGTTCGGCCTGTTTCGCGGCGGCAAGAAAATCGTCCATATTTTGAAATCCCGACTCCGACATAACATTGTTGAGCCTCTTCCGCTTTTGGCCGCCTTCGTCGCGGATGCTCTTCTGCTCAGCTTCGAGGCCGGCAAGCGCCCGCTTGGAATCGCGCCGGACTTCAGCAGACCGGGAGGCGGCATAAAACAGGGCTGCGGCCAAAACTGCGAAAGCGCCGGCAAGCCCGAATTCCAGCATCGGAGAGAGCCGGGATACAGCCAGGAGCCGCGCTGCCAAAGGCGCCACAGCCAAAACCAGGAGTGATGCGGCAAGGGTCCTCCACCGCGACGCAGCCCGCTTTGCCGCCGAGAGATGGGATTTTTCCAGGGCAATCTTTTCCGCCAGAACAGCGCAACTCTGGGATGAGGCCTGCTCAGTTTCAGCAGCCTCCCTTGCCATTCGCTGCCAGTCCATCTCCGGATCGCCCAGCGCGGGGCTGACCCGGCTCAAACGGTTTTGCAAAGAATCCGCTTCCGCCTGCAGATGGGCCAGCGTTTTTTGAATGCCATCTTTCTGAAGGGACAGGCTGAGGTAGCTTACAAACCATTCCGTAACCTTTTCGGCCTCGGGGCTTGCGGCAACGGATTCGTAGGCGGCAAGCTCCTGACGTTGCGCCTCCGCTTTTGCAAGGAGCTCCAGTGCAGCCTCCTTTTCAATCCGGGCTTCCCTAAGATGTCCGGCAAGGTTCTCCCTCGCGCCTGCCAGCTGGTTCAGCTCCTCCAGCCGCTCCTCTGGAAATTCCAGGCGAGCGCCGAGTGCCCCGATTTCGGCCCGCAAAGCCCGGATCCGGCTGTCGATCTCCTCCAGCGACGCGACCTTGCCGGATATTTCGCGTCTGCGGGACGAGAGAAGGATTGCCTGGGCTCGCAGGAGCTCACGCTCCAGCCGGGATATGTCACCGGCAATGCGCGTGCGCTCTTCAATCCAGCCCTGGAATTGCGCGCGCCTCTCCTCAAGGGCTTTCTGCTCAGCCCGCAGATTCTGTACGAGGTCCTGCGCCTGTTTGTAGGGCCTGGTCGGGGCGCGTTCGGACCCGATGAGGTCCAAAGCCTCCTGCAGTCGCGTCAGGCTTTGACGGATTGAGAGATCCTCGTCTCCCGATTGGGCCAAATTCGCAATTCTGTCGCGTATATTTTCGTGGCCATGGATTTCCGCAACCCTGTTCTCGCGTATCATTGCCACGGACTCGAACATTTCTTTGGGCATTCCCAGGTGGGAACGGGCAAAAAGAACCTCTCCGTTGCGCTGTTGTTCATATTGCCGCGTGATGTTCTCTCCGGCCGAAGACCGGATCTCTATACGGGTTTCGTCCTTACCGAAAAAACGATGGATCTCGAGGTCGCGCCCATCCGCAAGGCGGCACCAAAGGATCCCTCCGTAATCCGACCCGTGCCAGGGCTTATACTGCTCGACCCATGGATCCAGCCTCCTCTGGACTTTCAGGTCCGATCGCAGCTGCCCGTAAAGCAGGCCTACCAGGAATCTCTGCAGGGTGGACTTGCCGCCTTCATTCGCGGCGAAGACAAGATTGACTCTGCTTTGAAAATCCAGGGAAAGCCCTCTCAGCTTCCCGAATCCCAGCAGGTGGCCGCGCAGGACGATCACCGGAGCCTCACTTCCCGCCCGCTGAGAGCCTGAACTCCATAAAGCCGCGCACGCTCCAGTATTTCCCGCTCCGCTTCCGATGCAGAGGCCAGGCGTTCATCTAAAATGCGGACGAAACGCCCGCGAAGTGTTTTTTCCTGGGCGAGCGCCTCAAAATCCAGCGCAGGACGCGTCTGGTCGTCCCACTGGATATGCAGCGCTTCCCCGGCAAGCCTCTCTTCGAGTTCGGCGTATGAAAGATCGAGCCTGGAATCCAGCGCGCCAACGAGTCGCACACGCAGGATGGTGTTCGGATCAAAGAGCGTGCCGCGCTGCTGCAGGATGGAATCCAGAATCTGCTCACGCGTGGAATAATTTTCGCAATCCACGGTGAGAGTGTTCAGGGTGTACTGGTTGCAGACCCGGTTTTCGACTTTCACGGCGCCATTCTCAATTTCCCCGAAGAGGTAACCGCAGCGGCCCTCCTCGTCCCACCCCCGGCCCTCGGGTATCCCGGAGTACCAGGCCTGCATGCTGTCGAAAGGGTTTTCAAGCCGGCGCTGCTGATGATAATGCCCCAGCGCGCAATATTGAACATTCTTGCCGGCAATTTCCCCGATGGTAAAAGGCCCGTGTTTCGCTTTGCCCGTCGGCACGCGGCTCATGTCCGAACCGTGGGAGATCACCAGGTTACAAAGCCCCCCGGGCAGGACCGGCAGTTTCTGAAAGTGACGGTCCTCCATATGGGTGCGCCGGAATCCGAATCCCGTGATCCGTACGCCGAGGCTGGGAAGTTCGATGGACTGGAATTCTTCGGCATTGAAAATGCGGACGTTTGCGGGCCAGGATTCGTCACTGTATGGAGACCCATGGATAAATGGATCGTGATTCCCCGGGGAGATGAAAACTTGTGCGGCATTCAGGCTTTCGAACTGCTGCTTTAGGAATTCGCTCGTGTCCGGGGTGATGCGGTCCAACTCGAAAAGATCGCCGGAGATGAGGACAAAATCCGCGCCCTGCAGGCGGGTTTCTTCCATGATGCGACGGAATGTGCCGCGAATAGCTTCCCGTTTGCGGTCTCCCAACCTCGAGGGGAATGCCGATCCCGAGAAGCTCGTGTCCAGATGGATATCCGAGGTATGAATGAAGCGGACGGGTTTCATGGCACATTCAAAGCGCCGGGCCGACTATCCTGATACGCAAGCACGGAATATCAGACTGGCGCTGCCCTCTATCTCAGGTCAAAGGAATCCAGGTATTGGGGAACGCTGGCTTTCCATCCCAGCCTGTTGCGGATCTCTTCGGCCAGGGCCGCGCTGGAATTTTCCTCCCCGTGCACCACAAAGGTCATCTTGGGCGGCTTTTTAAACTTCCGCAGCCACTGGAGAATCTCGGTCGAATCCGCGTGGCCGGAAAACGCGTCGATATTGCGGATCCGGGCCCGTATGGGGATGATCTCTCCATGAATTTTAATTTCCCGCGCGCCGTCCTTGATTAGCTGTCCGCGCGTCCCCATCGACTGATAGCCAACAAAAAGCACAGTGTTTCGGGCGTCCGGCAAACGATACTTGAGGTGATGCAGCACTCTGCCGCCGGTCGCCATGCCGCTTGCGGAAAGGATGATGGCCGGGAAACGCATGTCGTTGATCTTCTTGGAATCATCCGGCGTATGGACAAATTGCAGGTTCGGGCTCAGGATCGGGCACTCCCCGGTCCGACGGTACACCGATCGGGCCTCTTCATCAAAATCCTCGATGTGCTGGCAGAAGACCTCGGTGACCCGCTGGGCCATCGGACTGTCCACAAAGATCGGCAGATCCGGAATCAGGCGGCGTTCCTTCATGTCCCGCAGCAGGTATAGCAAGGTCTGTGTGCGGCCCACGGCAAACGACGGGATGAGGAGCATGCCTCCCCGTCTGGCGGTCTCGTTGATGATCGACGACAACTCCTTCAAAGGTTCTTCCGGCGGATGTGTTCGGTTGCCATAAGTCGATTCGACCAGCAGATAGTCCGCATAATCGATCGGTTCGGGATCCCGCAGAATCAGCGCGTCGTACCGGCCCAAATCTCCGGAGAAAATCATGCGCATGGGATTGCCGCCGTTCTTCAGGGTCACCTCGACAATGGCCGAACCCAGGATGTGTCCCGCGTCCAGGAACCGCAGCCGCGTACCGTCCGGGAGTTCGGTGGTCTTTTCATAATCGACCGGCCGCATATGCGGGAAGACGCGTTCCGCGTCCTCTTTTGTAAAAAGGGGCAAGGCAGGCTTGTGTTTGCTGAAACCCATTTTGTTCGCAAAACGGGCATCTTCCTCCTGCAGATGGGCGGCATCCCTAAGGCTGATTTCGGACAGTTCGGCCGTCACAGGAGTCGTCCAGATCTTGCCTTTGAATCCCTCGCGCACGAGCACCGGCAGCATGCCTGAATGGTCTATATGGGCATGAGTCAGGAGCACGTTGTCGACGGTTGGAGGAGAGACGGGAGGGGATTGCCAGTTCAGCAAGCGGAGCTTTTTGGGCCCCTGAAACATCCCGTAGTCCACCAGGAAACGCATTTCTCCCGTATCCACAAAAAATTTCGAGCCTGTAACCGTGCCGACTGCTCCCAAAAATCTTATCTTCGCCATAAACATTCCTATCGGGGATTGTAAAACTCGTGGCGTTCAATCACGCCGTTACGATCGCGATCGAGCATATCGAAAGATGAATCGGAATCGAGCCATTCAGCGCGGAGGATGAGGCCGTCATCGTTGAAATCGAGATTTTCAAAGCGCTCATTCCAATAGCGGCCATCCCTGGACAGGAACTCTTCGCGGCTGAGCGACCGGCTGTGATTCGCATCCAGGTAGCTGAAGTCCTTGTCCTTGCCGGGCCACTCCGATGCCTCGACCGCATTGTTTTTATTGATGTCCAGCCGATCAAAGGCCGCCAGACGGCCCTTATCCGATTCCATTACTTCCTGGTCCATAAGCGGCCCGATTTCCTCGGGGGCAAGGCGCTTGTCGGCGTTTTTATCGCTATCATCGAAAAAACGCTCCCATTCATTCCGGGTGACGAATCCGTCCTGATCGTAATCCATTCGTCGCAATGCATCCGAGAAATTGAACACCGATTTGTAGGTCCGCAATTTTGGGTTGGGCTGCGCGGTCTCGCGGCTTGGGGGGGACTGTGCAAAAAGATGTGCGCAGAAAAGGGCCGGAACAACCGACATCAGAACCTTTAAAAGGCAGCGGTCTAAAAGTCTCATAATAAGCCTCCCGCAAAATGGCTCGTTTTGCCCGAAAAAAGGCACGAAGAGTAGTCTATCAAAAAAATGTCCGCGGGGCTCTTTTTGAGCAGCCAAATAATGAAGAAAAATCCGATCCAAACCGCCGATTCGTGCCGAATAAGTGTTATTAGCCGGAATTTGGGATTGGATTCTGAGGGGAAGAGCGGATCCTGCCGTTCAGGTCGCAGGTCTCAAGTCTCCCTGCGGCTTGGAGCGTGCGGCCGTTGATCGAGAGTTTGTATGTCTGCCGAAAAGACAAGGGCGCGCCGCATCACGGTCATCAGCGGCAAGGGAGGCGTTGGAAAGACCGTCATTGCCGCAAATATGGCAGCAGAACTGTCTTCAATGGGCCACCGGGTCCTTGTGGTTGATGGCGATTTGGGTCTGGCAAGCCTCGATATTTTGCTGGGCATCTCTCCCCGCCTGACCGTTCACGAAGCTCTCCGCAAATTGAGTCCTCTCGACCAGGTTCTTGTTTCCACAAACAAGGGTTTTGACCTGCTGCCGGCTGGTTCCGGCCTGCCGGAAAACACAGTCTTTACATCCGCTTTTGCGGAAGATATGCAGTCTGTTCTTGAGGATTTGGAATATCGCTACGATGCCATGATTTTTGACGCAGGCGCAGGAATTGGAAATATTGTGATGTTCTTTGCGGGATTGTCTGATGAAATTTTGCTCGTGGCGACTCCGGAGCCGACTTCGGTTGTAGACTGTTATGCAACCATTAAAATTTTAAAGCAGCTTCAGGGACGCGACGAGTTTCTCCTGGTCGTCAACCAGGCTGATCCGGACTGTCCCAACCGCGTAGGATTCTATATCGCCGGCCACCTCCAGAATGTAATTTCGAGATTCATGGGGTCCGCTGAAAACGGCCGGGTCCGTATAAAGCTGATCGGTTCCATCCCTCTCGATCCGGCAATCCCCCGGGCAATTCGCAACCGCCAGCTGCTGGCCGAAGCCAATCCTCAGGCGCCGGCCGCCGCCCCTATGAGAGATCTTGCAGGCTACATCCACACACGCATTGGGTTCGGGATTCGAGATTGAACACAGATCGAATCGGCGGAGCTCGCTGATTCGGCAGGATCCCGGCACTCCGGCGAAAATTTGCTCAGCAGTCCCACTTAATCGCGTGCACATGGTGTAATATGTGATCAGCCTGTTTTCGGGAAATGCTTCCGGAACGGGCCTTTGAAGCACAGATATTTCAACCGCACTTTGGGGGAGCTGTTGTGGAACCGGGAACCCGCAATTCCGATAAGGTCGAATCGGGCACCGCGGATTTGGCTGAACTCCTCCGCAAAATCGGAAAAGCCGACGCATCGGCCCTTTTAATCCTTTATGACCGAACCAGCCGCCTTCTGTTCGGAATCATTCTAAGAGTTTTGGGCGACAGGACTCCGGCAGAGGAAGCTCTGCTCGATGTCTATACGCAGATCTGGAAGCACGCAGGGCACTATGATCCGGCGCTGTTCACCCCCGCGGAATGGCTGATCCACGTCGCGCGCACCAGGGCGGTTGTGAGAGTGAACTGGGGCAAGCAGGAAGGGCAGAAACGAAGATTGCCCGCAGTCGGCGGGAATCAGGCGGTGACGGTAGTGCCCGAACAGCAGCAGATAGCCAGGGATTCTCTCGCGTCCCTGGTCCCGGCACAGCGGGAGATCCTGGAATGGGCTTTCTACAGCGGGCTGAATTGCAGCGAAATCGCGGCGCAGATTGGCAAGCCGCTCGGCGCGGTCAAGACGCACGCCCGGCTCGGGCTCGGGAAGCTGAGTGACCTGTTGAGTGTAAATTCCGTGCCGGAGACCGATGCGCAGCTGGGGGAGAAATGAAGCACGAAAGAGCGACTGAAGAGTTGCGGGAGTTTGCGGCTCTTTACGCACTGGGATCTCTGACTCAGCTCGAGGCACGAAGCTTCGAAATTCACATCCAGGAGGAATGCCCTGTCTGCAAAGCAGAGCATCTGAGATTTCAGCGCATCGTGGCAGGGATAGGTTTTGCCGCGGAGGAGGTCGCGCCGCCGGAATATTTGCGCGATCTGCTGACGGCGCGCGCCGAACGCGACGCGCAGGCTCCTATGCCGGCCGAAATAACGGGAAACCATTTTGAAGGCAGGCCGCAGCCCTCGAAACCTCCCGCACAGCCTTTTGCCCGGTCCACGATTTTTCAGCCGCCTCGGCAGAGACCGGTTTTCTTTCCGTGGATCCTTGCCGCAGCCCTTGCCCTCCTGGCCCTCATGGCATTTTACGCCTGGAAATCGGAGCAAAGAGCGAATAGCCGGCTGCAGGCAAGAGCGGCGGCGGCGCAGTCGGATGCCGAGAATTTGCGCATACTGATGGATGTTCGGAACACCCGGAGCGGGGATCTGGAGCAGATCCTGGCCATGTCCGGCAAGACGGGCGTACGCATTGCCAGGCTTGCAGGGCAAGCGCCTGCTCCTTCCGCGGCGGGTGTAATCCTATGGGACCCGCAGGAATCGCGATACCTTGTATTCGGCCATTTCCCGCTCACGGATGAAGGCATGGCCTATCAAATTTGGCTGCTGACGGAGACGACAAAAATCTCCGCCGGATTGCTCAAGGTCGATCCTACCGGACGGGCCTTCACCCAGGGCGGCATTCAGTCCCAGGTTTCCGGCATCACGGGCGCCGGCGTTACCGTGGAACCTGCCCAGGGATCCCCAACTCCCACAACCCGCTTCCATGCCCTGGGCCGTTTCGAATAGCGGAACCAGCCATCATTGCCATTAAGCTACGAAAGAAGAGACGGATCTGGAGAGACTTTCGCAAAACCGCCGGCGAGGATCTCAGGACAGTCGTTATGAGACAGGGTCTGGAGACCCGCTCTCACCAAAATCTCAGTCAGGCACCTCCGGCAAAGCCAGAGGCTTGAAAGATTGGAACCGCTCAAAGCGGTTGGAGGAGTTGCGCCGGTCTGGAACGCTGGCGCACGCTGAACGGACGCCGACGTACGTCAGCGTTTCAAAATACCGAGCGGTCAAACTCTTTGAATCCCCCGGCAGAGCCCTGACTGCGGGACACACTGGACACTGTGGGTAACAGTCAGGGCAGAGCCGGGGGTTACCAATTGTAATTAGGGCAGCGTTCATCGCTATATCGCCCTCTCAATCATCGATAGGATGCGTGCTGGAATGCCACAGCGACAGGAGCCGCGGAAGCGGGCCTGATTCGGAGGTTATCCGGCGCCGGGCATCTTTTTCCTTCTTTAAATGCCGCTCAAAGACAGATATTCTCTTTCATTTACTGGAGGAGGATTCCGGATGCCTGCTTATGATCCCCATGCCATTGAGGCTAAATGGCAGGAATATTGGGAGCGGAACAAAACTTTTTGCACGCGGGAAGTGCCCTCAAAACCAAAACTTTATGTTCTGGACATGTTCCCCTATCCCTCGGGCGAAGGATTGCATGTAGGCCACCCGGAAGGCTACAGCGCTACGGACATGTATTGCCGGTTTCAGAGAATGAAGGGATACAATGTCCTGCATCCGATGGGCTACGATGCCTTCGGGCTGCCTGCCGAGCAGTACGCCATCGAAACAGGGACGCATCCGCGGATCACGACGGAACGTAACATCGCCAATATACGGCGTCAGATAAAGCGGCTCGGATTCAGCTATGACTGGGACCGCGAGTTTGCCTCCACCGATCCGGACTATATGCGATGGACGCAGTGGATTTTTCTGCAGCTTTTCGACACCTGGTTCGACCGTGAATTCGTCTGGACGGACACGGCGGGGAAAAAGAGGGTCGGCAAAGGGCGGCCCATTGCCGAGTTGCCGGTTCCGGAAGAAATCCGCCTCAGCGGCGATGAGGCCATACGCCGGTATCAGGACTCACACCGGCTCGCCTACCAAGCCGAGTCGCCGGTCAACTGGTGTTCGGCGCTGGGCACCGTGCTTGCCGACGAGGAGGTCATTAACGGACGGTCGGAGCGCGGCAACCATCCCGTCCAGCGAGTCCTTCTGCGCCAGTGGATGCTGCGTATCACCGCATATGCTGACCGCCTGGTCGAAGATCTCGATCTGCTCCAGTGGCCCGAAGCGATCAAGGAGATGCAGAAAAACTGGGTTGGCCGGAGCGAAGGGGCGGAAGTGGATTTCTTCATCGGAAAGCCGTCCGTCTTCGACGGGTGGATGTCCTCGCGTTCGGCTTCAGGATTCCCCGAAGAACCGGGCACCGAGGCGATACGGATCTACACGACAAGACCAGATACTCTTTTCGGCGCCACTTACATGGTCCTGGCTCCCGAACACCCTTGGGTGGAAAGACTCACATCTGAAGAGCATCGCGAGGAGGTCCAAGAGTACAGGCGCCGTGTGGCTGCGACCAGTGAGGAAGACCGGATTGCGGGAAGGGGCGATAAGAGCGGCGTTTTCACCGGCGGCTACGCCATAAATCCGGTTACGGGAAAGCGGATCCCGGTCTGGATTGCGGATTATGTGCTGATAAGTTACGGGACCGGCGCGATCATGGCTGTGCCGGGTCACGATCAGAGGGACCTGGAATTTGCCCGGAAGTTCAGGCTGCCCATACAAGCAGTCGTGATGCCCACAACGGAATGGCTGCGAAGGATGCAGGCCTGCCTGGGAAAAGCGCCGGCGGGCACGCCCGATCCGGCAAAGGTCAGAATGCTGACCGCGGAGAGCTTCGCGGATTACATCGGAGAACTGCCGGAAGCCTTCATCGAAGATGGGGTCGGCATGCAATCCGAAAATCCGGGAGTCTCTCTGAACGGGTTGCCCACGCCGCAAGCCAAATCAAGAATTATCGAGTGGCTTGTCGGTGCGGGAATCGGACGCGCGGCGATAAAGTACAAGCTCCGCGATTGGCTCTTCAGCCGGCAGCGCTATTGGGGTGAACCGATTCCGATCCTGCACGAGCTGGATTCTGCCGGCAACAAAAACGGATTGACGCGGGCCGTAACTGAGGAGGAGCTGCCGGTGATGCTGCCGGAGCTCGACGATTTCAAGCCGACGGGCCGTCCCGGCGGCCCCCTTGAAAAAGCCGGCGGCTGGATAAAGGTGCTCAAGGACGGGCGGGAATACATGCGGGAAACGAATACCATGCCTCAGTGGGCGGGTTCCTGCTGGTATTATCTCCGCTTCTGCGATCCGCACAACACGCAGAAGCCGTGGGATCCCGGCAGAGAGCGATACTGGATGCCCGTGGATCTTTATGTCGGAGGGGCAGAGCATGCGGTGTTGCACCTGCTCTATTCCCGTTTCTGGCATAAGGTGCTTTTCGACCGCGGTTATGTTTCCACGATGGAGCCCTTTCAGCGCCTGGTCAACCAGGGAATGATCCTGTCGGCCACTTACCGTACGTCCGAAGGCAGGATTGTGCCTTACAGCCGGATCCATTTCGAGGAAGGGAAAGCGTTTCACGCGGAAACGGATGAGGAGCTCGCGGGCGAAACGGAGAAAATGTCCAAATCGCGCGGGAACGTGATCCCTGTTGATGTCCCGGTTCAGCGTTACGGGGCCGATACCACACGCCTCTACGAAATGTTCATGGGCCCGCTCGAGACAACCAAGCCCTGGAGCATGCAGGGGGTTGAGGGAATCAGCCGTTTTCTGAACCGCGCATGGCGCATGATTATCGACGAATCCGCAGACACGATGAAGCTCAGCTCCCGGGTCTCTTCCGGCGACATTCTTCGCGACGAGCGTCAATTGCGGGTGCTGCACAAGACCATCCAGTCCGTAACGCAGGATATGGAGAGCCTGAGCTTCAACACGGCCATCAGCCGCTTGATGGAATTTGTAAATTACTTCACGGCCCAGGAAGTGCGGCCCCGCATCTGCATGGAGAGTTTTGTGCTTCTGCTTGCACCGATGGCGCCCCATATATCGGAGGAGCTCTGGCAGGCTCTGGGTCACGCGGAATCCGCGGCGTATGCCCCGTGGCCGGTCTTTGATTCCAGGCACACCCGGGAAGCCACGATAGACATCCCGGTTCAGATCAACGGCAGGGTCCGCGGGCGGATCGTGGTCCCGGCCGGCGCGGCGGAAGACGAGATAAAGCAGGCCGCACTCTCGGACATAAAAATTAAAAAGCACCTGGAAGGCCGGGCGTTACGGAAAGTGATCCTCGTGCCCGGGAAACTGGTCAGCATCGTCGCGGGATAGGGAAGGACCCATGAGGCTCTACAGTTGCATACTTTATGTCGCCGGCTGCGCGGTTGCGGCAGCGGGCTGCGCAACAAAATCGGGAGAGACACCGGCAGCCCAAACCGGAAATTTGAAACCGGAATCTGCCCACGTCGCGGGAAAACAGGCCACCGAAGCAGAATCCGCCGGTCTGGAATACACCGTGCCTCCGGGCTGGATCACGGAAACTCCGGCTTCCCCCAATCGAAAAGCTCAATTCAGGCTCCCTCGCGTTCCGGGCGACACCGAGGATGGAGAGGTCGTGGTCTATTATTTTCAGGGCGGAGGGGGCACCGCGCAAGCCAACGTAGACCGATGGATCGGGCAATTTTCTCTGCCGGATGGAAAGTCCGCCGCCGGTGCCGCACGAACAGAGAGCCTGAGCGTTGACCGGATACCGATTACGCTGGTGGACGTAAGCGGCACCTATTCGGGATCCATGATGCCCATGCAACAGGGCGCTCCGAAAGCTCAATTCCGGATGCTGGCCGCAATCGCCGAAGCCGGTAACGGGCCATGGTTTTTCAAGCTCGCAGGCCCTGAAAAAACCGTCGCCCGCTGGGAGTCCGGCTTCAGGTCTTTATTGAACTCCATAAAACAGGCCCGATAGGAAAGCCGATCCGAGGATGCAGCCTGAAACCTGCAATCCCCAACCGAAAAAGATATGTCTGGATCCGCCGCAGAAACAGAAATCAAAGAACGCCATCCGAGGAGCGCAGAATGAAGCCAGTTCACGAAGAGACGTCAGCGTATACACCCCTGCTGGACCTCCGGCAAACAGAACGGGCTATCCGCGTGATCAAGGAGTTTTTCCAGATCCACCTGGCCGAGAGCCTGAATCTCTCCCGGGTCAGCGCGCCGTTGTTCGTGATGGCGGGCACAGGAATCAATGATGACCTGAACGGCATTGAGAAGCCCATTTCCTTCCAGGTCAAGGCGATGAACGGCAGCCGTGCGGAGATTGTTCAATCCCTGGCCAAATGGAAACGCATGGCGCTGGCAGACTACGGGTTCATGCCGGGAGAGGGTCTGTACACCGACATGAACGCGATCCGTCCCGAGGAGGTCCTGGACGACATTCATTCCGTATATGTCGACCAGTGGGATTGGGAGCGGGTGATGAAGGACGGGGAACGGAACCTTGATTTCCTGCGCGACATCGTGAAGCGGATATACGACGTGATCCGCCGCACGGAGCAGCATGTTTGTGAAAGATACCCTCAGATCAAGCCATGCCTCCCGGGCGGCATAGAGTTTATACACAGCGAGGAGTTGGAGCGCAGGTGGCCCACGCTGCAGCCGCGTGAAAGAGAAAACGAAATCTGCCGGGAAGCGGGAGCCGCCTTTATCATCGGCATAGGCGCCCCTCTGGCCGGCGGCAAACCGCACGACGGCCGCGCGCCGGATTACGACGACTGGTCGACGCCGACAGCAAACGGCCGGGGCCTGAACGGGGACATCTTCGTCTGGAATCCCGTCCTGAACAGGGCCTTCGAGCTTTCCTCCATGGGCATCCGCGTGAACCCGCAGTCCTTGAAAGAGCAGCTCGAGCTTACGGGATGCATGCAACGGGCCGGGCTGCTTTTTCACAAGCGCCTTCTTGCCGGGGAACTGCCGCAGACTATCGGGGGAGGGATCGGTCAATCGCGCCTGTGCATGCTGTTTTTGCACAAGCTCCACATAGGCGAGGTGCAATGCAGCGTGTGGCCCGCGGAAATGCGCCAGGAGCTGAAGCGGAATCATGCGGCACTGCTTTGATCCAGGCGCACCTTGCTGCGCCTGGATACCGTCTCACGAAAGCTGACCGACCGCGCTATAGAACACTTCCACGGGAACCGGCACACGGGATTGAACGATGGATGCAATCTGATCCAGTTCTCTGTCGGCGAGCGCAGCGGCATAAGCTTCGGCCGGATTCCGGGCAATGGTGTACAACTGCAAAATCTTCAGCCTGCCCCCGGCCGATAAAATCCGGTTCAGGCGGTTGCAGTAGGCCGCGACCTCATCCGCCGGCGGTTGAATGCCGTGAATCCGGAACCAGAGGGACTGGATCACCAATGGACGGACGCGGGCCGCGTCGCGCAAATTTCGAAGAATTTTCCTGAGCGGCGACCTGGCGCGGTTGACCCGCCGGAAATACTCTTCTGTGCCGGCATCGAGCTTCGCCCATATTTCGCCGTTGTTGAGGTCCATCAACGTCAGCCCTGCCCGCACGCCGGGCCTGTGAAGGAAGGATGCGTTGGTCAGCAGAATCAGCTTTGCGGTATCGAGAGCGAATCGACGGCGGGCTGCCGCCGCGATGCGGACCGATTCCTCGAAACCGGGGCAGGCCGTCGGCTCGCCGTCGCCGGAAAAGGCAATATCCCGAATGCCCCGCTCCGAAGGGATCAGCGCACTGAATGGAGCGGCGCTATAGAGAGATCCGTCGCGTTCGGCTTCGAGAATGCCGTTGAGCTCCATCTCGAGCCTTTCCAAATCGACTTTTCGAATGGATGGCCTCAGGCTGCGGTCCACCTGGCAGTAGAGGCAGCTGAAATTGCAGGCCTTGTCCGGATTGAGATTGATCCCGATCGAGACGCCTCGGCTTCTTCGGGAGACTACCGCATAGGCAAAACGGTTTTCTTTCCAGCGCCGCTCGTGCTGCTTCCAGGCGGGTCCCAGCCTTTCGATAATGCCCTCCTCCGGTCTTTTCATCGGTGAGAATTATAGCATGCATTGAAGATCCGGCCGCTTGAGCCGCCGCGGCATGAAAGCTGCCGGACACAGGATTATGAATCAGCGTTTTCCCGCGCCTTCTGCTGCGCAGGGCGGCGTCGCAGGGTCCCGGAAAAGTCAGGCCCGTGAACCTCCCGGCAAAGGCGGGTGAGTCGCCGATGTATGGGCATCCTGCAATCCGCGGCTGTTTTTCGTTCCCCTTTGATTTCGGTTGACACGAAGTCATGCCCCCTGCTAGGCTTTCCCATAATTTTCCGCGCAGAAAAGGCGGAAAACAGAGGATGGAGCCGAGCATGGGTTCAGAAGGCTTGCTGCCTGGCAATTTTTATCTTCAGGATCAATCGCTGCCCGTCATCGTAGGAAGCGTACTCATTATCAATATCGGCATCCTTACCGGAGTACCACGGTTCGGATGATGGCAGCAAAACTGGGCATGCCAGGGCCGTCACCCGAACCGGGATGACGGCCTTTTTTGTTACAGGACTCATTTTTTGGAACAGAGGGGAGACTCATTATGACCGACGCCACATCGCAGGATTTAAAATCCAATCCTAAGGGCACGCGGACACTATCAATCCTTGTCGAAAACCGTTTCGGCGTACTTTCCCGGATTGCAGGGCTTTTCAGTGCACGCGGCTACAACATCGAAAGCCTCACTGTGGCGGGCAGTCCCGATACCGGGCTTTCAAGGATAACCATGGTGGTACGCTGCGAACGGCTCCTGGCCCAACAGATTTTAAGACAAGTCGAAAAACTTCCGGATACAGTCGAAGCAGCTGATTTGACAGATGCCAATTGTGTCGAGCGCGAATTGATTTTGGTCCGCGTTCGGGCGCCCGAAGGCAAAAGGACAACCCTGTTGACCGAAGCGGAAATTTTCCGGGCCCGGGTGGTAACGGCAACGCCCGAAAACTACGTCTTTGAGGTCACGGGCGATTCGGGAAAGGTCGAGGCATTCCTCGACGTGGTGCGCCCCTATGGCATCGACGAAATGGTGCGGACCGGCAAAGTCGCACTGCACCGCAACCTGTCCGCGAGCACGTCCGGCAACGGCGACGCGGTCTCGACCGCAGGTAAATAAACTGATATGGAGAGAGAAATGAACGAAAAACTCGAAGGCAGAGGACATCCGTTAGCAGGCCAGCGCATGACAGGCGCGGAAATGATGATCCAGGTGCTGGCACAAGAGGGGGTTGATACTGTTTTCGGATACACCGGGGGGGCGATTCTTCCGACCTATGACGCCATTTTCCGGTACAACTCTGAGCACGAATCCTGCCGAAGCAAGCAGATTCAGCTGATTGTTCCTGCTAACGAGCAGGGTGCGGGATTCATGGCAGCGGGATATGCAAGGGCCAGCGGAAAGGTTGGCGTGTTTATCGTTACCTCCGGGCCGGGAGCCACGAACAGCGTTACGCCCATTCGCGATTCCATGGCTGATTCGGTCCCCGTCGTTTTGATTTGCGGCCAGGTCGCCCGCAATGCCATCGGCACGGATGCCTTCCAGGAAGCGCCGGTATTTAATCTCATGAGTCCATGCGCCAAACACGTGTTTCTCGTCAAAGAACCTGAAGAACTCGAGATCACGGTGCGCAGGGCATTCGAAATCGCCCGTAGCGGCCGCCCCGGTCCCGTGGTGATCGATGTGCCCAAAGATGTGCAGAATTGGGAGGGCACTTTCAAGGGCGAAGGAATGCTTCCTTTCCGGGGATATGAAAGCCGCATGGAGATACTTGCAAAATCGCGCGTGTCCCCCAGGGAGTGCGCAGAATTCTTCGAACTGCTGCAAAAAAGCGAACGCCCGCTTCTTTGCGCCGGGGGCGGCATCATCAGCGGAAATGCCGCAGAGCAACTCCGGAGTTTCAACCATATGTTTCAAATACCTGTCGTCACAACCTTGATGGGGATCGGTTCGGTTGATACGACGGACCGGCTTTCCCTGCACATGCTGGGCATGCACGGAATGGCGTATGCGAACTATGCCGTTATGGACTGCGATTTTCTGATTTCCATCGGTGCGCGCTTCGACGACCGGGTCGCGGGAAAAGTTCAGGAGTTTGCCCCTAAGGCGCGTTTCATCGCGCACATCGATATCGATGCTGCGGAGATCGGCAAAGTCAAAAACGTCACATGGTCCCATGTGGGCTCTGCCCGGGAGGCTTTGATGGATCTCATGCAGGAAGGGAAGGATTTCAAAAAGGACTTTTCCAAGTGGCTGGCGCATATTGAAAGCCTTAAAAGAGAGCACGTGCTCAATTACGACCGGGAAAGCAAAACCATCCAGCCGTACCAGGTTGTCGAATGCCTGAACGAAATCACAAAGGGAGAAGCCATTATTTGTACGGGAGTCGGTCAGCACCAAATGTGGGCCGCCCAATACCTTGATTTCAAGCATCCGCGCGCCTTTCTGACCTCGGGCTCCATGGCTACCATGGGCTTTGGTCTTCCCGCTTCGATCGGCGCCCAGATGGCATTTCCGGACCGCCTGGTAATCGATGTCGATGGCGACGGCAGCATGCGAATGAATCTGGGTGAACTGGAGACAACCACAACCTATAACCTACCCATAAAAGTGCTCCTGCTCAACAACCACGGAGACGGTATGGTGCGTCAATGGCAGAAGCTGTACTTCGGCAACCGTTTTTCGGGATCGGATAAATCCCTCCGGCAGAAGGATTTTATAAAAGCCGCCGAAGCCGACGGCTTCAATTTTACCATGCGCCTGAGCGAAAAGGAGCAGGTAGAGCAGACCCTGAAAAAGTTCGTCGAGTTTGACGGCCCCGCCTTCCTCGAAGTTATGATCGATCCGGACGCCTGCGTTTATCCCATGGTTGGACCCGGCATGGGTTACAAGGAAATGGTTACGGGCGACTTCATTGCGGGGCGCTCTGCGATGGAGGATTATTCCGGAGAGGGATCCAAGCTGACAGACTCCTTCTAATGCCGGGCCGCAGATTGTAAAATGCTCCGGTATTCAAAATAACAAAGCTTCGATACGCGGGAGGAAAACACGATGGCAAAAGTAGCTTTTAAAGGGAACCCATTAAATACGGCCGGATCTCTGCCTAAGGTCGGTTCGCAGGCACCTGATTTCACAGTCATTAAGGCGGACCTTTCCCCCGTCTCCCTGAGCGAATTCAGGGGCAGGAAAGTGGTGATCAATATATTCCCGAGTGTGGATACCTCGGTCTGCGCCGCCTCGGTGAGACGATTCAACGTGGAGGCTGCAAACCTCAAGAACACGGTTGTGTTATGCATATCCAGGGATCTTCCATTTGCGCAAAAGCGTTTTTGTGCCGCGGAAGGGCTGGAACATGTCATCACAGGCTCTGAATTCCGGGATAGTAATTTCAGCGATGCTTACGGAGTCCGCATCACGGATGGTCCCCTGGCGGGACTGCTCTCCAGGGCACTCGTGGTCGCCGACGAACAGGGGAAAGTAATTTACACAGAGCAGGTTCCGGAGATCGCGCAGGAACCCGATTACGATAAAGCCCTCCAAGCTCTAAAAATGGGAGTTCCCGGCAAGGGTTGAAATTGCTTAGGACGGGGGGTCGGCCTTTCGGTCGCCCGGCGAGGCGGAACCGGACACTCAACCGGGGCTTCTTGGAACTGCGGCTGCAATGCACGATCACAAAACGCAAAGTAATCAATTGCCTGGGTTTGCCGATAAATTACTCATGCGACCAGGACGACATGAGGAGAGGGAGCTTTGCGCTGACCTTGTCAAAGTTCAGTGGAAGCCCCCATCGGGCCCCGTTCACAGTGAATGGGCGATACTCGACGACATATCGGCTTCCGGAGCCTGCCTCGGCATCGACGAACCTATCCCTCCGGAAACCATTGTCGAACTGCAGTTTACTACTGATCACTGCCAGGCCCGCGTAAAGTACTGCAAAATGGACAGGATAAACTATCAGCTTGGTGTTCAGTTCGAAAACGGGTACCGCTGGTCGCGCCGCAAGTTCAAGCCGCAGCACCTGCTGCAGTTCCGGTTGCGAAAAGTAAGAAAAACACAGTGATCTGCCGCTGCGGGCGCCTTCTTCGGAAAAGGTTTGTCCCATCCGGCATAAATTGCTATTCTAATGGATGCAGCATTTAAGAAGGGTTTTGGGTTCAGGGAGTCCAAGGACGGGTGGGGATAGGGTATGCTTGGCAAAACCAAACCATTGGCGCTTTTGAGTCTCTTCTTTGTGGTTTTTCTGGCCCCGGCGCGGTCTTTGGACGAGTCCTCCGGCCAGCTGCTGGGGGGCTCGATGAATTCGCCCATAAGGCTAGAGGTCTTTTCCGATTTTCAGTGTTCTGCCTGCCGTGAGTATTATCTCCATACGATCCGGCCGGTCCTGAAGGAATATTCCAGCAGGGATAAAGTATGCGTCATTTACCACGAGTATCCTTTGTCTTATCACAAATATGCCTTGGTGGCTGCGTATTATTCCGAAGCTGCAGCGCGCATCGGCACGCAGCAGTTGTTGGGGGTCCGGGATTCTCTTTACACGGATCAGGCAAAATGGTCGCAGGATGGCAGCATCGAGGATACAGTGGCCAAGGCTCTGGCCCGCGATGATTTTCAAAAGCTGAAGAAGATCCTGCAGGACACCAGCATCAAATCAACCATCGAAAAAGGGATTGAACTGGGCGAGAAACACGAAGTTCGGTCCACTCCCACAACCCTCATTTACTACATCGGAAAGCAGCAGAGGGTTGAAGGCCTGGTTACGTACATGGTGATGAAGCAATTTATCGATTCTATTGTGAAATAATCATGATCCTTAAATCACTGCATTGGCTGACGCGAATTCTTCTTGCAGTTGTTTTTCTCTACACCGGCTACATCAAAATTCAGGCGCCGCTCCAGTTCGCTGCAGCCGTCACGGGCTATCAGCTGGTACCGGAACGCCTTATCTGGCCGATTGCCACATACTTCCCCTGGGTGGAAATCATCCTGGGCGTAGCCCTCATCGCCGGATGGAAAATCCGCTATTTTTCGCTGGGCGCAGTGGGGCTACTGCTGTTTTTCACCACTATTCTTCTTATTACCTATTTTCGCGGAATCCAGGCCAATTGCGGATGCTTCAGTTTTGACGATCCCATATCGTTGAAAACCATATTCCGCGACTCCCTGTTGCTGGTCCCCGCGGTTTTTCTTGCCGTGGAATCCAATATCCGTGCTCGCAAAAAAGCGCTCTCCGCGCCGCTGGCCGTCAACCGGGCAGGCAACTCGTAAAAGGTTTTGCGGGGGAAGAGGGATTGCCTATTCGGGATCACTCTCCCGCCGGAGGTCCGTCGGGCTTAGGGGGTTCACTCCCGGATTCCTGCACGGCACGTTCGACCTCGATGGAGCAGTCTTTGAGCAGCGCAACCAGGGCCCCGATTGCCGCAAGGACGGGGGCAACCAGGGTGCCCACCACGCCCGCGGTCAATGGGAACTCCGCTACGACATGGTCTCCCTGCTTTATTACAACCCGTCGGGCATTCCCTTCGTGGATAAGCTGCTTGACCTTTTCCAGCAGCTCGCTTCCCTGAAGCTTGATCGTCTCCCAGATTTTCTGTTCCGGCATGGCTTGCACTCCGTTACATCGCGCAAGAGATCCTGCGCCGCTCTTGAGGATTGATGCCGGCTACTTCGCCCGTCCCCGGGATTTTTTTGAAGACCGGTGCTTCAAAGGTTCCCAGCGACGCCGGATGTTCTCCCGTCCCATTTCCTTGAGTCTTCGCGCGCCTTTGGACAAACCCAGGCGATGGCCTTTAAAAACCACGGACGAGACTTTGCGCCTGAGAATAGCAGCTATCTCGGCATTGCTGTGGGTACGATAGAGCCTCCGTAACAAGGAAATTTCTTCCTTGGTCCATCGGGGACGCACTCGGACATTTTTGGTTTTGCTGTTCTTTTTTGTCTGCGGCAATTTCTAGACTCCTTTTATTTTAAAATCTGCAGTCCTTCCGATAGGAACTTTCTTCTTAAATTAAAGCGTAGTCTTTTTATAAAAGCATTTCAATGCCCACTTTGAATTCATCTTCGGGCCTGCCCGCGCGGAGCAAAATTCCTTTGGATATTCCTCGGCCGGGAGGCAACGAATCCCAAGGCTACACAGTCTTGAGGCTCGCGCGGCGCACAGGATGGAATTCCTCTTTTCCATGTATTCAAACCCGGCTCTTCTGGTAGTGTGGACTGCATGGATAAAGAGCCGGAACGGGACGACGCGTCCATACGGAAATTCCGAGGAAAGCTTCTGAACTGGTACAAACGCCATCGAAGAACGCTTCCCTGGCGCATCGATCCGAGCCCCTATCGGGTATGGATTTCCGAGATCATGCTGCAGCAGACGCAGGTCAAAACCGTTATCGCTTATTACGACCGGTTCCTCTCGCGCTTCCCCGACCTGCAATCCCTGGCACAGGCTTCGGAGGAGGAAGTCTTGTCGCTCTGGTCCGGGCTCGGCTACTATAGCCGGGCCCGAAACCTTCTTAAAGCCGCCAGGCAAATTGCCCGGTCGGGCAGAGTCTTTCCCTCCGGGATCGAGGAGATTCTTTCGCTGCCCGGCATAGGGCGCTATACAGCGGGGGCGATTTGCTCCATCGCCTATAACCAGCCCCAACCGGCCGTGGACGGAAACATACGCCGGGTTATTGCGCGTTTGAACGCTCTCAGAGGGCAGGCGCCGGAACGCTATTTCTATCATCAGATGGCGGCATGGATGCCTCGACGGCAGGCCGCATCCTTCACCCAGGCGATGATGGAGCTGGGGGCCGTAATCTGCCTGCCTTCAAGGCCCGATTGCACCCGGTGCGCCGTTGCGGATTTCTGTGAAGCACACCGGCAGGGCCTTCAAAACGCCATTCCCGGACCTCGCGCGAGCCATCCCGTCCAACGCCTCCGCCTCGCGGCCCTCGTCCTGGAGAAAAAGGGGGAAATTCTTCTGACTTCGTCCCACAGGATTGAGTTTATCCCGGGCCGGTGGGGACTGCCCGTCCGGATTTTGGCTTATGGTGAAAAACCGGAAGAGGCTGCGGCCAGCATGTGCAGAGAAATTCTTGGCAAAACAGTCCGCCTCATGCCCTGTCCAGCCGTTCGTCACAGCATCGCCGACCGCCGCATCGTTTCCTATGGGTATATGGGAAAGGCCGGGCCGTCCGCGTTGCGCTTTTGCGCCCCCGGCGCCTTCCGTTGGGTCGATCCCTCCTTACACGGATCGGTTCTGATCTCCTCGATATTTCATAAAATCCTGAAAAAGGCAGGGATAGAAGCAGCGGATTGAAGCAGATTTTGCAGCAGACGGGCGCAGAGTTTTCCCGGAGCTCCCGTTTGCCCGTGAGCAGAGAATCTATCGCGGACGCGGTTCGGGCTTCCTCCCCCGGGGATCGCGCTCTCCCCGATTCTGCATTCCCTTCAGGTACGAATCGAATTGCTTTCGCTGCTGTTCGTTGAGAATGTCGTGGAGCTTGCGATCCGTCTCGGACCGGATTGCCTCGATCTTTGGCCTCTGCTCATTCTGCAGATCTGCAAGTTTTCTGCGAGACTCCGCCATGATTTCCCTGAACCGGGCTTCCTGCTCCGGGGAAAGCTGAAAAAGCTCCGGCATTCGCTGACGGCCCTGGCCGTGTCCTGAAGGAGCATTTCTCATTTGCGGCACAGCCCGAATTGTGGATTTCCCCTGCCAGAAATAGGTTCCAGCTGCGCCGATGACACACCCCAGCAGGAATATGGCAACAAGAATGATTAGGGCTCGCGGACGATCGGTCACTGTGGATTCCCCTCCTGTTGCAGCCAGAGCACGAGTTCACTGTCACTGTTCACTTGCGATGCGCTTGTGCTCAGGTTGATTGTTTCCGCCTCATCCATGAACCTTTCATATTCCGAGAGAATATTAAGCTGCCGGTATTCCGGAACAATCCAGACAAGCGAAATGAAAAGAAACGCCAGTGCAAGCGCGGCCAGGACAGGCCCCGGCCTTATCCAGGAGAGGATAAGGGCATCCCAGGATCGGTCCTGCCTGAAGGCCCGCGACGCGATTGGACCGGCAAGGTCCGCCATCTGCGGCACATCCCGCTTGACAAAATAGGAAAGGTTGTCAAGCAGAGCCGTTTTCTCGCGGCAGGATGCACATGTTGCCAGGTGGGACTCAAACTCGCCTTTTTGGGACGGCGCCATCGCTCCATCCCGGTATTTATCGAACAGGTTGCATAGGCTCATTGGTTTTAACTTCGCTCCTTTCTTTTTAATCCGGAAAGATAGGCGCGAAACTTTTTCTGCAATTCCGATCGGGCTCTCGATACGCGAACTCGTGCCGCTATTTCAGACGTTCCCATGATTTTTGCCACTTCATCATAAGCCCGGTCTTCCACTTCCCTTAAAATAAAAGCTGCCCGGTATTTAGGGTTCAGGCCATCCAGGAGGGCCCGGGCGACTTTGGCGTACCCCTCTTTTGCCTCCGTAGCCCGGAAATCCCAATCCCCTTCATGGGAAAAGTCCCGGAGCAGGCGTTCCTGATCAAACTCCGTCAACTCCGACCAGAGCCGGACCTTTCGGCTCTTCCTCCTCCGTAGCTGATCAATGCAATAATTCGCTGCAATCCGTAGAATCCACGGTCCGAATGGGTATTTGAGATCGAACTTGTGCAGTGAGTTAAAGGCCCTGAGGAAAATCTCCTGAACCGCATCTTCATTCTCGGAGGAATTGCCCAGCGTCCGGTGAACCGTACCCCACACCGCTGCCTGATAACGACGAACAAGCTCGGCAAAAGCCCATTCATCCCCTTTGAGCGTGTTTTCGATCAGAGCTGAATCTGCCGAATCTGCCATGCTCACTATTCAGTTACGGAAGAAAGCCGGCTTGTTACAGAAATTGCCCTGCGGTGCCTGCTTTATTTTCGCGCCTCGAAAGGCCGACGGGAGCTTACGATCACCAGCCCTGCGACGTATTTTAAACCGGAATACCGCCCAAATGAGCAGCCTCCCTTATAGTTACGGGTGCCTGTCCCTCTGGCCATCCTTCAGGTTCGGTGAGGGAAATTCCGCATGAACGATATAATGGAGTCCACTTCGGTCAAATCCGGAACGGCCAGATCCGGATTATGAGCTTGAAGATCATCGATCCCGTATCCGGCGCTAGCCACAGCAATTACGGTAGCTCCTGCCGCATGCCCGTGAATGATATCGAGGGGCGTATCCCCGATAACGAAGGCTCCTTTCACGCGATCCTCCCCAGCCAGTTGGGAGCCTCTCCGCAAACCGATCCGCGTAAGCTCGGTACGGTCCTCCGAATCAGAGCCGAAGCCGCCAAACCCGAAATATCGATCCAGACTCGCGTATTTCAGCTTGATGAGCGCGCCTCTTTTAAGGTTTCCGGTTACCAGACCGACCGCGAAATCGGGCTGTTTGGACAGCGCCTCCAGCAGGGCCGCCACCCCAGGCAGAATGCGGATCAACTTGAGTTCACGGGCGCGGGACATTTCCTCCTCAAGGCAGGATAGATAGGATGAAAACAGCGCATCACGAATGTTTTCGTTCCACTGGTCCGCCATGCCGGAATGCTTCAGTATCCCTTTGACGATCAGGGGATCCGTCATCCCATCGGGGCGGATAATACCGCCATCCACGCTGATATTGAGAACCGATTGGAACGCCCGGTAGAAGGCACGCATACCTGCGCCTTGGGTCGATATGAGTGTACCATCTATGTCGAAGGCTACCACCAGCATGGCCGGATATTTCACCTGTTCCTTGAGCTTACCGATTTTGCCCCCAATCTACTTTATAGCAACTTTAGCCGATTTCACTACAATCGTCTGCAGCGGGATATTCGTAAATGGGCCTTTGTTGCCCTTCTTCACCTTGGAGATGGCGTCCACCACATCCATGCCTTCAATCACCTTGCCGAAAACAGCGTATCCGTATCCTCCGCCGGAAGGGTCCAGATGGGAATTGTCCTTAAGGTTGATGAAGAACTGGGAAGTGGCGCTGTCGGGAGGATCATAGCGGGCCATGGCCAGCGTCCCGCGAAGGTTCTTGAGCCCGTTTCTGGATTCATTTTTGATAGCGGGTCTCGTCGGCTTTCCCGTCAAGGCTTCCGTGTATCCTCCCAGCCCGACCACGAAATCCACCCGGTGTATTATCGTGAGGTTATAAAACCCGGAATTGACATACTCGAGGAAATTTTTGGTTGTTATGGGCGCCTTGGCCGTGAACAGCTCCACCTTGATTGCCCCCATCGTTGTATCCAGAACTACTACCGGGTTGGATTTGGCCGCTTTTCCCTGCCCCGATGCGGATAGAACGATTGCGAACAAAGCGAAAACGGATGCGGTTGCGATCCGAAACGTCATGCTTTTCATTGCAGTTCCTCCATTTTTACAGAGCCGCTATTCTAACCGCATTTATGCCGAAAGGATAGAGCTGCAGGAGCCCGGGGGGTTCAGCCTGCATTTCCCACTGATGGCACGGGAATTCGGTGAGGGCAGTGATGTAGGGATCCGTTGCGGTCTACAGATTGCGTATTGCGGTTTGTGCCCTCCATGGACGGCATTAACCGGCGTTTCTGTCGGGGTATGCCCGCGCTATCCGGTCAATAATGCAGGTGAAGATGGTTTTTTACGATGCGGCGCACACCCGGCGCGATGCTTTCCCAGCGGGCCGATCCGTTTTTCTTGAGAACGATCATTCTCTGGTCGATCGTGATCTCTTCAACTCCCGGCAAGCCAAACAATTCCGCGATAAAACCATCATCTGTCGCTGGGATGTCGAGCCGGCTCCTGTACTGGCGGGTTGTCTCGGAGATTTTGGTATCAAGGTAGAAAAGCCCTACGTCGGATCCCTGGCCCAGGGCTTCGGACACGACCCCCACGCTGCCTTCGTTCGAAGACTCCTGGTTCCTGGTCCCATAGAAGCGGAAGACGAAGGAGACCAAAATCCCGAGGGCGATGATGAGGGTCAGGAAAAAAAGCAGGTTGGTAATTTCGTACTTTTTCAGGCTTTTCCTACCGGCGCTGCGACCTGCCAAATCGCCCTCCATTCCGGCGGATGGTTTCGCGGCCTCCCGAAAAAGCCGCCCCCTGCCTGCTTATTCGTAGCGAAGGCACTCGATCGGATCGAGATTGGATGCCTGAATCGCCGGGTATATCCCAAAAATCAAGCCTATGATCGAGCTTACCCCGAAGGAAAGCCCGACGGACCCAGCGGTGATGATGGTGCTCCACCCCGAGAAGATGGCCACTGCCCTGGAAATTCCGTACCCCAGTGCCACGCCTATAATACCACCGGCAAGACTAATTGCGATCGCCTCGGCCATGAATTGCATGCGGATATCCAGCTTCTTCGCTCCAATGGCGCGGCGCAGGCCGATTTCGTTGGTACGCTCCAGGACGGAAGCCAGCATGATGTTCATGATGCCTATGCCCCCGACCAGCAGCGAGATGCTGGCAATTGCGCCCATAACGATGTTGAATATACCCTGGGTTTTTTGGTTCTGCTCCAACAGTTTTTCGGGAACCACGATCGAATAGTCGTCCACGTAGCGGTGCATGACCGACATCAGGTTGTTGATTGTCGAGGCTTGCTCCTTGATCTCGGCGCCCGGGTCTATCTGAACCACGATTTCGTTCAGCTCGTTTTCCACATCCTCGACATCGAATTTCCTGATTGCCGTGGTGATGGGAATGTAGATGTCGTTATTCGGGTTCTGGACCTTCACTCCTTCAAATTCCTGTTTTTCGACGGCCGCGTCCGCCAGAACCCCGATCACCGTGAACCAAATATCATTGACTTTGATCTGCTGCCCTAAAACGTCTCCAAATCCAAAGAGCTTTTGCTTTGCGACGATCCCGAGCACGCACACCTGGGCGTTGGCCTCCTCGTCGGCAGCAAGAAAGAAGGATCCCTGAAGCAACTGGAGGTTCTGGATGGTCGGGTAGGTACTGCTGACACCCAACACACGGCTGTCACTGCGCGCCTTGTCCGAAATGACCTGGTAGGTTTTTATCACCCTGGAGGCTGAAATCAGAGGCTTCGGCTTCAGAATCGTCTGCAGCGCCTCCACATCCCGCATGCTGACGCCCAGGGATTCGGTGCGGATCTGCTGCAGTTCCTCCCGCTTGAATTCCTTCGCTTGAATGATGATATTGCGAATGCCGAAGTTTTCAATTATGCGCAGGCTCTCCTGTTCGGCTCCGGCGCCGATCGAAAGCATCGCGATCACTGCGCCGACTCCGAATATCATTCCAAGCATCGTCAGAAATGACCGTAGCTTGTGCCTCCCCAGGCTTGCCAGGGCGCCCACCATTGTTTCCATTGATAGCATAGGATCAGGCCTCGTGTACGAAGGGCTGCTTTCAGCCTGCAACGCTCTTCGTCTTTCTATAATGGCGCTGTGACTCTCAAATAATTCCGGGCCCGGAGCAACCTCGCCGAGCCGCCGATTTTGGAAAGTGTTACGGGCTAACGCCCTCCTCCCCTCCCTCCCCTGCCGCCGCCTCCTCCTGGCGGCATACCGCCTGGACCTTGCGTTCCTCCTTTGCTGAAATCAGGGAGGTAAAGCTTGCGGGATTCGTACGGATTCGAGAGCGCAATAACTTCTCCGTCATTCACACCGTCCAGGATGATTGCCTCTCCATGGGAACTGAGCCCGGTTGTAACCGTTTTCGACACAAATTCGTCACCCTTCTTGATGTAGACGACATTGTCCTTCTCCTTTTCCCGGTAAGTGACCGCGCCGGAGGGGATGACGAAACACGACTCATACTTCTGCAGCACGACATCTCCGCGCAAGTTCATGCCCGGCCGGATGCGCTTGAGGTCTCCGCCCGCATCCACAATGTCAACGTCACAGGTGAAGTAGCGCAAGGGTGAGTTGCGCTCCAGGGCACCCGCCACCGAAGACACCGTGCGGATGGTTCCGTGATATTCTTTTTCCGGGATCGCGTCCAGCCTGATGGAAACAGATTGCCCCTTGGCCAGGCTGCCCCCGTCCCTTTCGAGCACGTAGATACGGGCCTGCAGGATATCGAGGTTAATCACCTCGACGAGGACCTGCCCCGGATAGGATTGGTTTCCGACCTGGGGATCTTCTCTGCGGTCCCTCCGGTATAAAACCAATCCACCGACCGGAGCGCGCAGTTCGAGGGAATCCAGGGTCTGCTGGATAACGGAAATCTGGGCCTGAGCCTTGTTTCTCTCGATTGCGAGGATCTGTTGATCCGAACGGGCAATGCGTTTCTGGGTCTTTTCCTTGCTTTTTAAAAATTCCATCCGTTCTTTGGCGTAGTGCGCATCGGCCTGCGCCGTAATGATGTCCCATTTGGAAAAAATTGTTTCATCCTCGGGCATCACGGTCATGGCGTACTCGTATTCCAGCTCGGCGTCGGTGCGGTCCATGGTCAGCACCTTATCGTCGGTTTCCTGGCTCCATGTCTTGATCCTGGTGTTTTCTTTGTTTGCGTCCAATGTATTCTGTTGGTTCTCAAGGCTCAGCTTCGCATCGGTGCTGTCGAAGCGAATCACCGGGGCTCCAGCCTGCACAAAACTGCCTTCGGGTATCAGCCAAGCCAGGGTTAGAGTGCCCGAACCTGTGCTGGGAGTCGGCACCGGCGTGGTTTGGAGGCCCACGATTTCTCCGGTGGATGGAACAGTCAGAGAGAACGGCTGTTTCACCAGTCTGGCTATCGGGATAGGATCGTCTCCCGTGCTGGCCAGGACCTTGGAAACACGGGATGAGAGAAAGTCCCGATAATAGAAAAGCAGCGCTCCCGCGACTACAAGAAAGACAAGGGCTGCAATCCGACCCATATTCTTTTTCAAAGGACTGGATTTATAAGCGAATGCTTCGTCGCCGTGTATCATAGGCACCTCATACTTTCGGCTTGGCCCTGATTTTTTCATTGGCATTCAGGCCGGATTCGACGACGGCCGTCAGGCCGTCGTTGGTCTGCAACTGAATTCTGCGCCACTCGAAGGATTTTGTTTCCGGCTTCCACACCTGGACGAAGGAGCGGCCGCCGCGTTCCTGAATACTCGACAGCGGTATCACAACTACCTGAGAATATTTGCCAACCTGTATCTGCGCTTTCAGGTTCATACCCGGGCGCAGCTGCTTCCTGTCGGCATCATTCAGCTCGACATAAACATCGTTGACCTTCTGAGGCCTGTCGAAGCTGGCCTGCTTCAATATGGTACCGATGCTGGCGACCTTGCCTGCGAAGGATTTACCCCGGGCGGCATCCACGGTAATATTGGAGTCCTGTCCAGTCTGGACCTTCCCTGAATCGATTTCATCGATCTGTACGCGGGCCTGGATGCTGGACAGGTCGGGTATTTCCAGCACCGTCTCCATGTTGAAGATATTGCTGCCGATCTGTTTTGCCTCGTTGTTCCAATCGCGCTTGTAAATCACCACACCAGCAACAGGCGCCCGGACGGTGTAGGAATCCATGGCATCCATAAGATCTTCCATGCGGCCCCGGTAGTGGGCTTCATTGCTGCGGGAGATCTGAAGATCCAGTTGCCCGCTTTCCGTCACATATTTCACCTTTTTCTCGAGGAACTCGACGTTGGTTTTGGCGGCATCGCGCTGGATCTTGGTCTCTTCGACTTCGATGCCGCTCACAAGATCAACCTGGGAATTCATTTTGACTTCGAGTTTCTGGAGATTGGTTTTGGCCTGTTCCAGCGACAGCTTCAGGTTCCGAAGCTGAATATCGGAATCGGACCGCTTTTTCTGGCGCTCTTCCTGCACACGCTGGAAGTTGGCCGTCTCGTCTCTTAAGCGGGTGGTAATATCGGAAGTGTCGAATTCCAGCAGGAAATCTCCCTCGGATACCCGGGTTCCCTCCTCGACCATCCGCATCAGCTTGAACCGTCTTTCGCGCCGGGTCTGGGGAGGGCTGATGCTGACGCTGCGAGATGCTTCCAGCGTGCCTGTCGCACTGATGATCAAGGGAAAGTCGACGCGCTGCGCCGTGATCAAATCCTTTTCGCTGGCGCTGGCAGCGACATTTTTTGACCGGAAAATCCAGTAGGCCCCTGCCGCGATAGCCAGGATCAGCACCGCAAGAATAAGTCGATTACGCGTGGTCATTTCTTTACCTCCGCAAGGCTCTGAACCGGAAGCAGCGAGTCGCCGGCGGACAGGCCCGAGGCAATCTGGATCAACCGGTCTCCTATCGCCCCGACTTCGACAATCTGCATGCTGGCCGTCTTGGATTCTTTCCCCTTCACGACATAGTACCTGCCCTGGGAATCGGTGCCGAGGTATTCACGGGGAACCGCAGGGGCATCTTTCGCGAGAATTATAGGAATTTTGATACGCGCCGTCATTCCGGGCTTCATCCTTTCGACGTCAACTTTATCCAGCTGAACAACGGTCTGAAAAAATTTCTTGTTGGATGTAAATCCCTTGCGGCTGGCGACGCTGGTGAGCGAAATGATCCGTCCGTCAACCTGATAGCCGGGCAGCGCATCGAGCGTCACCGTGCATCGGGCATCGCGAAGAATAGAGCCGTATTCGGTATCGTAGACGTAGCCGATCACCTGCATGCTGGAAAGGTCCGGCAGGCTGGCAACTTCCATGTTACCGAAAAGGTTGTCTCCCTCCTGGATTTTTCTGTTGCTGGCCCAGTTGTCTCCGTAAATCAGGATTCCATCCTGCGGAGCGTCAATTTTTAAAAGCTGCATATCGCTTTCGATCTTTTTCAGATTGAGCTCGGCCTGAGAGCGGTTGATTTCGACCAGAGCCATCTGAGAATCATAGCTTCTTTCAAAATTGGTCAGTTTCTCTTTGGCCTGCTGAAGCGCTATCTGGGATTTTTCGAGGTTTAGCTGATATTGCTTGTAGGTGTTTCCCGGCAACAGGTCCTTGCTTATTTTGCCGTATAACTGGTCCACCTTTAAATTGGCCTCCGCCTGGGCGACGGAATTGAGCAAATCGCTGCGTTCCGCCTCCAGATCTGCCTTTTTTTTCTGGATGTTTAATTTTACTTCATCCAGAGTGCGCTCCGCTTCAGACTTATTGCTCAATAGACTCGAGTCGTCGAATTCCACGATGCGTTCGCCCTTTTTCACCTGTTGCCCCTCAGGCGCGAGGAAGGTGACCATATTCGAGAAGCTGCTCCGTATTTCCGGGGATTTGATTTGTATCGAGCGTGCAGCTTTCAATTCACCGGTAAGAAGCAGTTCCTTGATGACCTGGCCCGTGGCAACGGTGTAGGAAACCACTTTGCTGCGCTCGGCTTGGGCGGCAGGCGCAGGAAGAGAAGCCTCGGTCTTGCTGCTTGTCAGGCCGGGATTCTGGGCCGACACAGGCTGGAACAAAAGGCCGGCGGCAGCCAATAGGAAAGCCGCCATTAGGATTACGGCCCAAAACCTTCCATTAGCGTGTTGTTTCTTATGTATACCCATAGCACCAAGTCTCTTTCTTAGTTCGTCTTATCGGCCCCCGCTTCAGGCCTCGGTCCGGCGGGCCTATCGGGCTTCTGAGCTTTAACCCAGGCAGCCCAGGATTCTTCTGTCTTCCCGAAATCAGGTCCCAGCACATCGGGCTGCATAATAAACTCTCTGCTCTCTTTACCTTCAATTGCCTGACGCATAAGCTCTCTGACTTTCTCCATGCCCACTTTTTCCCGGAGGAATGCAAAGAAAGTGCCGGCTTGGGCGTCAAAAAGCATCCGGTCCTGCTCATCTTTCGACAGAGTTCTCTGCGCCCCTCCGCGCTGGCCGCCCGGGTTGCCAAAGCCCCCAGAGCCTCTCGCGCCTCCCGTGCCGGCCGGCGGGAATCCCTGATCGCCTCCGGGCCCCATCATGCCTCCGCTTCCTCCTCCGCCGTTGCCACTCGATCCACCCGTGGGTCTTCCACCTCCCCCGCCGCTTCTCTGCCCTGCCGTGGAAGCCACAAACGGCCTTGACATGGAAATTATGTCCTCAAGCGAGAAAGTCTGCTCCATGTTCTGCTGGAGGAATCCGATGTTAGGACTGGATCCGCTCGCATAGGCGGCGACGCCGATATCCATCCAATCCGGCAATGGGCTTTTCCCCATGTCATCCAGGCGCGAAGACCGGTATTGCAGGTTCTTTCCCAAAGCCGACTGCAGGACAGCATAGGCAATCTGCTGGACTGTCGAGCTGACCATCTGCTTCTCGAAATCAGCCGCCATTCCCGGCGGCTGGTTGCGAATGCGATCGAGAATTTCGGCCGGGACTTCGCCGCCCATTTGCGATTTGATCCGCGCCAGCATTTCCTGGGTTCTTATATCCGCGGTCGTTGCCGTCAGCGTCCATCCGTAGCCCATCTTCAGGATCTGGGGCTCATAGATAGAGTCCTTTTGCTCCAATGTCGAACAGATGAAAATGGCACCCTTGGGAAGATTCTGTCCTAGGAGCGTTTTGAGCTTCTCCATGGTCTCAGCCGCCGGCTTTTCAAACGGGCTGATCAACCGCCTGCTGGAGGCATAAAAATCGATGCCTGCCTCGGGCTGTCCGAATTTGGTGAAATTTTTATATCTGCCTGCCTGCTGTGCATTCGCCGGCAAGGTGCCAAGCGCTGCAATCAGGGTCAGAACTGTCATAACAGATCGAACCATAGCGGATTACCCTATCTCCTTGAATGAATTCCTGACTCGCTTCTGCTCCGCCCGGTCATTCGAAAGGGAGTTCCCTGGCGCAGACAGGCCAAAACTTAAACCTAAAATCCGCATCGCTGTTTAATTACGTCGTTCTACAGCCACTTGTTACATGGGAAACATTCCGGCGCCTAAAGATGAGAAAACGTGCGGGCTCAAACACAACGATGGAGGCGCCGAGCGGACTCGAACCGCTGCATCGAGGTTTTGCAGACCTCTCCCTTAGCCACTTGGGTACGGCGCCCTTTTTCGGGCAGAATGCTTTAACCTCAGGATAATTATAATGAATGCAGCCAAATCACACAAGCTCGGCCCAATTCTGAATGGCTGCGGGGAATGGTTGCAGCTCAGACCCTAAAAACCACAGTCTGGAACCGGCAGCCTTCCATCCACAGTCTGTGTGCCCCACTGAGCCACAGGAATGCTGGGAAAACAAAGGTTCAAAAATCCTGCCATTAAAAAATTTTAAGACTCCAAAAGGATCGGTATTGTCAGAGCCGCCGCAATACATCACTATTGACTGCAGGGAGGAGGCTTATGCAAAAGACCGCGATCGGGATGATTTCTCTCCTTGCGCTGATTTTTATGGCAGCATACGGGACAGCAAAGGATAAAGGCCCTTGGAAAGATTTGTCTGTCGAGGTCGGAGATATAAAAATCCACTATCTGGAAGCAGGCGATGGGGACCGGACATTGGTTTTTATAACCGGATGGGCCATGACCGCCGAAGTCTGGAAAGAGCAGCTCCCTTATTTTGCCGCCAGGGGCTTTCGCGTCATTGCCTTCGATCCGCGCAGCCATGGTCAGACCACAAAGACCGAGGTTGGCAACACCTATCACCAGCATGCGGCCGATCTGCACGCATTTTTGCAGACTCTCAAAATCGAGCACTCGTACCTGGTCTGCTGGGCTTCCGGAATAACGGTCCTGCTGGAATATATATCCAGCCCCGAAACTCTAAAGCCTGAGAAAATTGTCTTTGTCGACGGAAGCCCCACAGGCTTGACCATCGAGGATTGCCCTGGAACCCTGGCTGTTCAGAAGGCCCGATCGCAGCTGCTTGGATTCCAGGACGACCGCGCGAAGGCGGCAGACCGCTATGTGCGCAGTCTCTTCAAGGCCCGCCAGCCGGAATACCTGTATAAAGAACTTGCTGAAGCCAGCTTGAAAACCCCCATGGGAGCCGCGGCTTCGCTTTACTTCGATTTGATCACAGGGGACAGGCGCCCCGCGCTGGCTCGTGTTCCTGTGCCAAACCTGATCGTGACCACACCGGAGAACCGGGCCTTCTGGGAACAGATAAGATCCAAAATACCGCGTTCCGGCCTGGAAGTGATTGAGGGAGCAGGCGATGCGATGTTCCTGGACAAGCCCCAGGCATTTAATCAAATTCTGGATACGTTTTTGGGGGAGCATTAAAGCGGCACGGCGTCTTTTCGCGGCTTCGGCTCTTGGCTTCCGGCTCCTTTTTTACCCTGACTTGCGCTTAACCGTCCCCTTGGCAGTCAAATAAAAGGGGAGCGCAATAGACTCCTCCATTTTCTTCCGGTATCCCTTGACCGGCCATTCCCGTTCGCAGAAATGATCCAGTATCCGGCCGCGAACCCTCGGCCGGGACTCGGAGTCGAAAAACGTTTGAAGCAGTTTCTCCCTGACAGTATCGTCTCCGTTGTGGGCAAGATAATCTATGGCCGCGATACAGACATCATCATCCTCATCTTCAAGAAAGCGTATAACGGTCTCGGCGACCTGGTTAAAAGCCTCTTCGGGCAGATGCTCGATCAGCACTGCCTTGGCCTCCGGCCAGCGCGTATATCCGGTGGACAAGCTCCTCAGAATGTCCGTCAGGGATTTCTGAAACTCCTCCGGCGAGTAAATCTCGCGCAAAGCTCGAACCGGGTAGGTTACATCGGGTTCGGTGCGCAGATAGGACAGGATGGGCTCAACAGCCGCTTTTCCCATTCCCGCCAGCAGTTTCACGGCGTATTGCTTCTCCTCGAGATCCATGCTTGCCTGGGCCGTCTGAATCGCAAACCGGCGCAGAAGCGCAGCGGCGGCTTCCGGCGTTTGCCACGATGCGAGACGTTCCATGGCGGCCACACGTGTGGCCGCTTCGCCGTGTATTTGAGTGATCTGTTTAATGGCCCGCTGAATTTGTCTTTCGGACGGACCGGCTTCAGAAGCAAAAATCCTGCGAAAGAAACCCATAATCCTGGCGTCCCCTAATCTTCTGGAAAGATTGCGCTTCCTGAATCATCCCTGTCCATCGGCTCCGGCAGATTCTCCTCCTGCGGAGCCGATGCAATGCATTTTACAACAAGTTTCTGGTGCGCAGGCGAGATTCCGGAATATAATGCCCGCCTATGGAAGAACGCGATCTATTCAACGAAAAGGACGAGACGGTACCCGCCGCAATCTATTGCCCGAAATGCAGGACTACCCAGGAATATCCGATAAGGTGGCGCCGCCGAACCAGGAAAGCATCCCTGCCTCCGGGCGCCAGCGAGCAAGACAGGGCCAAATTCGCAAAAGCCCGGAATTATCGAATACGGCTCGATGACAAACTGCGCTGCAAAAACCCCCGCTGCGGTAAGATGATTGAAATCACGACCCTGCAAACGGTCGTCTTTGATTAGACGGCTGTCTCACGCGAGGCTCGAATTCCGTAAAGCCTGAGACAGGAGGCCCGAAGTCGGAAATCAGGCGAAACCGGGAAAGCCGCCGCTGAAACTCTTTGTTTTTTGCTTCCGGCTTCAGGCCTCTGGATCCGACCATCTTTATCGGCGCATCAACATTGCCGCTTCCGGCTAGTCTGCTGCTTTGCCTTTAACGGAATATTCATGCACAAAATCCGCCAGCGCTTTGACCGAGTCTTCCGGCGTTGACGGAAGGATGCCGTGCCCGAGGTTGAATATATGCCCCGGCCGCCCGCCGGCTTCATCCAGAACCCCGGCAGCTTTTTGATTGAGGACAGGCCATGGCGCCAGCAAAGCAACCGGATCCAGGTTCCCCTGGATGGCCGTCCCGGTGCCGACCTGCTTCCAGGCTCTGCGCAGGGGAATGCGCCAATCCACCCCGATGGCGGCTCCTCCGGCTTCGGCGATCAGGTCCAGCAGGCCCGCAGTCCCGGTTCCAAAGTGGATGCAGGGAATATTTTTGCGGCGTAACTCCTGGAAAATTTTCTGTGTGTAAGGCAGAACATATTGCTCATAGTCCCGCGGACTCAGGCATCCCACCCATGAATCAAATATCTGCAGGACTTGCGCTCCGGATTGAACCTGGGCCATCAGGTATGCCAGGATGGTATCGGACAATTTTTGCATGAGCATATTCCATGCCGCCGGGTCTCTGTACATGAATCCCTTTGTCTGCAAATAGTTTGATGAACTGCCGCCCTCAACGGCATAGCCTGCAAGTGTAAAGGGCGCTCCGGCAAATCCGATCAAGGGGACCTTTCCGTTCAGCTCCGAACGGACCCACCGTATGGTTTTCAGCACAAAGCTCAGGCTTTCCTCCGGATCGGCGACCCGGAGGGCGTTCACGTCGGCAGCGTTGCGCACGGGATTGTTAATTACAGGACCGCTCCCCTCGGTGAACTCAAAACCGGCGCCCATGCCTTCCAGCGGCAGCAATATGTCGGCAAAAACAATGGCTGCGTCCACCGAAAACGCCCGAACAGGTTGAAGAGTTATCTCCGCGGCAATCTCCGGATTCTTAAACATTTCGATCAGGCTGTATTTGGTCCGGATTTCCCGGTATTGCTTCATATACCGGCCTGCCTGGCGCATGAACCAGACGGGGGTGCAATCGGCGGGCTCCAGCCTGCATGCTTTAAGGAATCTGTCTTTTCGGCTCATCGAATTGTTCTTTCCGGGTCCGGTCAAAACCCCTGGCGTACAGTCGGCTTCGCAGTAAAGCTACCCCAAATTGAGATCGGCGTAAATGGGCCTATGATCGGACACACGGTTCGGCCCCGCATTTTCAACCTTCACGCAGGACGGGTTTGACGAGATTATGCCTGTCTGGACGTCCCGCCTTTGGCCGCCGGTCAACGCGCACGTGTTCTTCCCCAGGAACCAGTCCAGCTTAAAGCACAGGTATCCATGGTAGGGCCCGAGCCGTTCACGGATTCGGCTCGATAAAAACGCCGGCAATAATGAGCTTTCCTCGAGGGAGCCGATTTCAGTCCGGGCGGTTTCCATGTCGGAATTAAGGCTTTTCCAGGAGAAGCCATGCTTTTCCAGGACACCGAACAAAGGTTCGCTTCCCCGTTCGGGATGAAGCAGCAGGCTTTTCATCTCGGTTGGCGAATGCCTCATAAGCCTGAAAACGGACATCACGGTTCTCCAGAAAGTCCCCCTCGAGAATCCGTTCGTGTTCAGGTCTCCCCCCAGGACATAGGATTCCCCCACACTCCCGGGAAGGCGCTCCATGATATGCATCATCTGCCGGGCGCGGCATCCCGGTGTGTTCCGAAGCTCCAGATGCGCGGACCCAACCCAGAGATAGGATTGCCCCAGCTCGATCCTGGCCCAGACGCAGTTGCGCCAGCCGAATCTTTTTTCCTCAAACTCATAGGGCTCAAAAGTCACAGGAAGCTGAAACACGTGGGCCTCCAGAATGGGGTAGCGGCTGAGAACGGCGTTCCCCTGGAGGCTTTCCCGGTTGCCGCCCTCAGGCAATCGATCCTCGTTGGCCCCCGGGGTCAGCTCGAAATGCGCCGGAGCAAAAGCCATGTGCATGCCCAGGGCTTCCGCAAGATCCCGGGCCACATGACGGTTTTGCGAACGGTTCATGCCGCAGTCCGCCTCGTTGAGGACAAGGACATCGGCCCATTTAAGGATTTCGTCCGAAAGCAAGCGGTCCAGGACTTCATGGAACCTTTTCCCCTTTTCGATATTCCATTGCGCCATCCGCAGGAAAGACCGGAGGCGAGGCCTGGCGCCCGGACACGCATAGAACTGCGGCGTTTTCAGAAAGGACTCAAGCTGCTTCCCATAATCGGCATAAAATGCGGATTGATGGAGGCCGGCGATTGTCCTGTGTGCGCGCAAATTTTCGAGCACGAATCCCTGCAGTTCCATGATTCCGCCTCCGACCGGGAGCCTGCCTCCCGGCTAAGAAATCCTGCGGGGAAGGTGGTCCAGGGCTTTCCGCAAATCCGAATTCATAGTCTTTAGTTCTCTCAGGGATTCGAGCAGGCTGGATTGACGCAGCTCATTCAGGTCCACAGTATACTGTTCCGGATATATGAAATTGAAAATACGGCGCGCGAGCTTCTTCGCGGCCGAGGAAATGGCAGTGGCGCTCTCCACTGAAGCTGTCGCCGCAGCGTGTTTGTCCGATGAGCCGGAAAGGCGTTTTTTCCGCTCGGACACAGGAAGCGCTACAGACAGGTTTTTGTCGAGTTTTTCGATATACTTGCTCATTTTTTGGAGGTGATCCCTGCCAATTTTCCCCGCCCGCGACCTCAGATCCTGTGCCAGGGAGAAATCCAGCGCCATTTGTACCAGCGCGGGAAGGTCCGACGCATATCGTTCCATCTTCCTGTTCCAGTCGAGAGTCTGTTCCGCAAACATATAAAGCCGATGCTTGAGGAATTCGTCCGGCTTCCCGGCATCTGCATCCGAACGGTTTTCAGAATCCTCCAGCATTTTGACACGGGCGACAGGGTCCCCCAGATAAAACCGCAGTTCATAGTTTTCCCACAGACTGGGAGGAGCATCCAGGTCGCCATCCTTGGCGCTCTCCGGAGGCAGGCGTGTTATATGCAACTCGATCCGGTAGCCGCCACGCAGAGTGTCCAGCATCCTACGGAACCTGTCGTGGCTTTTTTCATCTTCAACCAGGCTCCAAACCTCCATTCCTTCAATGCCGAAGGCAAACACCGAGTCGATACCCTGGCAAAGATCCGCCTCATGATAGCTCAGCCAGGTTTCGGCCAACGCTCGCGGCGTGTTTTGGGTCGGCCTGTCGTCGGGAAGTCCGGGTTTGGGACTCCCGGCCAGAATCAATGTCAGGGTCAGCGCGTTTAGGATTCGCCTGGTAAATGGACTCATTTCCCTGTTCCGATCGCCCGCCTCTATCCGGGATCCCCCAAAAAATCTCCAAAGCTGGTATTCTATCCCTTTCCCTCCCGGCTTCTCCAGAGCCCCCCTCGGAAAAAGTAGCCTGTCCTCCTTTTTTTGTATACTCTTTATCGTGAAGGGGGACATGGAATTGGGAAAGATGATCCTTAAACAGGCCGAGATCGGCCCGATGATGAACTTTGTATACCTGATCGGATGCCAGGAAACCAGGGAGGCGGGCGTTGTGGACCCGGCCTGGGACGCGCCGGCCATTCACCGGATGGCGCAGGCCGCCGATCTGAATATCAGGCATATCCTCTTGACCCACGGGCATCCGGATCATGTAAACGCTCTGGAACCGCTTCTCGAGGCAACCGATGCCCGGGTTTATATCCACAAAGACGAAGTGGAATACATGCGTCAAGCCGCGCGCGGCTTCGGGATGTCCACCGAATTCATGAATCACCGGTCGGGCAACTTCCACACAGTCTCCGATGGAGATTCTTTGACTGTCGGAAGACTGCGGATTCAGTGCCTGCATACCCCGGGCCACAGTCCCGGATCCCAGTGCTTCCTGGTTGAAGACTGCCTTTTTTCGGGAGACACGCTTTTTGTCGACGCATGCGGCCGCGTTGACTTGCCCGGCGGGGAGCCGGAAAAAATGTGGTGGAGCCTGAATCAAAAACTGCGCGGACTGGAGGACGGTATTGCCGTTTATCCCGGCCACGATTACGGGGGCAGCCCGAAATCCACGATCGGCGAGCAGAAGAGAACCAATCCCTACATGAACTACGATTCGGTTCAGAATTTTCTGCGTGACATGAACCTTATGTGAATGGACGATTGACAGATGACGATTTAAACCAAAACCGCGGGCCCTGATACAGGCTGCCAATCCTTTTTTGAACCGCAGAATTTCGAATGACGAATGATGAATTTCGAAGTCCAGAACCAACCTCTGCGGTTCGACATTCGAAATTCGACCTACGATATTCAAACACGGGGAAAAGACATCCTCCCGTATTTGACAAGCTGATGTCGCCTCTCCGGCAGAGCCGATGGGCCTCCCATTAAAAAATTAACCGCTCCAATACATCGGCAAAAATCGATGAGGCACATTGTTTCAGGTGATCATCCCGAAGAAATCGTCAACTGAGCCACAATGGCGGGCATATGTTTCCAACCGTCAATTGCTAATACGCTTTGGCGAAATAGGCTCTCTTCCGGGCCGGCTGCCCGCAGCAGATGCAGCTTCCACTATCCTCGGGCTGATCGACAGGGATGTTGCGCAGTGTGGCTTTGGTGTCGTCCTTGATGCGCTGTTCGCAGTCCGCGCTTCCGCACCAGAATGAATAGGCGAAGCCTTTCTCTACTGCTGCCCGGAAGTCTCCATAAGCCGCCGGATCGGAGGTATGGGATTCGCGAAAACTCAAAGCGCGGTCGTAGAGCGCTTTCTGAATAGAGTCGAGCGCCTCCGCGGCCGCAACCGGCAAACCGGTCTGAGGGACGAACGACTTGCCTTCCTTCCCCGGTTTATCCCGCCGCGCAAGCACGACCGTTCCTTTCGCCACATCCTTCGGGCCGATCTCAATCCGCAGCGGCACGCCCCGCATTTCCCAATCATTAAACTTGAAGCCGGGGCTCGTTCCCTCGCGCTCATCCAAAACAACACGGAAATTCGAAGCCGCAAGTTCCGAACGGATTTTACGGGCCGTTTCCAGGACCAGAATTTTTTCTTCCTCGCTTTTAAAAATGGGGACGACCACTACCTGATAGGGCGCCAGCCGGGGAGGAAGTATCAGCCCCTGGTCATCGCCATGAACCATGATGATGGCGCCGATAAAGCGTGTGGACAGGCCCCAGGAGGTTGTCCAGCAGTATTGGAGCACGCCGTTTTTGTCCAGGTACCGGATCTCGAAAGCTTTGGCGAAATTCTGCCCCAAATTGTGCGACGTGGCAGATTGCAGAGCCTTGCCGTCCCCCATCATCGCCTCGATCGAGTAGGTCTGATCGGCTCCCGCAAATCTTTCCGATTCGGATTTGAGTCCGGGGATCACGGGTATGGCGGCCTCGTTGACGGCAAAATCACGGTATATTTCTAGCATCTGCCGGGTCTCGGTCTCAGCCTCTTCAGCAGTGGCATGAGCCGTATGGCCTTCCTGCCAGAAAAACTCCAGCGTGCGCAGAAAGAGCTTGGTCCTCAATTCCCAGCGCACGACGCTATTCCACTGGTTGATCAACAACGGCAGGTCTCTGTAGGATTGGATCCATTTTGCATAGGAATGGCCGATAATGGTTTCCGAGGTCGGGCGGACGACCAGAGGCTCCTCGAGCTCTTCCCCGCCGCCGTGAGTAACCACCGCCAGCTCAGGGGAAAAGCCGGCCACGTGATGCTTTTCTTTCTCGATGAAGCTTCGCGGGATAAGCAAAGGGAATGCCGCATTCATGTGGCCCGTGGCCTTGAAACGGCGATCGAGCGATTGCTGGATATTCTCCCAAAGCGCCCACCCGTAGGGCCGAACGATCATACATCCACGGACCGGCGCGTAGTCGGCCAGCTCCGCCCGAAGGACGAGCTCATTGTACCATTCCGAAAAGTCTTCGGAACGGGAAGGAAGTTTTAGCTCAGACATTCTTGTAACCGCCTCTCAGGTATATTCCACAAAAACCAAAGGCAAAAGCCTATCCAACCGCCAGCCGCATGTCAACTGAACCCCGCGTGAACCAGCCGCAAGCCTCACGCGGAGGATCAAGGATCTTTTGTGCCGCGCTTTTGCGGCCGGCAGCCGGATTTGTCGAAGCTTGAAGACCGCGATGCCTGACTGCCGCCTATTTCCGCATGGGGATGCTGAGCAGCAGGTTGCAGGGTGCATGGCGGGAAAGATGCTTGGAGGTTGTGCCCAAAAGTATTTCCCCGATCGTGCGCTGGTGATGATATCCGAGGACTGCCAGATCCACCTTTTTCTGCTTCATCTCCTCGAGCAAGGCTTCTCCGGCATTGTGCGCCCGGAACACCTGCCGGGAGACTTTCATCCGGGTGCGCCCGGCCACGCGTTCCGCAGCGCCCAGGATGCGCTTTGCCTCAGCATCCATTTCCGGCACATCCGCATCCAGGGGTGTCGGTTCGGGCAGCTCAATAACATGAGCCAGCATCAACACAGCATTGGGCGCACCTACGCGGCATGCAAGATCGGTCAGCTCCACGACATGATCGAACGTTTTCAGCCCTACCAGAATACGTTTTGCTTTTCTCATCGCATGTTCTCCCTGCAAATGTGTTCCCCGTTCAGATGAAATCGAAAATGGAGGACGATTTGGATCCGCGGAGGAGGGCATGGAGCCTGAGGGCATCCATATCGGTCAGCAGGGCGAGGAAATTGCACACTGCGCGAGCCGCCTCCATCTGCCCCTTTCCGAAACAGCCTTCCACAATGTTTCTGTAATATCTGGGGAAAAGGGCAGCGCTCTTTTTCTCAATGACTTCCTCAAGCAGCAGGTGAAAGAGATCCCTCAGGATTTCCCGCCCCTTGGTGCTCATAGCGGCAACCCTTGGGTCCGTAATCACGGCCTCCCATATGACCGATTTGCAGAGCACGGACAGGATCCGGGCTTCAGGCGGGACGATGAGGCGCCAGGAAAAATCCGCGCGGCGGCTGCCCGCGCAGGCTTCAAGGGATACGGAAGTGATCAGATCGTTGAGGATGTTTCGCATCGCCGATTTCCGGTAGGCCCGTTCATCGCCGCGCTCCGGAAAGCGGATTCTCCTCTCCAGGTCCAGAAGCCGCTCGCGCACCTCCGCGAAAGCCAGTCTGGGGACCTCCTCCTCTTTGCGGGTCTCCTCGTAATGGGCGAAAACGCGCCGGCCGAAGCGGGCGTCCTCAAGATCACCCGGATGCAGGAACTGGGCCTGCAGCGCATCTTCCACATCATGGATCGAATAGGCGCAGTCATCGGCCCAATCGAGAATCTGGCAGGTAAGGGATGTCCTGGGCTGCCGCCTCCCTGAAGTTTTGCTCGCGCGCATGATGGCGGCCCCGCGCTGAAGCGCCCATCTGGCTATGGGAAGATCGGAGGAAAATATGAATTTGTCGTTCCCGATATCCTGCTCATAGGGATATTTCAGCACTCCGGCGAGGGTTGCCCGCGTCAGGTTCAGTCCCGGATAGGAAGGCGATTTCGGTTCCGCCGACACCAGTATGTGAAAAGTCTGCGCATTCCCCTCAAATCGCAGCGCGCGATTGCCCTTCCGATGCGCCCGGCGGCTCACCTCCCGCATGCAGGCATCCAGCGTCTGCTCCCCCGCATGTCCGAACGGCGGATGACCCAGATCGTGCGCGAGAGCCGCCGCTTCAGCCAGCTCCGGCACAAGGCAGCGATCGATGAGCGGCTGCTCGATAAGAAGGTTGTGGGAGATGGCCCGGGCAATCTGGGCGACCTCGATACTGTGAGTCAGGCGTGTGCGGTAAAAATCGGCCTGCCCGATGCCGAAAACCTGGGTTTTCCCCTGAAGCCGGCGGAACGCCGCGCTGTGCAGGATGCGGTCGCGGTCCCTTTCCGCAGGATGCCGATGATCCTTGGGTGAAGGCAGGCTTTCCTCGTAGCGACGCTGCAGCAGAAATTCGTCCATACGATATTCTAGATAAAATAATCCCGAATTACACGGTTTTGAGTGAATTTCCTGCGCTTCAGCCTCGCACAGCTCAAGGCTGCGGAATATCCGATGCGTTTCTGTCAGCCTGCGCTGCCCGGATGCGGAGCCGGTGGAGAAATGAGGGGCGAGTACCCTCCGGCGGAGGGCTTTACGGGAGCCGGCTCTTCAAAGGGGCCTGATTGCCTCCGATAAAAGATGAAAGAGGCTCCATGCGTCCTGGATGTTTTGGAACTGCAGAATGTCGAATACCGAACGAGGGATCTCAAAATGAAGCGCTAACTTCTGCGGTTCGGTATTCGAAATTCGACATTGGATATATCGGTGTTTATCCTCTTGATTATTGTCCGGACCCGGTAATAAAAATATTCAAGGTTTGTCAAACTCGTACTGCCTGCCCGGCAGAGCGGACGGATTTCCCAATGGATCAGAGGCTATAGATCCGCGTGAGTTCGGTCTTCAGGTAGTCGAAGGCACTTTGCGGATCGTCGGAATAGTGAATCAGCCCGAGGTCCTCCGGCGAGATTGTCCCCCAACGCACCATGGCGTCAAAATTCAGGACCTGTTTCCAATAGTCGGATCCGTAAATCAGCACCGGCATTCTTTTGGGATATTTCCTCGTCTGAACCAGGGTTAAAACCTCAAAAGCCTCGTCCAGCGTGCCGAATCCTCCCGGGAAAATCACCAGCGCCAGCGCCGGATACACAAACCAGAATTTGCGCATGAAAAAATAATGGAATTCGAAGGCCAGTTCCTTCGAAACATAGGGGTTGATCTGCTGCTCCATCGGGAGGCTGATCGAGAAGCCGATGGACTGGCCGCCGGCTTCTCGGGCGCCGCGATTGGCGGCTTCCATGATCCCCGGGCCGCCGCCGGAGCAGATCATCAGGCGCTTGAATCCGCCGTTCAGGGTCCTGGCCCATCGGACGATCATCTGCGCCAGCGTCGAGGCGTCCTCGTAATACCGGGACAACTGAACCGCCCGTTCCGCCTCAAGGATGTCCTCCGCGGACGGTTTGGCCTCCACAGTTCCCCCAAGCAGCCTATTCCGAAGATCGGCAAGCCGATTTTCGCTCTCTTGCAGGGGCAGGATACGCGCCGATCCAAAAAAAACAATGGTGTCTTTGACACGCTGCATTTTCAAACGGCTCTCGGGCTCGAGGTATTCGCTCAGAATACGGATCAGGCGGGCGTCTTCGCCATTCAGAAATTCGGCATCTTCATAAGCTTTGGGCGGGCGTACGCGATTCAGTTCCATTCCAATTGTCTCCGAAACAGGCTCCATTCTTTCCTTCATATTGTTTAAATATCAGCATATGCGCAAAAGCTTCTCCAACTACAGACTTATCGCTCCTCTTCTATTGTTGCGTGATGATTTATTGGTCCTGCCCCTTTGCCCAGGCCCGGCCCGGTCTCAATGGCCCGGGTGATAAAGCGCTTGGCAATACGCACGGCCTGCTCAAGCCCGCGGCCCTTCGCCAGTTCGGCCGTAATGCAGGCCGAGTAGGTGCAACCCGTGCCGTGAGTGTGCGCAGTTTCGATCCGCGGCGATTCAAAATATAAAAATTTGCCTTGCCAGTAAAGAAGGTCTACGGCTTCCCCATGCAGGTGACCGCCTTTGACCAGGACGGCCCCGGGTCCCAGCGCGGCGATTTTGAGGGCCGCTTCCTTCATTGTACCCAAGCTGGAAACCGTCATGTGCGCCAACTCTGCAGCTTCAGGGAGATTTGGGGTGACCAGGAATGCATGCGGAAGCAGAAGGTCCGCCATCGCCTGCCGGGCCTCGCCCGTAATCAACGGCTGGCCGTGCTTGCTGACCATCACGGGATCCACTACAAGAGGAAATGTGAAATCCCGCGCGCGCTCGGCTATCACCCTGATAATCCCGGTATCGCCGAGAGCCCCCGTCTTGACGGCCGAGGGCGGAATATCCTCCAGCACCGCCTGGAGCTGAGCCGCGACGATATGAGGGGACAGGCATTCCACCACACTGACGCGCTGGGTGTTTTGAACCGTTATCAGCGTAAGGACGCTTGTCCCATAGACGCCTCTCTGGTGAAAGGTTTTCAGGTCTGCCTGGATGCCGGCGCCTCCTGAAGGGTCCGATCCCGCAATGGTCAAAGCGACGTAAGCCATTTCCTCATCCTAATGAATTCATCAAATGGAAAGCCATTATAACCGTATCCGTCTCCCGCGCCCAATTTTCCGGCATGCCGATCATGGGGGTTTCCAATACCTCCGTGGAGCGGAGTTAAAAATTCGAAATTGGTCATTTCGTGGCTTTTTAGCCTTAGGCCGTACCACAAAAGGTTTCACCAAAGCAATCGCGCTGATTCAGTAAGTAGTATCCTCCGGCAGAGCCCTGACTGCGGGACACACTTGACACTGTGGGCAGGCTGCTTTTATTTCCGGATGAGATTAGGTTCAGGCAGCCTGCCGGCCACGGTTTGCTTGCCACATTCCACGCCGAAGGCGTTACGTCCCAGAGCCCAGGGTTGACCGCGCTTTTTTCGGTCAACCCTGGGCTGCTGGCGCTGGGCGCGTTCCTGATGCAATTCATGGTCCAGGGATCATGGGGCGTAATCCCGGCGCACATCACAGAATTGCCGCCGGACGCGGTCCGGGGATTTTTCCCGGGATTTGCCTATCAGTGCATCGTTCTCCTGGCCGGCAGCGTGGGCTATCTGGAAGCCCGGTTTGCCGAACGCATGAATGACGCCAATGCCATGGCCGGGACTGCGCTGACTGTCTTTATCCTGGGCGCTGTTGTCGCGGCATTGGGCAGGGAGAAGAGGGGAATCGAGTTCGGCGGAAGCCCCCGGTAGTCAGTTTCTGTCGCGAAACTCATGTTTTCATGCCAAGCCCTGGAGAGGCGGACAGGGAATAGCTCCGGGCTCCGCCGGCGGTTATGGATTCGTGACGGCTTTTCCCTCGCGGACGTAGAGGCGGACTTCGCTGCCTGTGTAAAAGAGACGGTAGTGAGTCGATAGCAGCGTACTCCATCCCGGTCTGTCCGCCATTTTGATATTTTTGAAATGATCCACAATCACCGCGGGGGGCTTTTCGAGCAGCGCCCGCAGCGTGCGGTTCTTTTCTTCGCCGTAAGGCGGCTGGGATTCATCCATCACATTGAAAAACGGATAGGAGGTTGCCATGCGGCGCCCGCTCAGAAAGTAGAATTCCGGGCTCGGGCCCCACACAAATATTGGATCCTCCGGCCCGGTAACGGAGCGGATCTGATTGGCTGCCTCATTCATATTGCGATCAATCACACACATGTCCCACAAGCGGGCCTTCTGATGTGAGGCCGGATCAAAAAGAAAATACCAGTGCGCCAGCGTGCGGGCCTGCAACCATAAGAACGTTGCCGCCAGCAGGGTTGTGCCCGCCCAGACCGCGATCCTGTGCCGGCGTCGAATGCCGTCCTGGAGCATGCGGTCGATCGCGGCCGATGCCATCAGGGAAAGCGCCGGGAACACCTGGATATAATAATTGGCATAAAATCTCCTGCCGATGGCGACTCCCGCAAAAGCGGCCGCAAGCCATACCCAGAGGAAACGGCCTGTTTTCCCGCCGGCGGCGATTCCCCGCCTCCCGCCCCAGATCAGGATCCACAGCCACAGATAAACGAGCCCAAACCCGAGCGGCTGCCGCGCTCCGATCCGGATCCAGTCCGCCAGGGACACCTGGTTCACATAGTAAACGCGCGTAAGCACGCTTTGAAGCCACCACTCTTCCAGGCTGGCATTCAGATATAAAATACCCAAAAACACGGCAGCGCCCGCCGCAGCGCCGGAGGCCAGCCACGACAACTTTCTTACCTTGTCCTCCCTGTCGGCTGAAAACGCCAGGAAAAAGCCGAACATCAGGATTTCGGGAACAGCGGATGGCTTCGAGAAGCCGCCTGCCATGGACAGCAATCCTGCCCAGAAAAGCCCTCCCGGACGGCGGGTGTCCAGCGCGCGCAGGAAAAAAAGGGCGGCGGCTGTTGCGAAAACCACCGTAAGCTGCTCGGGCGTATACCCGATGATTCGCGGCGTGTAAAAATTTGCGCTGATCACGGCGTAGGCCAGAGCTGCCAGCCCGCCAGCCCTGGGAGAGAAAAAGCGGGATCCGATAAAATAAAGGAGCAGGCACTCAAGCAGCGCGAGCAGCAGCGAGCCGGCGTGAATCGCGGCCGAGTTCACGCCGAAGACGGCAAACATCCACGCGCAGAAATAGATGGCCATCGGCATATGGTTGCACCAGACGTCCCGGTAAAGCGTCTTTCCATAAACCAGCTCCGATGCCGTGCTGGCATAAATGCCCTCATCCACAAATATCAAGGAGTGCTGATAATAGGGCACACGCAGCAGAACAGCCGCGAGCACGCCGAGTCCGAGCAGCATGACGCCCGGATGTGAAACAAAGTATGTCCGGAATGATTTCACAAAAACCCTCTGTCGATCCGGCGGCGCGCACGAAAGCATCCCGAGCTCATGCCGGACCCGCTCGGGCAAAGCCGGGGCTTTTCCGCCCGCATCAGGCACTGCCGGCAGACCGCGGCTCTGTGTGGATCACCACGCGCCCGAGTTCCGGAAATTCCCGCCGGAGCCTGTTCTCCATTTCCTCGGCGATCTCGTGCACCTCGGCAATGGATACGCCCTCGTTGATCAATAGGTGGCACGAAAGATAGATCCTGCCGTTAATCCTGTGCAGCTCTATGTCGTGGCAACCGCCGGTCCGCGAAAATCCGCGCCCAATCGCATGGACCCTCGTGATATAGGAATTTGCCTCGATCTCCTGCAGGGGCGCTCCGACAGCCGGTTCTTCGGCCCGCGGCTCGATGTGGGCGTTTATCCCCGCTATGGGCGTTGAAATTTCCGACCGGACCAGTTCCGCCCTCAGCGTGTTTTCAAGGTTTGTCGCCAGTTCGTGCGCGCGTTCGAAGCTCAGTGCCGGATCCACCTCGAGATCGAGATCGATCCACAGGCCGCGCTCGGTCCAGTGAGTGGTTACGTTGTGCGCAGCCAGGCGTTCCCGCGCGGCGGTCGCCTGGACGCATTCCAGGACGCCTTCGCTTTCGGCGATCGGATTGGTGTGAACGACCACGTCGGCATCGGGAGAAATGGCGTGAACCGTCTCCTGGGCCTTCTCCGTCAGCTGGTGGCTTTCCTCGAATGTAAGATGCCGCGGCACATCGACAATCAGGTCCACAAAGAGGCGGTTTCCCACATCGCGCACCCGGGTGCGCGACACGCGGTGGATCCCGCCGATTTTTTCAACTGCCAGCGCCAGGCGCTCGGCCAGCCCTTTGGGCGCCCGGTCCAGCAATGCGTCGATCGCGCGGCGCCCCAGCCTGACGCTTACGTATACGACGATGACCGCAACCACCAGGGCGGCAACCGCATCCGCACGCTCGAAATAGCTTTTGTGCCCGCCATGGTATTCCCCGTACTTCACCAGAAGCAGTCCGACGATCACAATCGAAGAACTCCAGACATCGGTGCTGAAATGAAGGGCGTCGGCCTCCAGCGCCTGGCTGCGGTATTTTTTGGCGATTCGCGACAAGGCCCGGGAACGCGAAATGTCGATAACGATCGACAGCGCCATGATCAGGAATGCCCACAGGCTGGGATTCACATCGACGTGCGCAAAAATAAGGCGGCGAAGAGCTTCAAATATTATCCACAGACAGGTTACAAGCAGAAGCAGGGTTTCCGCCAAAGCGCTTAGATTTTCCACCTTGCCGTGCCCGTAAAGGTGCGACGCATCGGCCGGCCGGTCGCTGATCCGCACGGCAAAAAATGTAATGACTGCGGCCGCAAGATCCAGAGCCGAATGAGCCGCTTCTGCAAGGATTCCCAGGCTCCCTGTCATCAGGCCGACCACCACTTTCGTGACGGTAAGGAATACGGCCGCAGCAACCGAGACGGCTGCAACAACTCTCTTTTCACGGATTTGCGTTTCCATATCAATCTGAGGACTACGGGTCGAATCCATCCTTGCAGATGCGGCAAGGCTATCTGTCAGTCGTCCACCAATCGGAGCGTCACAGTGTCACGGCGGTGCTCGGCCAATAGGCGCCTGGCCTCCTGTGCAAGGCTTGCGGGCACAAAAATTCGTATCTGGCCCAGATCCGCGGCAGGAACCGGATAAAGGCGGTTGGGCAATTCGGACGAATAATGGCACGGAATGCCGTAGCTCTCAAGCAGGCTCTTGATTACCGAAGCCTCGCTGTCCGCCCATACTCGTGCAACAACTGCGGGTGCCGATTTATCCATGAAACGCCTTGCGCTCCTGAATTTTGACGACGAAGGAGCATTCAGCCGGAATCCCGGATAACCCAATCCGGGGCCGGCTTCCTGTCATCCATAAAAAATTCCCGGCTGCTTCCAGGTCCAACGGCCTCCGGATCGATGCAACCCTGCGAGGTCAAGGCTGCCTTTTTATTTTGACGGGGGGAGGGCCTCTATGGAACGCCTGGAACTCGTACGTCACCCCGACTGCGATACCGGATTTCGGATCATAGTCCATCAAGCCTGCAACCGCCCCCAGATCCCACCGCAGCCTGCCAGTCCAGAACTGGATACCGGCACGAGCCTGGGACTTGTTTTCGTTTCCCACTCTGCCGGATGGGCCCTGGCGGCCATTGAGTTCCGCAACAAAGTTTACTCCGCGGTGCAGCGGGATAAGCGCCGCAATCCCGTATGTCAGAGGATCAGTCTGTCTGCCCTGGAGCATAGGGGAGGCCAGGATTGCGAATCCCGCATCCGCCAGGACCTGGACCCGCCCGAAATGCTTCTTGAACAGAAGGCTTGCGAAAAATTCTGTTTCATTCGTGCCCAGCCCGCTGTCGTGCTTGGCATTCGGAAGCTCCACGGCGAACTTGAAGGCCATTGCCGGACGTCGGCCCTTTTCTCCCGCAAGTTTGAGTTTGGTGCCCAGGATCAGGTCCCCGAAGTCGCTGGTTGAGTCGCCGCTGAACGAGGGCGGGATGACGGGTTCCGTGCGGCCGGATACCGACAGGATGTCCTGGGCGACCCCGGAAATCTGGAACTCGGCGTACTCGCCGACGCCGACATGAATGGCGGCGACACCCAGCCGTGCCAGATCCCCTTCGAGGCCGGAAAGGGAATAGCGCTGATCCTGCAAAAACTCCACGCCAACCTCGGTTCGAACCCACCCTGTTTTAAGGATCTCAGCATCATCGGTCCTGAGGGGACGCTGCTGTCCAAAGCCTTTCCATGGGATTAGAAGACAAAATGTCAGCAGCAGCCAAGCTCCTTGACGCACAAACCCTCCTAGGCATTTTTGCAGCATATTCCGACAAAGAAACAAAAAAAGCAGCCACAAATTAGCACGAATGCCGCAAGTTTGGGAATTCGTGTTCATTCGTGGCTGCTTTTTTTTCCTCCAAGAAGGCCGATATGGTGCTGGACGATGGCTGCGGCGGCTATGGCCGCGGTCTCGGCCCGCAGGGTCCAAGGCCCAAGGCTGAAGGTCCTGTACCCGGCCTGCATGGCCTGCTCGATCTCCCCGAGATCCCAGCCGCCTTCGGGACCGATGCACAGGACGATTTTTGCATCTGCCAGGGCTTTATCCGGATGCCACGGTGCTGAGGCCTTTTCATAAAACAGGAGCTTCGTGCATGCGGAAAGCTCCTGACGGCGCAGGAAATCGGAAAATTCCAGAGGAGTGTGCAGCCGCGGCGCGGAGAAGCGGCCGCACTGCCTGGCAGCATCCTTCAGAATGCGGTCCCAGCGGGCCAGCGGGAGGCCGCCGCGGGAAAGCTTTATATCGCTCATGCGCGTGATCAAGGGCATGATTTCGGCAACGCCCAATTCCGTTGCTTTCTGGATCATCCACTCGAATCTTGCGGCTTTTATCAGCGCTGCAGCGAGAATAAGAGCGGCGGGCGGTTTCTCGGCGGGAAGCTTTGCCAGGCCGCGGATACAGACCTCGGGACCGTGGAAGGCAACCTGCCCCGCATATCCGTTTCCCTCCCCGTCAAAAACCTCAACAGGGTCGCCCGTCCTCAATCTCAGGACGTCTCGCAGGTGATGGGCCTGATCGGGAGGAAGCACGGCGGTTCCATCACGAATGGAATCCGGTGGGGCATAGAATCGTCTTCGGGGCATCAGGCTATCCGAAAATATCCTTGACCTTGTCGAAGATATTACGTTCTTGTGTCAGTTCGTCGTCTTTGCTGACTTTGGCCAGAGCCTCGAAAATCTGCCGCTGCTCCTTGGTGAGTTTGGCAGGCACAACCATGTTCACGGTAACAAACTGATCTCCGCGGCCTCTTTCGCCGAGGCTGACGATGCCCTTATTGCGGAGGCGGAAGACTGAACCGCTCTGGGTGCCTTCGGGTATTCTAAGTTTCTCCTCGCCTTCAAGGGTCGGGACGGTAACTTCTGCGCCCAAAACGGCTTGAGCGATGCCTATTGGGATCTGGCAGTATATATTGTTTCCCTGTCTTTGGAAAAAGGGATGCTCTTCCACATAAATGACGACATAGAGGTCTCCCGCGGGGCCGCTATGGACTCCGGCTTCCCCTTCTCCCTGGATACGCAGCCTGGCGCCATTGTCAACGCCGGCCGGAATTCTGACTTCCAGAACTTTTTCCTTCCGCACACGTCCGCGGCCCTGGCAGACCTCACAGGGCTCGCTGATTACCCTTCCCGTCCCGTTGCATTGGCTGCAGGTCCTGCTTATGGAAAAGAAACCCTGCTGGTATCGGACCTGCCCGGAACCATGGCATGTCGGGCAGCCTATCGGATTCTTGCCCCTGGGGGTTCCGCGCCCGTCGCATGCGCCGCAGGTCTCCTGACGGGGGATTTTGATTTTGGTTTTGAGGCCAAACGCTGCTTCGCGGAACGAGATCTTCAGATCGTAGCGCAGATCCGCGCCCCGCTCGGGACCGCCCCGTCGGCGCCCTCCGAAGATATCGCCGAACCCGAAAAATTCCCCGAGAATGTCCCCGAAATCCCCAAAGGTGGCGGGATCGAAACCGCTGAATCCACCCTGCAGGCCGCTATGGCCGTAGCGGTCATAGCGCGCGCGCTTATCGGGGTCGCTCAGGACGCTGTAAGCTTCGGCGGCCTCCTTGAATTTTTCCTCGGCGCCCTTGTCGTTCGGATTTTTATCAGGATGATATCTAAGCGCCAGTTTTCTATAGGCGCTCTTGATCTCCTGGTCCGAGGCATTCTGGGAAATGCCCAGTACTTCGTAATAGTCTCGCTTGTTATTCAAAAAAAATCCCCACTCTATTGTTTTTGGCGTCTACGATTCCACGGAATCAAGCGCGGATTTCAGCAATTTGTCCAGATCAGTCTCGGCTTTTTTCTCTCCGGACCATCCGGCGGCCTTCAGGCCGTCGCCCGCAGGGGCGCTGAACATGGCGGCGGCAAGCTTTGCCGCACCATCTTCGAGTTGTGCCAGCACTTCTTTCAGCAATGAGAGGCTGCTTTCATCCGGAGCAAGGTTCCTGGCTTTTTGGATCGCCTCTTTTATCATTTCCTGTTCGACGGAGTCAAGAAGCCAGCCGAACTCCGAATAGCTCCGGGCAAGAGCGCCCATCTGCCATTTGATTCGGTTGCGGCTTTCGGCCGACTGTTTGGTTTTCCGGTCGTTTTCGGCATGCTGCCTCGACTCGAGAATCATCCGGTCGATCTCATCCTTGCTCAATCCCGTCGAGGGGGTGATTTTGATGGCCTGCTCCTTGCCGGAAAGCATATCTTTGGCCGAAACGCTCAATATTCCGTTGGCATCCATGTCGAAGGAGACTTCAATCTGCGGTGCGCCTCTCGGACCGGGAGCAATTCCCACAAGGTTAAACTTGGCCAGGGAGCGGTTGTATTGCGCCAATTCCCTTTCTCCCTGCAGGACATGTATCTCAACCACAGTCTGATTATCCGCCACGGTCGTAAAAATGGCGGTCTTCTTGAGCGGAATCGTCGAATTGTGATCGATGAGGCGCGTGAACAATCCGCCCTGGGTTTCAACTCCCAGCGACAGAGGAAGCACATCCAGCAGGACGATTCCCTTCAATTCCCCGGCAAGGACACCGCCCTGAAGAGCCGCACCGACCGCGACGACTTCGTCGGGATTGACTTCAAGGGATGGTTTTTTCCCGAAGATTTTTTCCACATGGCGCTGAACCGCAGGCGTGCGCGTCTGCCCTCCCACAAGTATTACTTTGCTGATATCGGCAGGAGTCCGATGGGCGTCGGCCAGGGCTTTCTCACAGAATAGGGTGGTCCTCTCGATCAGATCCCGGACCAGCTCTTCAAACCTAGCCTGAGTCAGGACTTTGTCAAAATGCTTCGGGCCTTTCGCATCGGAGGCAATAAACGGCAGGCTGATGTGCGATTGCGCAGCGGAGGAGAGCTCGCACTTGGCTTTCTCGGCCGTTTCTTTGAGCCGCTGGCGTGCGAGCACATCGCCGCCCAGATCAATGCCCTTTTCAGCTTTGAACTCGGCGATCATCCAGTCAATAATGCGCTGGTCAAAATCCTCTCCTCCCAGGAAGCTGTCTCCGCATGTCGACACAACCTCGAAAACCCCGTCGTTGAGTTCCAGGATCGATATGTCGAATGTCCCGCCGCCGAGGTCATAGATCGCAATACGCTCCCGGTCCTTTTTGCCGAGTCCGTATGCAAGCGCGGCCGCCGTGGGTTCGTTGATGATCCGGCGGACCTCCAGCCCCGCGATCCGGCCTGCGTCCTTGGTCGCCTGGCGTTGAGAGTCGTCGAAATACGCCGGGACCGTAACGATGGCCTCCGTCACCTCTTCATTGAGAAAACTTTCGGCCGTGGCCTTCAGATGCTGCAACAGCATGGCCGATATTTCAGGAGGGCTGTAGTCTTTTCCCCTGATGGAGATCCTGACATCCCCGTTGGCCGACGGACTGATTTTGTAGGTAAGATAGGATTTGATTTTCTGAATTTCCGGAGCGTCAAACCGGCGGCCCATAAGCCTTTTGACCGCATAAACGGTATTTGCGGCATTTGTAACGGCCTGGCGCTTTGCGATCTGCCCCAGAAGCCTGTCCCCTTTTTCCGCAAAAGCCACAACCGACGGGGTTGTTCGTCCGCCGATGTCATTGGGCATAATCTGCACGGATGAGCCTTCCAGAACGGCGACACACGAGTTGGTGGTGCCCAGATCGATACCGATGATTTTGCTCATTGGGACTCTTTGTCTTTGGTCTTCGGACGAACAGCAACTATTACCTGAGCAGGCCTGAGCAGCTTCTCCTTGAACATGTATCCGCGCCGCAATTCGTGGATAACCGTGTCTTCCTGGCAGTCCGCCGACTCTTGCCGGGACAAGGCATCATGAAAGTGCGGATCGAACGGCTTCCCTTCGGCCTCTACAGGCGTTACTCCCGTTCGGTTCAATATATCCATCAGCTGCTTATACAGCAATTCGACGCCGTCCCTGTATTGACGGAGGGATTTTGGTTCCTCTTCCGCTTCGCCAAAACTCCTCAGGGCTCGCTCACAGTCATCCGCAAGAGGCAAGAACTCCATCAGGACGGAGCCATTGGAAAGATTCATCAAGTCCGTCTTTTCTTTCTCGATCCTTTTGCGGTAGTTTTCGAATTCGGCCGCTTTCCGCAAAAACCTGTCCTGCCATTCGGCCGCTTCCGCCTTGGCCGATTTGAGGTCGGCCTGCAGTTGGGCCAGAGGATCCATCACAGGCGCAACGGATTCGACCGTTTCCTGGTCTTCAGAGTTCGGAGCGTTCTTTTCTTCAGCCGCATCCGAGGCTTGATCGTTATCTTTCCACATCATTTTCTAGTTTCCTGTTTCAAGCACGCGTCCAAACAGCCTCGCCACATAATCGACCAGAGAAATCGCCCGCGCGTATTCCATGCGCGTGGGTCCCAGGATCCCCAACGATCCATGGGTCTTCTCGTCGACCACGTAGCGTGAGGCAATGAGGGTGCAATCCTCGATGCCGGGCAAGGCATTCTCGGCGCCTATGGTTATTCGAACTTCCTGCGTGTCCCCCTCGATGCAGCGGGAGATCAGTGCCGCAAGCCTGTTCTTCTGCTCGATGGTTTCAAACAGCAACTTCATCCTGTTAATATCGGAAAATTCGGGAGTTTTTATTAGGTTGGAAGCCCCATCCAGATAGACTTCCGCATCCGTTTCGTTCTCGATTTCGGAGAACGTTCGGGTGCTTAATGTGATGACGCGCTGCATGAACTTGTCGTAAAGAGCCTGTTCCATCTGAATCATGCTGAGAATCTGGCTCTTGATTTCCAGCAAAGTCCGGTCCTTGAAATTTTCTGCTATGTAGCGAGCCGCCTGATCCAGCTCAATTTGGGATATCTCCTCGTTATAGGGAATAATTCGATTTTGGACGATGCCCGATCGCGAGACGATAATTACGAGGATTCGGTTGTCGGCAAGCTTCACAAAATTAAGGTGTTGCAGGGCAACACGGCTGATCGGCGGCGAAACGACAATGCCGATGTTGTTGGAGACCCTCGATAAAACCTGGCTCGTGCGCACCATCAGGTGTTCGGCGCTGTCGTCGAGACGCAGGCCGCGGTCGATCATATCGCGGTCGCTTGGAGATATGTCCCGTCTTTTCAGCAAATAATCGACATAGAAGCGATATGCTTTGTCGGTTGGAACCCGGCCGGCGGAAGCATGCGGCTGATGCAGATAGCCCATTTCCTCGAGATCCGCCATGATACTCCGGACGGTTGCCGGGCTCAGTTGCTCCCTGCTTTGACGGGCGATCCGACGCGATCCTACGGGCCTGCCTGTAACGATAAACGCAGCAATCACCCAATTTAGTATTTCGCGAATCCGCTCGTTAAACATGTATTCCCTGTTTTCCGCCATACCCGTGAAGCCTTTTTCGGTTCCGGCACCCGATTTTTGGGCCGGTTGCGTGTAAATAGCTGTCCGCACAGATTATAGTATCGCTTAGATCAAAGTCAAACGACCGGCGGCGCCCCATCGGTGCGACGCGCATTTCCTTTGAGCAGAAACAAAAAAGCCACAAACTTCCGAACCACGGGGATTCGTGAAATTTGTGGCTGGTTTGCCAACGATGCCAATAAGGTCGGCTGATCCTTTCAGCTACGGTTTGGCGATGCTTGTGTAGTAGGTTGCCGTCACGACACGGTCGCTGTTCTGCACGCGGCCGGCAGCCCGTATGAACTTGACAACGATCGGTTCTCCGCTCTTCAGATTTTTAACCATTGTGAGCAGTTCCTGCGCATCTTGAATCGGCTTCCCATTCGCGGCCACTATCACATCTCCGCCGCCCTGATCCGGCCCTGCCAACCCGGCATCGTCGGCCAGACTCCCAGGCTTCACGGAAAGCACATAGGCTCCGCCGGATATACCCATGGACTGGGCGACTCTGGGCGGCACATCGTCAAAACTGAGCCCGATTTCGGGTTTTGGCTTTTCTTCCTTTTCCTCAAAACTGTATCGTCCCTTGTCCTGGTTCTCAAACTGGCGTTCCCCTACGGTTATTTCATACTCCTTTTCCTGCCCTTGGCGAACCACTCGGACTGCAGCTTTCTGTCCGGGAGCAGTATCGGCGACGGCCATACGGAAGTCCTGCATGGTGGCTATCTTTTTACCGTTGTAGGCAATTACTACATCTTCCGCCTTAAGTCCGGCTTTGGCGGCAGGACCGGTTTCGGAAGGCTCGCCCTTTTCGTCGCTAAGCTGAGTGATAAGCACCCCGGAGCCCTGTTTGACCCCGAAGAAATTGGCCATGGCCGGTGTGAAGGGCAAAGGATTCATATTTACGCCCACCCAGCCCCGGGCAACTTTCCCATTCTGCAGAATCTGGTTGTATACCTTTGTAAAAAGGTGCGATGGGACCGCGAATCCTACCCCCGCACTGGCTCCTGACGGGGTTGAAATAAAGCTGTTGATTCCCACGATTTCGGCGTTCATGTTCACCAGGGGTCCGCCGCTGTTCCCGCGATTGATGGCTGCATCTGTCTGTAGGTAATCATTGAACATGGAGTATTCGGACGGGCCGCCTCCTTGCTCAAATGTCCGCCCCGTAGCCGAGATAATTCCGGCCGTAACGGTCTGTTCGAGGCCAAAAGGGCTGCCGATGGCGATGACCCAATCGCCGACTTTCATATTCTTGGAATTGCCGATCTTTGCATAGGGAAAGTCCTTTTTCCCCTCGATCTTGATCACGGCGATATCCGAAATAGGATCCGTGCCGATCACCTTTGCCGTATACTCCTCTCCTCCGGGCACGCTAACCTTGATTTTCGTCGCATCCTCAACGACATGATTATTGGTGATGATGTATCCCTTCGGATCGACAATAACACCCGATCCCAGGCTGCGCCGCATCTGCTGCTCAGGGATTTGCCCAAAAGGGCTGCCGAATCCGAACCGCCGGAATAATTCGTTCATCGGGTCGTCGGAGTCCTGGTCCGGCATCATCTGACGCCTGGTTACTACTTCCTCCGTATTGATGTTGACTACGGCCGGCTCGATCCGGTTGGCAACTTCCTCGAAAGCCTGGGACAAGGCCATAAATGCGCCCCCGGCGATCGGTTTCCCGTCTGTCTGCATCTGCAACTGGCTATCGTTCGGCCCCCTGGCATCCACCCGATAGGAGATCAGGGTTCCAATCCCTATCCCTAGTGCCAGCACGAACAAAACCATAATGAAACCCAAAAGCCTTTTGCTTATATGACCGTTCTCGTTAGGCTGTGTGGTCATTTTTGCTCCCTCCATAAACTAAAATTGCGCATGCCTCCAATATTACGCGATCAGCGCCTTCCCGTTGCAATTTAGTTGTTAGTGGTTAGTGGTTAGTGGTTAGTGGTTAGTTATGTCTCGAAAAATTGTTGAAAAATTCCGATTTTAATAATTCATCGTTATATAGCTAACCGCTAACCGCTAACCGCTAACCGCTAACCGCTAACCGCTAACCG
>CAYYTC010000013.1:0-5846 GCA_964474425.1 uncultured Acidobacteriota bacterium
GGCCGAGATTGGACCACCTGATTGGGTGGGTAGCATCCATATTGCCACAGGATCGTCAATAACTTCAGACTATCGGTACGTATTTGCCTGCAGCAGGAAACTCAGGTCTTCGCCGGCGGGAATTTCACGGGGTTCGCAGCCGTATTTGAACAATCGGAGGCTGCGGACGCCTTTCATGGACATATTCCCGCCCTCCACGAAAAGCATGCAACCTTCGCGCAAACCGGCAACACAGACGTTCTGGTTGACTGTTATGAATTCCCGGATCCGATCTTCGCGTGTCTCCCCGCCGTGCCCTTCAGGATTGGCGTCCAGGTAATGCGGGTTGATCTGAAAAGGCACAAGGTTGAATGCGTGAAATCCCGACGGGTCGACAATGGGCATGTCGTTGGTAGTCATGAGGGTCGGACATGCCACATTGGCCCCGGCGCTCCAGCCGATATACTTTGTTCCTCCCAGGACCTTCTCTCGCACGGGTCCAATCAGTCCGAAGTCATGGATGTTGCGGAGCAGGTTCCAGGTGTTGCCGCCTCCCACAACGATGGCTTGCGCCTCGTTCACAGCTGTCGCGGGATCCTGAAACCTGTGAATCGAGATCACATCATGCCCTATTTCGTTGAAGCGGGCTTTAACCCTCGATTCATAGTCGTCCCATGCAATCGTTACGGCCGCATAGGGCAGGAACAAAGCAGTCACGGGCCTGCTTCCCAGGAATTCCCGGATGTCGTATTTGGGATAATCCAGATAGGCTTCGCCGGCCATGGTAGAATTGCTGAGCAGTAATAGTCGCTTTATTGACATATTTTTTGTTCCATCGCCGAATGATGGGGATATAAAACATACGATCCCTATTATGCCCAAATTGGAAGCAGAAGGACATGCCGGCTTCGACGCCTGTAAAACGAGCACCCTGATCCGATATATCGCGCTCCTACCGGAGGCAGTCATGAAAAAACTTCGCATGTTGATTGTATTGCCCGTTGTCGCATCCTTGTTCGGCTGCAGCCGTTCGGACATCCAGCGACCGGCCTCACAGAAAACCCTTGAGGTCGTTCCCGATATCCAGGGAAGGCTGGCCAAGCTGCCGGAGACCGTAATGGATTACGACCGGAATCTATTAACTCCGCAGGAGCAAAAGGTTGTTTCGGCGCTCATCGATGCATCGCGTGACATGGACCGGATCTTCTCGCTTCAGGTCTCCCAGGACAATCCCTCTCTGCGGAAAGAACTGTCGGCTCTCGCGGAAAAATCGCCCGAGTATCGCCTGGGGCTGCGCTATTTCGACCTGATGATGGGGCGCTGGGACCGCTTGCTGGATGACGAGCCCTTCATTTCGCCTTTCGGTCCCGGCGGATCCAAGCCGCCTGGAGCCGGCTTTTATCCGACGGATATGACCCGAGAGGAATTTGAGAAGTGGATTGCGGCGCACCCGGAAGACCAGGTAAATTTCCAGAACCTGTATACCGTCATCCGGCGCAAGGAAGGCAAGCTTGCCGCCGTGCCGTATTCCGAGGAATACCGTGAGATGCTCCAACCCGCGGCCGCGAAGCTCCGCGAAGCGGCCGGCCTCACAACCAACGCCTCGCTGAAATCTTTCCTCCTCAAGCGTGCCGATGCTTTCCTGTCCAACGACTACTACGACAGCGACGTCGCCTGGGTAGAGATGGATTCACCCATCGAGGTCGTAATCGGGCCCTATGAAGTCTACGAAGACGGAATGCTCAATGCCAAGGCAAGCTTCGAAGCATTCATAACGGCGGTCGACCGGCCGGAAAGCGAGAAATTGAAGGTTTACATCCGTCATCTCCCTGCTATGGAAAGGTCTCTTCCGATCCCCGACGAACATAAAAATCTCAAACGGGGGGCCGGATCGACCATAAAAGTGGTCCAGGAGATCTTTACGGCCGGAGACGCCCGGCGCGGAGTCCAGACATCGGCCTTCAATCTTCCCAACGATGAGAAAATACGACAGTCCAAAGGCTCCAAGAACGTCCTGCTTAAAAACGTGATGCAGGCCAAATTCCGGCAGTCGGGAGAGCCGATTGCCCGGCGAGTGCTGGATCCGTCGCAGGACGCCCTTCTGTCCTTCGACGCCTATTTCAACCATACCCTGTTCCACGAGCTTTCGCATGCGCTGGGGCCGGGCATTATCAAGGGACCGGACGGCAAGCTGCAGGAAAACCGCATCTACCTGAAGGCCCTCTATTCCACGATCGAGGAATGCAAGGCGGACGTGGTCGGCATCTGGACGCTGCTCTATGCCATGGATCAGAAAATCATCACCGCCTTCGATGCCTCCAAGCTTTTTGTTACGGATGCGGCATTGCTGTTCCGCAGCATGCGCTTTGGCATCGGGGAGGCGCACGGCGGCGGAGCCGCGCTGCAATGGAACTGGTACAGAGAAAAAGGCGCGATCGTGCCTTCAGCCGACGGGCGGTTCAGGATCGACATTCCAAAATACCGGGAGGCCGTCGGAACTCTCGCAGAAGAACTGCTGATGATTGAGGCGACCGGCGATTACGGCCGGGCGGAGCGTCTGCTGAAAAAATACTCGGTGTCGACGCCGGAAATCGAGGGCGTAATTCCAAGGCTTCAGGATATTCCGGTAGACATCACCCCCGTCTTCGCAGCCGCCGGCGAGAAGAAAACACAATAGTGCGGACCTGCAGATTCCCTGCCGCATGGGTTTGGATGCAATATGCTGGCAAAAAGCATATATTTGTCAGTGTTTGTCGGCGCCTGTCAGGGCATTTCAGCGTTTTCCTGGAAGAGTCAGGGATATTACATAATCAGCGTGCAGGCTTTTTGAGCGCCGGGAAGCATGCCTTGCTCAGGCTTCCCTCTTCCAATCGAACCACCCGGACATCCACGCCGTAGGTCCTCTTCAGGCTGTCATCGGTGATCACTTCGTCCGGAGGGCCTTTCTGGGCGATGCGGCCGTTGTTCATAATCGCGACGATATTGGACACGAGGAAGGCGTGATCGGGCGTATGGGAAGCCATGATGATGGTCATGCCCTTATCCGCTAGATCCCGGATCACCTGGAGAATTTTCACCTGATTGCCCAGATCCAGATGTGAAGTAGGTTCATCGAGCAGCAGGATTTGAGGTTCCTGGACCAGGGCTCGCGCGATAAGAGCAAGCTGCCATTCGCCTCCGCTGACGCTGTTGCAGGGCCGGTCGGCAAGTGGGGCCAACCCCACGGTTTCCATCGCCTTGTATGCGATCTCCATATCCGCGCGGGACGGAGAAGCCAAAAGGCTGAGGTGAGGCGCCCTGCCCATGATGATGATGTCTTTGATCCGGAAGGGGAACGCGGACAGCAAACCCTGGGGCATATACCCGATATTCCTTGCGACCTCGGGCAGTTTGAATTCCGACAGGTCCCTTCCATTCAGAAGGATCCGCCCCTGCTGTACGCGGAGTATGTTTATGAGGCACTTCAAAAGCGTCGATTTGCCGGTGCCGTTGGGGCCCAGCAGGCAAAGAACATCTCCGGAGTGGACGGAAAAAGAAACGTCGCGGAAAATGGCCTTCGCCATGTCGTGGCTGTAACTAAAGGAGATATTCTCAGCTTCGATTTGAGCCGTCATCGGTTACCAGCCTGGGCGATTTTTCCTCAAAAGATATGCAAACACCGGAGCCCCGACTATGGCTGTGAGGATTCCTATCGGGATCTCCGTTTCCATGGCCGTCCGGGCAATAGTATCCACGGATACAAGATATATCGCACCCATCAGTGTCGCCACCGGCAGCAGATGCTTGTTGTCCGAGCCGACCAGCAGGCGGCCTATGTGAGGTATGACCAGGCCCACCCACCCGATGATGCCGCTTATGCAGACCGCAGCCGCTGAAATGAAAGTTGCGCTGACGATGATGAAGCCGCGGATTTTGGCCGTATCCACGCCCAGGGACCGCGCATCTTCTTCACCCATTGTGAGCAGATTGATCCGCCAGCGGATTAGATAAAGACTTGCGGTGCCCGCGAGAATAATCGGTCCGACAACCGCAATGTCTTTGTTCGAGGCGTTATTCAGCGAACCCAGCAGCCAGAACACTATCGACGGCATCTGGTTGACGGGATCGGCGATGTACTTCAAAAGAGATGTCCCTGCGGAAAAAAGCGCTCCGACGATGATGCCGGCCAGCACCAGCATCAGCACGGGCGTGCTGCGGTAGATGCGGCTGAGCGCGTATGTCATCCAGACCGCAATCAGGCCGAAGCAGAACGAAAGCAGCTGGACCATGAAGATGTTTCCGAAAAACAGTATCGCAAGTGCCGCCCCGAAGCCCGCGCCGGCGGAAACGCCCAGGATATGCGGAGAGACCAGCGGATTGCGGAACAAGCCCTGGAAGGCCGCCCCGGAGATGGAAAGACCCGCGCCTATCAAAAGCCCTGCCAGCAGGCGAGGCAGACGGACGTCCATGATGACGGACTCCAGGGTTGCAGGCCAATCGGATTGCATCGGCAGCAGCCGGGATGCCAAAATTCGGACAACCGTGCCGGGACGTATGTCCATCGGGCCCGACATCAGAGAAATAATCGAGACGCCGACAAGGAGTGCGACCAGGAGGATCTGAAGCCTTGCAGCCTTCCCGGGCGCTGCTTTATCGGCGATCTGCGGGGGCGCCGATTTCACCTTATTTCCCTCTGCCCTGGCTCGACATAAAATTCATCGTGTATTTGGCCTCGAGTACGGCATTCGCCTGTTCATCGCTCAGGTTAAAAGACATGATCTCACGGTAAAACCTTTGGACCTCCTGGACCATGTCGATATCTCGGAAAAGGTCCGGATAGGCGATTTTTGCCAGCCAGAGCGGATGGAGCACAGCCGATTCCGTGGTGGGCCGGTCCCAGATGAACACCCCGATGGGCTGTCGGAAGACCATTTTGTTTCTGACCGCGTTGATGCTCTTCCATTTTGGATTGTCATAAAGCTCCGACGGCGCGCCGAAATCGATGACCAGTACGTCGGGGTTCCAGCCCAGGACCTTTTCCATGGAAACTTCCGCCAGCCCGGTATGCAGGCCTTCCTTGAGCCCCGTGGTCAGGATCGATTCCGCAGCATTCCGGCAGCCGGCCAACTCCAGCCGCTGCTGCATGAAGGTATCGCCGCCCAGGGTTACCAGATGATTGGAGCTGTACCCGTTAAAGACGGCTTTGCGCTTGTTTTTGGGAATGGCTCCGGTTCGTGACTGGATCAGCGCGACGGTTTTCTGAAGATAGCCGATGTATTTTTCGGCGCGGGGCAGTTTGTCGAAAACCGTTCCGTAAAAGCGTATCTCTTCCTTGATCATCTCGAAGCTCTGGTTCATATCGCTTTTGAAATAGGCAACCGGTATCCGGGTCTTCTTTTCGACGATGGATCCGTCCAGGTCGCCGGCGATCACCAGCTGAGGATCCGCGACGATCAGCTCTTCAACGTTTACCTGGCCGCTGGTGCTTCTGGGCGCCACAAGGTTTGTGACGCTTGGGTCCATCAGCCTCACCAGTTCCGACGAGCTCAGGGATTTGGTAACGGCACACAACTGATTACGCGCGCCCAGGACATAGGCGATTTGCCCGGTGGGCCCCCCCAGGAGCGCCACGCGGGTCAGCGGGTCCGGGACTGCCACCTTTCTGCCGAGCATGTCCGTTATCGTTCTTGTCTTGCCGGCTCCGAAAAGCGAAGGATCCGCATAATCGACGAATGCCGCAGTGCATAGGAATGCCATTCCGAGCGCAATAAAAAATCTGGTGCGTATGGCTTTCAAAACTCTCTCTCCCCGTTTTGAGGATCAGAGGTTCCGAGGCCCCCAAAGGCGGGCCGGCATAGGAAATTGAAATCCGTATATCGAATGTCCCT
>CAYYTC010000013.1:5946-79000 GCA_964474425.1 uncultured Acidobacteriota bacterium
CCTCTGACCCTTTACTCCTTTGATCCTCAAGCCCTCTCACTTTGCAGCCAATCTTCGCGGCTGACTTTGACCATTTGTGCCCCGTGCTCAAACACTCTTCGGGCTCCGCCTTCCTGCGCCGCCTGCCAGACGGAGGCAGGATCGAGCACAACAGTCCCGGCTAATGTATCGATTCCATGGCTGAACAGCGAAGGCGCAAAGGGAGTGCTAGGACCGACGAGAAATACGGAAGCGTTGCGGCTCAATTCCAGGAGCCTGGGCAGAGTCTTATTGATCATGGCGGTCGCCGTGATAAAGACGTAATCCTGGTCGGGCAGGACGTATTCGCATGCCGGATCGGGGAGATCCCCGGGACCGGGGACGCGTTCAAGCACGGTCAGCTGGCAAACTTCCTTCATGACATCAAGGTCCGGAAACCGGCCAATCACAGCCGCTTTCCTGCCTTGAACAATTTTTGAATAGGAAACAAACGCGCTGACCTGGCCCTGAGCGGACAACGGCCTGCCGGAGAGTTTTTCAACTTGTTCCGGCGAATTGTGAACCGAGTTGATGGCTGCCAATCCTACGCTGGCCTCATACGGATTCCAGGATTTCACATAAGGAGCGAGTTCGCGAACAGGCATGCCGGCAATCCGTTCACCGATGCCGGCAATCACGGAAGCCCGTTGTGCTCCCTGCATGCGCGGGACACCGAACGGGGTTAGAGCCATTCCGACGGCACTGGACCGTACCAGGGTCCAGTGCAGACCCACCAGGCATTCGGACACTCTGAGGTCCGGAGGGACCGTCGCGATTAATTCATCATAGATTTCCCACATAGCATACCTCTCTTGGGCCGGATCTGTGCAAATGTAGCACGTAGATTTATCTGCTTTAAGGTAATAATTTGTTAATCGGAGTAATTACATTGATAAATCCCCGGCTTTGCCGGAGGCACCTGACTCCCAGCCTCTGATCCTTGCACAAATTTTCCGTTTTTATCCGCGCTTTTGTCGGCGTCGGTCGGCGTTTTCCTGCTCAGGAGCCGTCAAATCCCAGTGGCCCCCGCGAAGGCGGGGATTCGGCATCCATGATACTTGATGGGCTGAGTGAATTGGCCCCCAGATAGCGCTTGACTCCGGATTGCCACAGAGATAGCATTTTGCCCTAGTGTTACGATTTCTGTATTCGTGTTACAAAGCAGGGAATCGCGGAGGGTTTTTTGGACATTGTGGCGATATTCAAGGATTCGCTTATGTCGACCGGAAGGTTTCTGCTGACGGTCGTTCCGCTCTTTGCTTTGGGTGTTATCCTGGCTCAGCTATTCATCGAACTCCGTTGGCTCGACAAACTGTCCTGGCTTGCGCGTCCCTTGACCAAGCTCGGCCATCTGCACCCGGAATGTGCCGGAAGTTTTGCCGTCGCCGTCATTTCCCCCACAGCCGGGCATTCGATGCTCGCGCGCTATCATCAAGAGAAGCGCATAAGCCGGCCGGAACTGATCATCTCGGCGATCATGAACGCCCTTCCCGGCTACATCGCACAGGGGCGCAGTGTCCTTCCTGTGACCCTGCCGCTGATAGGCATCTTCGGGCTGGCCTACTATGGCCTGGTCCTGTTTGCCGATCTGGTTAAATCGATTCTCCTCCTGGCCGTCGGCCGGGTGATTCTCCCCTACCCGGGAGCCGCAGGGACGTCACTCCCCTCCGCTTCGTCGCACGAAAGTCCAGGCACCCGCGCTGCGCTCTCCAGCGCGCTGCGCGATTCCGGGAGGATCGTCCCCAAGACCCTGAAAACGCTGGTTCCCCTGACCTTGGCGGCCTTTCTTTTAATCGAGTCCGGGGTATTTGAATACGCCGCCCGACACCTCGGCGTTGTGGCGCGCTACTTCCCCGTACATCAGGCATCGCTTCCCATCATCGCCGCCCGCCTGGTCAGCCCGGTGGGCGCATACACGATGGCAGGAGGTCTGCTTTCCAAAGGAATGCTGGGAGGCAGGGACGTTGTGGTTGCATTGCTGGTAGGTACGCTCCTGGCCACCGTACCCAATATCAGGTATCTGGTTCCCTACTATTTCGGGATTTTTGGCGCAACCATCGGGACTCAGCTCGTGATCGTTTCCACCCTGATGCGTGTTCTGGTTTTTGCCGCAATCGTCGGCGTGGCGGCCCTGCTTCGTTGAGCAGGCCTGCCGGAGAGAAGGGAAAAAGAACTGTGGAAAACGGGAGGGGACTTCGGACGTTGAACTGGGACCTGGTAACAGAGGATCCCTATTACCGTGCGCGCCGGCTCGAGGAGAGGGCGCGTAAGGCAGGCACGGCCGAAGCGTGGCAGGAATTTGCGGCTCTTAAAGCCGGCAAAGGGAGTTACGCGCTCGCCGCCTGCGGATTTTTCAACAGCGCCCTTGTCTGTGAACAGGCGGGCGACGCGGAGCAGGCCTTCGGTTTTTACCACCGGGCATTTCAAAATGCCCGCCGCGCGCGCAGCATGGAGCTCGCTTTAATGATTGCATACCGCCATGCGATCCTCGCCGAGAAGGCTGAAAAATGGCAGGCGTGCATCGGAGCCTACGAGGCAATGGGGGCACTTGCGGAAGAACTCGGGAACCACTTTATTGCGGCCGATGCTTACGAACACGCGGCCGAGATAAAGGTCAAAACCGGGGAATCAGCCGCCGGATACGCGAAGCCGGTCGAACAATGGGAGAAGAACGCCGCTTACTGGCGCAAGCGCGGCCACGAGGATGACGCCTCCTGGAGCGAACGCCACATCAGGCTCTGCAGAATCCTTTATGAGACGCAGCCGGAATGATCGGGATACTTTTTCACGGGCCTGAAGTTTTTGACTCAGGCTGGGCACAGAAGATCGTACAGGCTCTCGCCACGACGGCCCCACTGCGCTGTTTCCTGGCAGGCACCATGGGCCGGACGGCGGCGATCGACAGCGGCCTGGCAGGAATCGAATGCCCCGGTTCCCAACCGAGCCAGATCCTGAAGGAAATGCATCATGAGGTGGACCAGATCGTATTTGCCAACTGCGGCAAGTCGCCTTCCTCGGGGCTCCTGCATGGGGCAATGATCGCCGCCAAAGTTGACATCGGCATTCCTCTCATCCAGATCGAGTGCTCTGCCGGCCTGCTGGTAGAACTGAATTCCATCAGATGTCCCCAACTGATCGAGGCTTTGGAGCGCCGGCTTGGTCTTCGGAGGCACTGTGGCGTCGTAAACCCAGATTCCATATGGGAAGAGAACGGCAGGGTCTGCCGCAGGCTCACGACTTCGGCTGCCGGCGATTTCGTCCTTGCGGATGGAATCGTGATCGGCAGGGCGACGGGCGAGGAAATTGTCATCGAATGCCTGGGGCGCCGCGTCGTGGGAGCGCGCGGGATTACCATCAAGAAGCACGGTTTGGATAAGCTTGACCGACTTGGCGGCATTGATCTGAAATCGGTCAAACTGGCAACCACGCGCACACTGCGGCGAATGGGGCGCACTCCCCGCATTGCAAAACGCGGGGGCACGGGAATGGCATTCGTGGACCACGCGGCCGCCCGCATCTTCGAACGCATGCGCGGCGCGGAAGGCGCCGTAACCGTCGGGGACGACACAACCGCCATAGTCGGCGACATCCTTTACCGGTTTCAGATGCCGGTGATCGGCATCACCGACGGAGACGGGGACGTGATTCTCGAGAATGCGAGGATCACACCCGGGTCCGTAGTCTTTACCGTACGCCAGGATGACGCTTTCGGCCTCACGGTTTTCACCGAAGTTTTCCAAAACCGCAGCGTTATAGAAGACTCGTTTGAAGCGGTCTGCGAGCACATATCTGCACTTGCGCGGGAGGAACTTGTGCGCATGCAGAAATTCTAGCAATTATTGGGGAGTCGGAAATGAAACAGTCAAAAGCATGGCGCGTTCGCGGAAGATCGCGCCGCCATCATGGAATGGCAGGCCTGCTGCTCATCCTCGGCCTGGCCGGATTCTTCTCGGGTTTCATAAAAGGTTCACTCGCTCAGGAGGAACCCAGGACTCCCGTACAAAGCAAGCTCAACGAAGTGGTCGTCGTTACCGCCACGCGCTCCGATAAAAAAATTGAAGAATCTCCCGGCAGCGCTTCAGTAATTACGATGAACGACATAGCGAATCGCAGTGTGAACACAATTGACCAGGCCATCAACACAATACCCGGCGTTTTCAACCGCCGGGGCAAGGGCTTGATGGACACTCAGTCCACCATCACGCTGCGCGGTTTTCCCAGCCAGCAGAGGACGCTGATTTTGATGGACGGGGTGCCCCTGAACGACAGCTACACCGGGGCCGTTCAGTTTGGGGGCCTTTCAACCGGCAATGTCGAAAGAATCGAGGTGGTCAAGGGACCGTTCTCCAGCCTATATGGCGGCAACGCAATGGGCGGCGTCGTCAACATTATCACGAGGATGCCAGAAGGCAGGCAGATAATATTGAGCGGCGGTTTCGGCACCGGGCTCGGCAACCATCAGGCGATGAACGACCTGAGTCGCGGGTACTTCTCCTACGGTGAAACGATCCGAGGAAAACTCGGCATCCTGATGAGCTACGGCTATAGCCGGACCAACGGTTTTGCCAACGACTTGAACGCTCAAAGCAGCCAGCCTCCAGCTGGAATCACCGGCTACAGCGAAACCACCGACACACAGGGCAACAAGCGCTTTATTCTGGGAAACAAGGGCGACAATACCTGGGAAGATCATGACTTCAGCATCAAGACGAACTACCGCGTTTCGGATTCCACACAGTTCGGGTTCTCGCTTGTCACAACCGGCTACAAGTACGGGACCGACGAACCACACAGCTATCTGCGCGATGCCGCAGGGGACCCTCTTTATTCCTATACATCGGGCAAGACAACCGTCCGTGAGTCCTCTTTTCTGAGCGGATCCGGAAATAAAAGGCAGGACATTTACAGCCTGTTCTTCGATACGAAGATCGGCCGGGCTCAGGTGAAATCCAGCGTGAGCCATTTGAACGTCCATAAAAACTGGTACACGACGCCGGGATCCACAACTGCCACCACCATCGGCGGCGGACCGGGAACGGTGGCCGAGACGCCGGTCGACAAGACCACCGGCAGCGTTCAATTCACGTTTGCCGTGCTGGACCGTCACTTTCTGACCGCGGGAGCGGACCTGACAGGCAGTTCCGCCCAAACCCGGGAGTACGCACTGACGAACTGGCGCGATGAAAGATCGCGATCTTCGATGACCTATGCCGCCCGGGGGAAGTCTCTGACGAGCGGATTTTACCTGCAGGACGAGATACTCCTCCGGAATGACCTGACGGCATATCTTGGCGTGCGCGGAGATTACTGGCGGACCTATGACGGTTACGCCAACCAGGCGGACACGGCAGGGTATCCGGCCTATTATGCCGAAAGGGATGCCTTCAGCCTTAGCCCCAAAGCTGCCTTGGTTTACCGCCTGTCCCATACAACAACGCTGAAAAGCTCGATCGGAAAGGCTTTCCGCCCGCCGACGGTCTATGAGCTGTACAGGACCTGGTCCTATTCATCGGGGACCGTTTACCGGGGGAATCCGGATCTGGCGCCCGAAACAGCCATTTCGTGGGACGCCGCAATCGATCAGGATCTGTGGAGAGGCGCACGTTTTTCCGGAGCCTATTTCGAGAATCGCTTGTCCAACCTCATTTACCGCCGAACCGACCCGGCAAATTCCAAAATCAACGAATATGTCAATGCCGGCAAGGCAAAAGGCAGGGGTGTTGAACTGGAGTTAAGCCAGTGGCTGACTCCGGCGTTGAAAATTTTCGCCAACGGCACATTCAACAGCGCCAAAGTTACCGAAAACCATTCAAAGCCATCGACTGAAGGCAAGCTTCTCACCTTTCTCCCACGGTGGACCGGAAATGGCGGCGCCGAATTCGAACGAGGCCGCCTGACGGCGACACTTGTGGGCAGGTATGTCTCCAAACTCTACACGCACGACGAAAACAAAGATGTCGTCACCAATGTGCCGGGATCCTATGATCCCTATTTTACCGCCGACGCCAAAATAATTTACCGGATCAGCCGCCTGCTGGCATTCTCGCTCTCCGTCGAAAACATCCTTGATCGGGACTATTTTTATTCCTATCTGGCTCCGAGACGTTCGTTCTTTGCCGAAATCCTGGTGAACTGGCTAAACTAGACTAGCGCGACTGGATCGCCCTCCATTGGAAGCCTGAAAACACAGTCAACAACTTCCGGCAAATCCGGAAGCCTGACGGTAGACCGCCGGCAGTTATCGTTCGTCATCGGTTTGGGCGGCGAGCGCCGGCATTATCTGACCCGGAGGTCTCCAACTCCAAGCCCGCCCAAAAAATTGTGCGGTTATAGGCCTGTTCAAGGTAGCGGAAGGGTGTAATTTTCGTTGTCATATCGTAATAATTTGTTATTAATAGTTGCCTTTGCGCCTGGAATCCTGAATTCCGGCAATGGATCATTCCTTCATCAGGGATTCGCCGAAGATTCGAGTCCTGATTGGAGTCTGCGATGCGTAAGACATATGCTTTGGCGGCGGTTCTGATTGCAGTGATGGCCATTTGCCGGCTGATTGCCGCGGCTTCTCCGCAGGAAGAAGTCAGATCCAGGGCTTATGTCGGCCACCAGAACGACCGGGATGTCCAGAATTTTGCCCGACAATACCCGAAAGCTATCGGAACGCGGCTGGACGACTGTCAGACCTGCCACCGCAGCGGCGTGGCCGGGACCGATACCGCACGCGAATTCAGCCCGTGCGGTTATTGCCATCTGCTTCAATATTCCAATCCGCGGTACAAGACTGGAGTTCCAAAGACCTTTGAGGATACCCTGAACTCTTATGGCCTTGCCTACAAACAGGCAGGCAGGACAACTGAGGCAGTGGCGTCGATCGGGAAGCTCGATTCCGACGGCGATGCCTTTCAAAATTCCGAGGAAATTGGTGCGCTGCGATACCCCGGCGACAGTGCAAGCCGGCCGGGGCAACCATTGGCTCCGACAATAACTCTGAACTGGCAAGATATCCGGAAACGCCCCACACACAAGCAGTTTATGCTTGTAAACACCAACTCGGAGCCCTTTGACGACTACGGAACCTTTGCAGGCGTCCGGGTCAAAGACCTGCTCGAAGCGGCGCATGTGGATCTGAGCGGCGCGGCCGGTATTACCGTATTTGCGCCCGATGGATACAGCACCGATTATGCCCTGAGCGATATCGCCGGGCCGTTTCCCAAAGGCTACTTTTACGCTGCGCCAGGCGCCATCAAGGACCCGGAGAAAGCTCTCGTTCGCTATCCGGACAAAATTCCGCCGGGAGTAACAGACGGAAAGGAAATCCCGGACACTCCATGGCTTTTGCTGGCCTTCGAGCGCGACGGCAAGCCACTGGATATCTCTCACTATGAAAAAGGGACTGGGCGCCTCGCTGGAGAAGGGCCGTACCGGCTTGTAAAGCCCATGCGGGACCTGCTGGCGGGAGATTCTTCGAGGCCGGGGCGGCCCGACCGATCTATAAAGGCCAAGACCTTCGGCGACAGCTGGGATTTTGACAAGGCGATCGATCACAATGCCGGGTCCTGCATCCGAGGCGCGACAGTCATCAGGGTTAATCCGATGCCGGAGGGATTCGAAGAGTACGACTGGAAGAACGGATGGCCCCTGATTGAAAGAAAGCAAGTCGTAATTTTCGGAAGAGGGATCACGAAGAAATAGCCAATCGGTATTCTCCGCAACATTCCTGCTGACGCGGCTCGGGTGTTCTTGCATGCACCTGTCTAAAAGTTACGCGTCCGGAGCCACAGGTCGATTTGTGCGCCCAGAGAACCGCCGTTAAACTGTAATAAAGATTGACTTATTGTCATATTTTGTTATTAATTGTTATTTTGCTCTCATTTGCTTGAGGATTGGATAAAGGAGAATAATTCATGTTTTTCAAACACAACATGCGGGCACATTTTGCATCGCTGGGGTTGGCTCTGCTGATTTTGGCCGGAGGATTGTCCTCCCTGCAGGCACAGACCAAGCAGATGCTCCAATGGTCCAGTGATCTCAATTACCTTAAGAACGCCTCTGCGGACGAATTGGCTTTAAACAGGGCGGCGATTGTGCAGATCCGCAACGGTGTGGATCTCTGGCTGAAGATGCATCCGGATTCCGATATAGATTTGCAGCCGGCTCCGCCGGAGCCGTGGAACGCGGATCAACTCCGCGATCAGGTTTCCGCCCTTACCAACGCCATGCAGGCTATCCTCAAGGAGGACCCGAGCAGGCCTTTCGACTTGGGAGTGACCATGGTTAGCGTCACTGCGGAAGCCTCGCCTCTATCTCCCGTGACGGACAGTTTCGACCGCACCGAAATCGTCAACCGGCAGGCTTTGAATGCTGCCGCCGCGATCGATTATTTGCCGGGATTATCGCTGGATCGCGCGGCTGCTCGGAACGAATCCACAATCCGGCTGCGCGGCTTCACGTCAAGGGGCCAGGTGCCCATGTATATCGACGGCATCCCGGTAAGCATGCCCTACGACGGCACGATCGATTTCAACCGGTTCCTTTCGAATGACATTTCCGAAATACAGGTATCCAAGGGCTATTCCTCCCCGCTGCTCGGTCCCAACGGCATGGGCGGCGCCGTCAATCTGGTCACAAGACAGCCTGAGAAGAAATTCCAGGCGGATGTATTGATGGGAACCGGATCGGGAGATCAGCTGCTGTCTTCGGTGAACCTGGGATCGCGGTGGGAAAAGTTCTATTTCCAGGGCACATTCGACTGGCTGCAGAGCGATTACTTCCCGCTTTCGAGCAACTTCCCCGGAAGCAAGTTCCAAACCACGAATGAGCGAAACAACTCGGACACCCGCGACGCGAAGTACACGGGAAGGTTCGCGTATACCCCGAGGGGCCAAGACCAGTACGTGTTCAGCTACATCAATCAGAAGGGCGAAAAGGGCGTCCCGCTGTATGCAGGTCTGAATTCCGGCGCAACCTTCAACAACTTTGCCTATCGAAGGTATCCCTATTGGAACAAGACCGGATATTACCTGATAACAAACACGGGCCTGGGCGAGGCGAGTTCCCTTAAGCTGCGCGCTTATTACGATGAATTTCCCAACGAGATGGATTTTTACGACAATGATTCCTTCTCGACCATGAATAAAGCCACGTCGAACCACAGTTTCTACAACGACCACAGCACGGGCGCATCCGCCGAATTCAACACGCGGGCACTGCGGCGGAACCTGCTGAGCGCATCCTTCTTTTTCAGGGACGACAATCACAAGGAAATTCTCGAGTATCCGGCAAAGGCGCCCTATCCCTTCATCACACCCACCCAGGTCAACCGGGCTCAGATGTTCTCCATGGGATTCCAGGACGTAATCGCGATCACGGAGCGCCTGCGGGCAACATTCGGCTTCAGCGCAGATTACATGAAGGGTATGCACATTCAGAAACTCAACAAATCTGAAACGGCATTGATACCCGTCACCTGCGCATCCAGCCCGGGCAACGATTCTTTCAGGGGCTGCACCGCCAGCGTTTGGAACTACAATCCGCAGGCATCGCTCTCCTATGCGATCTCGTCGCTGGATACGGTCTTTTTTACCGTGGCGGACCGGGGCCGGTTCCCTCTCCTGAAGGAAAGCTATTCCTACGGTCTGGGCAAGGGAATTCCGAATCCCGACCTGGAACCTGAGCACAACACCAGCGTTAATTTTGGGTACTCGCACGCATTCCCGGGCAAGACCGTTTTCCAGGTCGAATACTTCTACAACCGTCTCCGGGATGCGATTCAATCCGTTTATGTCCTGGATCCCGGCGGGACTGCGGATCCACTGTGCAGCAACACCGGCTCTCAAGCCGGATATTGCAGCCAGAACGTTAACATAGCCAGAGAAAGGCACCAGGGATTCGAGGTCAGCGTCCGCAGCACGCCGCTTTCGCGCCTGACCATGGACCTGAGTTACAGCTATCTCAGCCGGAACATGGATTATGACTTTGGGGGCATGGTGGACGTCAGTGAAGTCCTGACGTCGATCCAGATACTGCCGACCTATCCCAAAAACAAGGTCATTGCCAATCTCACCGGGCGGCTGCCCCACGAAATCCTTGCTCTGGCAACTTACCGGTACGAAGGAGGCATCGTCCTGCAGGATACAACTTACAAGACGGCGCCCGGCAATCTGGCTTTTTCTTCTTCGTACGGCACCATGGACATCGGAACCGTAGTCCCGATCTATGGGGGATTTTCCGTGCAGGCGGGCGTGAAGAACCTCTTCGACCGGGATTACTACTACACAGCCGGCTACCCCGAAGCGGGCCGCAGCTGGTACTTTAACGCGCGCTACCGGTTCTAGGAAACTTCAGGGCAGCCACGAATTGGGTGAATCCGTCGTTCGCGTCCATTCGTGGCTGTTTTTTTATCCGGATGCCATGAGGAAAACAATTTTCCTAGCAGCATGCATGGCTGCCTTCACAGCGATCAGCGGCTGCAGCTATAAAGCAGCGCAGGATGGGGAAACCATATCCGTCGTGGATCAACTGGGCCGCACGGCTACGGTCCGGAGACATATGACACGCATATCCGCGCTCCACCACTTCGGCGGAAGGATCGTGTTTGCGCTGGGTCAACAGGACAAGCTTGTGGAACAGAGCCTCTATGGCCGGGAGGCAAAAGCCCTGGCCGCCGTGGACGCGAAATTTGCGGCCATGCCCAAAACCCAGGCTCAGGACGGACACGCCATCAATCTTGAAAGCCTGATCGCTTTCGGGCCGTAATGCGCGGTCGCGGCAGCGGGAACGATCGCCTGGGTCGGGCTCATCGTTCCGCACATAGCTCGCTATCTGGCAGGCACGGACCACAGGAAGCTGATCCCTGCGTCCGCTTTCCTGGGAGGGACCTTCCTGTTGCTGATGGACACTCTGGCCCGCTCTATGCTGGCTTCCGAAATCCCCATCAGCATCGTTACGTCCGTGATAGGAGCGCCTTTTCTGGGGTATCTGGTCCTAAGCAGGAAAAGCATGGGAGTATCCGGTGAGCTTGGCAGTTGAAAACCTCAGCGCCGGGTATGACAAAGTCCCGGTTTTGCAAAACATAAGCCTGAGTGTCGAGCAGGGGAATATCTGCGCGCTGATGGGACGCAACGGAAGCGGGAAAACCACCATGCTGCGCTGCATCAACGCAATCCTCAAACCTTTTCGAGGCAGGGTGGTCGCCGAGGGGAAGGAGATCGGCCGTCTGTCCCGAGTTGAGATTGCGCGCCTGATCAGCCTGGTTCCCCAGGGCCTGCAGACCGCCTTTTCTTTTTCCTGTCTGGAAATGATCCTGATGGGCTCTGCCGCCCGTATCCGGGCATGGTCCGCCCCAGGCAGGAAAGAAAAAAAGCGAGCCCTGGAAATACTGGATGAGGTGGGAATCGAGGCCCTCGCGCATCGCCAGTTCAATCATCTATCAGGCGGCGAACGGCAGATGGTGATGCTTTCGCGCGCCCTGTTTCAGGACGCACCGATCATGCTTCTGGACGAACCGAATTCCCATCTTGACTTCTCCAATCAGCACCGCATGATGGGACTGATGCGGGAAATCGTAAAAAGACGCGGCCTGACCGCGCTGATAACGCTGCACGACCCCAATCTGGCCCTTTATTATTGCGATCATGTGGCTATGCTTCAAGAAAGCCGGGTTGTCGCCCACGGCTCCACCGGCGAGGTGATGGAAGATCAGATTTTGAGACAGGTACTGGGGGAAAACATCCAGACCGATCGCACGATAAAGGGGCTTCAGGTGGTAACGCCCCGTACGGCAAAGACACAGAGGTAGAACCATGAGGTGCAACTATTGCGAATGGCATTGCCGCCTGGACACGGACCAATACGGCGTTTGCAGGATGTATTATGCCGACCAGGGAGAAATCAGAGAGCGCTTTCCCGGACGGTGGTCCTACATGGTTTCAAAGGTGGAATCGCTTCCTTTCTATCACGCCTATCCCGGCAGCCGTACTTTGGCGATCGGCACGAGAGGCTGCAATTTCAATTGCCGTTACTGCTCGAATGCTTACATTGCCCTCCAGGATCCGGCAACGCTTTCCGAAAACACCTATGCTATGACGCCCGAAGAACTGGTGCGCATGGCGCAGAAGCTGAAGTGTCACAACATCGTTTTCAACGTGAATGAACCCATCGTGTCCCTGCCGACCCTGCTGGAGCTGAAAAAAAGCGCCGATCAGGCGGGCATCCCGCTGGGATGCCTCACCAACGCTTATGGCACCGAGGAGTCCACGGAGTTGCTGGCATCGGTTTTTGATTTTATAAACATCGGCCTGAAAGGCATTTCGTCAGGCTTTTACAGGGAGTACATCGGCATCCGGGATGTGACACCCATATTGCGCAATCTAGGCCGGCTGTGTGCCATCCGGCACGTGGAGGTCACCACGCCCGTCATCGAAGGCGGCAACGACAGCGAACTGGATGCCATCGCGGAATTTCTCTCCGGCATGGACCGGGAAATACCCTGGCACATCTTCCGCCTGCTGCCCGAATATGAGATGAAGGACGCGGACTACCCCAGCATCGAAAAAATAGGCCGGGCTCTTCAAACTGCGCGAGAAAAATTGGCGTATGTGTATTTCCACAATTTCGTGGGCTCCGATTGGGTCAGCACGACGTGCCCCAATTGCAGGGCGGAGGTGATCGAACGGATCAGCCTGGGGTGCGGCGGGGACAAACTCGATAATTTCCGCTGCCTTGGCAACCTATGCCCTGAGTGCGGGCATGCCATAAGAATGCATGGGCAATTCATAGCTCCCAGGGCCGAGGGTGCGGAGGTTTTATGAGCCTGGCAATTGTGGATGCGAGAGAGTGGCAAAACCTGCTGGACCTGCGGACTGGGAAGAAAGCCGTGGACCAAAGCCCGCAGACCTTGATGGTTCGCGATATTTTGAAGAGGCATCCCTACCCGGGAGATGTGGACGACCGAAGCAACCGGTGGGTTACCGATACAGCATTGGATCTGGTCAAAGCATACCAGCCGCAGCTGGCCTGCATTTTTTACGCCCATCAGTTTTTTGCCGGCCGCTACAACCCGACGACGGAAGACCAGCGCAAAAAAATGGTCGAGGACGTTTTTTCCGAGGTTCGCCGTTTTGTCGAGGAATCGGGATTTACGCCGGTGATCGTCGGCTCCGGTGACACGGTTGAGGTGGCCGGGGAAATAGATCTGAGCAAGGTGGACGGGATAGCAATCTCGAGCCACTGGTCCGCTCGGTACGCCGGTTTGCACGAAGCCAGCCGGCGCGACCTGGATTACGTTCGATCCCTGGACCCGATCGATAGGGTGATCCGGCGGGACGAATGGATACGCCTGTTTGGCGGAGCGGCTCATAGACCGGAGCGCATACCCGAATACCTACTGGTAGCTCGTGAAGGCTGGACTTTTATAACAACCGGGGCTCCCATGCGCAAAGCCTTACGGATACCCGGTGCGAGTTTCTCGATCCCGGTTTCCACGCCGTTGAGTCAGCCGGGCTCCATTACCGATATTCGCGCGCTTATCGAGCACAGTCTGGGCAGCGCCAGGATCGCTTTGATCATCCTCGAAGGCCTGGGAAGCAGGGACTTCCTTGTGCCATACCAGCCCTGCGTCAACAGCGTGGATTGGTTTTATTACGAACCCGGGGATGCCCAATATCTCACGCTGTCGACAGGAACCCACAAGGTTTTTGAATATCCGAGCGGCTACCGGTATCACGACGAAACCGATGCGAAGAGGGATTACCCGTTCTCAGGATATTTCCTGCAGGTTCCGGAGAATACGCTGGCAAGCGGTTTCACCGGAAAAAGCATCGCGGTCGGCAACCACAGCATGATCGTGCACATGGTGTTCGGGGCCGATATCTGCATCGAGTGTTTCGCCCGCAACCTCTATAACCAGGGGTGCCTCGGCGTCATTCACAGGCTCAAGTGATTCGAGATGCGGAATTCGGGATTTAGCAAAGCCTCAGCTGATCAATTGCGGCTATGCCCGGTATAAGTCCCCGATCATGGATTTATATAATGAAATATTAGCTGATTTATCGGGAGGGCCGGAGTCGCTCAGAGCCCTCCGGCTCTGCCGGCCCTCCACTATCCAATGGCTAGAGTGATACCAGCTTAGCACGCCTTTTGGTCAATTCCTAGTATTTTTTGTTATTTATTGTAATTTTTTTCTATGAGGCCCAGAGAAGGAGAAAACCCAGATGCAGCCGTTTAGAATTACACCGAGTGCATGGATCCGCCTGTCCATCCCGCTAGCGCTAGCGCTGATGGCGTTGACATGTGCAGCCTATTCCGCATACAAGGGTCACGCCGACGACAGGGATGTCAATGCTGTTTTGGCCGCCTACCCGGGCCTTAAGAATGCCGCGGCGGACTCATGCGCCACCTGTCATAAAAGTGGGAAAGCCGCCGATCCCTGGAACAACAACGAGATTCGGAACGAGAATAACTGCGGGTATTGCCACATGGTGCACCTAAGGAGCAAGCGCGATGTCCGGGAGACCCTGAATCGCTACGGGGCCGATTACCTGGCCGCAGGTCGCAACCAGGAGGCAATCAGGACGCTGGCGTCCAAAGATTCTGACGGAGACGGCTTCACCAACGAATCCGAATTTTTGCAGGGGACAAATCCCGGCGAAGCCGGAAGCAATCCGGCCGCGCGCATTGCACCTCACAAAATTCTGGCATCCTCGGAAATGGGCAAAATGTCGCCTGCGGTCAGCCAGACTGTCTTTCTTAACACTTCGCACAACAAAGCCGGCGACTTCTACAACGTATACCGGGGATATAGGGTCTATGAAATGCTTCGTGCCGCCGGAATCGCCGATAACGCGGAAACGGTGGATTTCATATCGCTCGACGGCTTCGAAGGAACGTTTACCATCAACGAATTGAAGAGGTCGTGGCCGCAGGCAGCTCCGGTTATGGGCTTGGGCAAGAAAGAATACGGCCCTTGCGGGTGGGTAAACTACAATGCACCCGGTCTGGACCCGAAGAAAGCATTGCCGGATGCCAGAATCATGCTCGCATTCGAGGAAAACGGCAAAAAGATCGAGACAGCCCAGATTGACCCGGAAACGGGGAAAATCATCGGCACGGGACCGCTCCGCCTGGTGGATCCTCAGCACCGTATCTCCCCGCCGGACGTGCCTATGTACGCCGAAAAATCATGCCAGGATAAAGCGGCGCCGGAGCACCGTTTCAATGAAAACTATGACCATAACGGGGGCAGAAGTTCTTTTGCCATCGTCGCCATCCGGGTTAATCCGCTGCCCCGAGGCACCCGTGACTATCAATGGGAAAAAAACCGCGATCAGCTTGTGGCTGAAGGTAAACTGGTGATCTTTGGAGCCCTGAAAGGGCAATAGAGAGAAAATATTATTCGCTGAACAGGAGGAAACAGGACCATGAAAAAGATGCATAAGCGGTTTTGGATCATTATATTCCCTGCTATTCTTGCTGCTCAGTTTGCTGCCGGCCAGGGCACCCAAGAGCAGATTCAGAAGATGCACCAGGACCCGAAAGCCTATATTGCGATGCTGGAAAGCCCGGAACGTATTTCCGAGCAGAAACCGGATGAGGTTATTGCAGCGTTGGGCATCAGGAAGGGTGAAATCATAGCAGACATCGGTGCGGGATCGGGATTGTTTGCATTCCGGTTTGCGCCTCATGTGGGCGACAACGGTCGCGTTTACGCCGTCGACATCAACTCGGACATGATTTTGTACATGAATCGGCAAATCCGCGATAGGGGCATCCGGAACGTTGTGACCATTCTCTCGGCGCCCGACGACCCGTTGCTCTTGGATGCCTCGATCGACCGTTTTTTCATCTGCAACACATGGCACCACGTGCCCAACCAGGCTCAATATGTGGCGCTGATGAAAAAAATGCTCAAACCGGGGGGCCAGATTGTCGTTCTCGACTATAAAAAAGAGCAGTTGCCGGTTGGCCCTCCTCCCGAAATGAAGATGGCGCGCGAAGAGGTGATCCGCGGGATGGAAGCCGGCGGCTTCAAGCTGAAAAAGGAACATACCTTTCTGCCCTACCAGTACTTCCTGGTTTTCGCCGCACCTTAAACCTTTGGGGCTTGCGAGCCTTCAGCCGTTTCGGTCAATGAGACTTGCCCCAGGCGCGAAAGCTCGAAGGTTTCCAGCCGGACCGGAACGAAATTGGCATCCGGTGTTTTGACGCCGGTGATATGATTGAGCAAACAAGGCTCATGCAATGGGAGAAGCGTGACTATGGCATATACGTTTGATCAACTCAAAGGAATGACGGTCGCGGAACTGAGAGAAATCGCCGCGGGAATCGAGCATGAAGCGGTCAAGGGCTACACACAGCTGAACAAGGAACATCTCCTGACGGCACTCTGCACTGCTCTGAATATCGATACTCATACGCGGCACAAGAGCAAAGTCGCCGGCGTCGACAAAGCCGCCGTAAAAATCCAGATGAAGGAGCTTAAGAAAAAGCGGGATGCGGCGCTCAAAGCGCATGATCATGCGGAGCTCAAAGCGGTGAGGCGCCAACTCCATGAACTGCGCCGGTCCCTGCGCAAAGCTGCGGCGATTGCAGCCAAGTAGCAGCCGCCCGGGCCCGGTTGCTGCCCAAAATCGTTGGAGTTTGCCCGCAAGCCTGAGGCAAATAGAACGGTTTCAGGTATCAGGCTGCAGGTCACGGACTCAAAACCGGCATCCTGAAACCTGAAACTCTTGGTCCTCAAGGTTGTTCTCGCCTTGTTTCTGCAAAACACTTGCCGGCACGTACGGCAGAACCACGGATTTATTTTCCCCTCAACAGTTTATCGCCTATAGCTCCCGAATAATTTGCTAAAGCTGCCATGGTAAACGGCCGAATAACGATCCGAAGAGCCTGGAAAAATCTGAGGGGGAATTATGGCAACGGGAAGCCGGGTGATACGTGATCGGAGAATGATTTCGCGGGTGCCTGCCCGCCTGAGCTGTCGTTTCACTTATCAGGGAGTCAGCCGCGAGGCGGTCGTCATCGATCTGTCGCTCAACGGCGCGTATCTCGCCTCCAAATTCCTGCCGCCCAATGACGGGGGAGTAACCATAACCCTGAAAACGCCTCCCTTGAAAAATGCCCTGATACTGGAAGGGAAGGTCATCCGCGGCGCCGAAGACATATCTGATCGCGGCAGCCTGGGAAAGTTCGGGATCAAGTTCAATCAAACTTCGCTGGACCTCATCCGCATCATCAACAGGCTGGCCGCCAAGCCCGTCGTGATGATTCATTGACCGAGTTCTGAAACAAAAAACAGCCGCAACCGACAGACGCGCCGGCCAAAAACCCGAATGCCAGCGCCACGCTCAACGCCCGGCAATAGCGTCTGAGGCTATATTTTGCCCAGCGCCTTCAGGACCTTGTCCGGTGTCGTGGGAAAATCCATAATCCACTTGCCGATGGCGTTATATATTGCGGGCCCCGTAATGGTGGTGGTACAGGCGGCGCTGCTCTCCCCGATGCCGTACATGCCATAGGGACCATACCCCAAAGCGGATTCAATGATATGGCAGTCTATCGGCCCGACGTCGTTCATGGTGGGGATTTCGTAGCTTACGTGGTTGTCGTTCAGCTTTATGCCGGTTTTGGGATCGTAGTAGATGGCTTCCATATTGGACCGCCCGATGCCCATATAGGAGCCGCCATACTGCTGGCCATTGATGGCATCAGGATTGATCGCCTTCCCGATATCGTTCACAACGATATGCTTTGTCACTTCGACCAGTCCCGTTTCGGGATCCACTTCCACCTCGGTGAAATAGCACTGTCGCGCGAAGATGTGCATACGAATGCTGGAACTGACAGAAGGAGGGAAGTCCCAGCCGAAAAAGGGCGAATTGACGCCGTCATAGTAGGGTGCCACGATGTTGGCAACTCTAACTTTCCTTGATGGATCCGCCTTGTCGAAAACCATGCCGTCAATGATCTCCAGATCCTCGGGGCTTTTTCCCGGGAATTGCGCCGGCTGCGGCTTTCGCATCATGCCGCCAGGCGAAGGTTTCACGGCGTGTTCAAGGATGATCCTCTTCAGGTTCCTCGCGGCTCGAATCATGGCCGGGAAGGTCCGCGTCGATCCCATGGACCCGCTGATCTCCGTCACCGAAAACTTGACATCCTTGTCGTGACGCCAGGTGACATCTTCATACTTCAGGCCCAGTTCGCCGGAAACCAATTGGACACAGGCCGTAGGGCTGGAAACGCCGATATCGCAGGTCCGAGCCACGATGTTGGCCGTTCCATCCGGGCGCATCATCACACCCACCATGCTCGGGCCCGGCAGGCAGCGCCATGCGATCATCCAGATGAAGCCTATCCCGTGATAGTGCCCGTTGGGGAGAATCTTTGTCCCCGGGGCATGCCACTTGCGGTCCCAGTCTATCGCCTTCTTTCCCCTCTCGATGCATTCCTTCAGGCTGTCGAATTCGGGATTGAAACCTTGTTCGGCTTTGACCTTGATCATCTCCGACATGGGGTGGCCTTCACAACCGTCATTGATCATGGCGACTTTTGTCGGGTCCATGTTCAGGGTTGCGGCCACCTGATTGAATACCAGGTTGGGAGGCGCGCACGCGGGCCCGCCATCTTTGGCGCAAGGATTGAATCCTCTGCTGAGAAAAGGCACCACTTCCCGGCTGTAGAGATGAGGAATGGCCGTGCCTTCCCGGAACTTCCCCATCGTGGCATGCATCATTTGGCTGGCCCAGAGCAATTCGCACTTGACCGCGTTGATCTTCCCCTCCGGCTCGAATCCCACAGTGAACTGGTAGGAACCATTCGTCTCCTCGCCTCCGTGGAAATGGCTTTCATCCCACAGCATCTTCACCGGCCTGCCGGTTCTTTTGGCCGCAGCCACGGCGTAGCTGGTAAAGCCGGAAGCGTTGCCGATGGACTTGGACCAGTTCAGGCCGCCGAATTGACCGCCGCCGTAAGCCGTGTTGATTGTGATTTTGTCCTGGGGCGCATAGCCGGCGGCGGAAAGAGTCTGAAGGACCTTATTGGGCGACTGGCCGTGATACCAGACCTCAAGATAGTCTCCCTTCCATTCGGCCACGCAGGCGTGCGCCTCGACCACGGTCGTATTGTCTTCTTCGTCCGTCATTCTGAAGGTGATCGTTTTGGAGGATTCTTTCAATCCCTTCTCGACGTCGCCATGCTTGATGATGGTCTCGTTGTTCAGGTTGTTCTTGTCGTTTAAATCCGGTCGCAGAAGCGGTGCGCCGGGTTTTAAAGCTTCCTCCCAATCCAGGATACAGGGAAGCTGCTCCCACTCAATTTCTATGAGCCGCAACGCCCGGTCGCAGATGGCCTCGGAATCGGCTACCACCAGAGCGCCAACCGGCTGGCTGAAATAATGGGCAGTGCCGGGAAGCAGGTCATGGGTCCCGAACTCCGTGCCCGTAAAGGGCCGAACTCCGATATCTTTCGGGTCGTCATACCTTATCACGGCCCTGACTCCTACCAGGGCCTCCGCTTTCGATGTGTCCATTTTCTTGATTTTTGCATGCGCATGCGGGGAGAGATACAGCTTCCCATAGAGCATCCCGGGACGATAGATGTCTCTTACGAAAATCGCAGTTCCGCTCGCCTTCTCAAATCCATCGACACGGCGCACGCGGCGCTTGCCGATGACGCTGTTTTCGGGCACTCTCCATAGCCACGGCTTATATTCTTCTGCCATCCCCTAATCCCCCCTACGCACCAGGAACAATAGGTTCCTGTTAAGCCAGTCTTTTCCTGCGAAGCACGTCACAAATGCGTCCGGCATCGACTCAGATAGGACCCGGACGATTCCGGACGGTATGTGTCAACGCGAGCATTGTATAGCACCGCAATCCGCAGATGCAACAGCGGCGGAGATAGTGGGAAGAGGCGAATGGAGAGCCTGTCTTCCCCGTTGTCTGAGAGAGAGGACTTCCCTTTTTGGGGCGATTTGGGCGAGGACGGTTATTCAGCAGCCATCCGATGGACGGATCCCGTGTTATAGCCTGGCTGGACGGGTCATTATTTTTCAAATTGAGGTTGCCGCACCCGCAGAGCCGGTCGATCTCCCATTGGATTCGATAACTATACGTGGCCTATGGCCCCTGAACCGTTGGGTAGTCGGCAGCTTTCCAGGCGTTCATGCCCTGGGCCATGCTGGAGACCTTCGTAAAGCCGGCTTTCTTCAGGATGTCGCGGCCCATCGCGCTGCGGCCGCCTGAACGGCAGACTACGATAATCTCCTTATCCCGCGGAAGCTCATTCGCCCTTTTTTCCAGCTGGCTAATCGGGATCAATGTCGCGCCGGGTATGTGGCCCGACGTGTACTCCTCAGGCTGCCTCACGTCCAGAATAAACGCCCCGGAATTAAGCTTTGCTTTCGTCTGGGCTGCCAAAATTTCTTCCGGAAACGGCCCGTCTTCTGCGTCCGCCCAAGCTGCCGGCCCTGCAACAAAGCCCATTCCAGCCGCAATCAGATATGCCCAAAATATTATGGCCTTCGACCTTTTAAAACCCCGGTGTCTCATCATACGTCGTCCATGCTCCTGTATAATTCCCAGCATTCCTGCCAGTTACCAGTTTATACCATTTTTCGGGGCGGCGCAGGCCTCCGGAACCGACTTTATGCAAATTTATGTTGACAGCACGGCGCAGTCCTCCTATTATGTTTCCATATTTGGAAACTTGTAAACTATGAAACATAATGCTATGGATCGGCATGCGATACAAAAGGTTTTTCGGATGCAGTGCGAAATATGCAAAGCCCTGGGCCACCCGACAAGGCTTGCCATCGTGGACAAGCTCAAAGAGGGGGAAGCTTCCGCCGCCGAGTTGATCGCCGGCCTGGATATCTCCAAAGCGAACCTCTCCAAACACGTGGCCCTGCTTGTGCGCGGAGGGATCGCCGAGTCGAGGCGGGAAGGCAGGAAAATTTTTTACCGGCTCCTGGATCCGGAAATTCACAAAGCCTGCGCCATCATGCGGGCGATTCTCTATCGCAGGCTGAAGGAAGGGGAAAAGCTGGCTTCGGTCCTCAGTCCGGCCAGGGTCCGCCATTAGCGCAGGAAAATCGTCAACACCTGTTTTGGGGCAACTATGCATAAATCACCGAATCGGGGATATTGGGCTCTTTCAGTCCTTTTTGTGCTCTTGGCTTTTCCTCTTGCCGCTGAGGAGAAGCTGACGCTGCAGCAGGCCGTTGCCCGGGCTCTGGAAAACAATCCGGACCTTGCCGTGGATGAACCCGGCCGGCAGGCTGCGCTTTCCGAATACGAGGCTGCACGGGCAGGATACCTGCCACGCCTTGACTTCGAGCAGTCCTACCTGGCAGGAGATAATCCCATTTTCGTTTTCGGCACTCTGCTGACGCAACGAAAATTCACGGTTGAAAATTTCGCCTTGCCATCGCTCAATAACCCGTCAGCGGAAGACAACCTGCAGACCCGCGCCACGCTGCAGCAGACGATCTGGGATTTCGGCAGGACCAGGAGCCGCCGCGAACGGGCCCAGTTGGGCGTGAAAATCGCCGACAAATCTCACGAAGACCACATTCGACAGGTCCTGTTCGCCATATTTGACGGCTATCACCAGGCCTCGCTCGCACGCGAAGCACTCGAAACGGCGCAACGGGCGCTCCGCTCGGCGGAATCCATCGAGAGTCAGGCTGGAGCACGCGTTGAGGCTGGCCTGGCCGTGGAGGCTGATCTGCTGCGCAGCCGGGTCTATCTCTCCACGGCGAAACAGCAGGTAATCCAAGCCCAGGGCATGCTGGAGATCGCCAGGGCTCAACTGAACCGTCTCATGGGCAATCCCATTCAGGACGCCGTTGGCGAGACGGCGCCCCTGGCGGCACAAAGCATCCCGATCCCATCCGAAGAAGCGCTGATCGCCGAGCAGAAACAACGCAGGCCGGATTACCAGAACCTGCTGACAGAGCTGCGGGAAGCGGAACTTGCGGTCAGCTCCCGCCAGAAGGAATACCTGCCCCTGCTGGCGGGCTACGGTCAATGGGAGATGGACAATCCGGCCATCCATGATTTCGGCGGCAGCAACTGGTCGGCCGGAATCACTTTGCGCTGGAATTTGTATGCAGGCGGCGGAGACGCGTCACAGCTGCAGGCCGCCCGCCATCGCCTGGAACAGAAGCGCCGGCAAATCAGGGCTATGGAGTCCGCAATGGCCCTCGAGGTCCGCAGGGCTATCATTCAGTACCGTGCCGCCGAACAGCAGGTCACGGCCGCACAGGCCGGCGAGGCGCAAAGCGAAGAAGGGCTCCGAATATTAAAAAACCGCTATGATGCGGGCCTCGCGACCATGACGGATCTTTTGTCGGCCGAGGCATCCCGCAGCGGCGCGAGGACAAATCTTGCTGAAGCCATCTACCGGCAGCGGCTCAGCTATGCGCAGATCGAATATACCGCCGGCATCCTGGCTTCAACATCCCCGGCCATGAATTTGCAGTAGTGGTTTGGAGACGGTCTTTCCGGAACTGTCTGTCCGATGCAGACTTTGAAACAACAACGGTGCGGGTCCGCGATCCGTGCTCATTGAACAAACGGGACAAACTATGAAACGCAAGGCTTTGGTCCTCATCTCGATTTCGGGGCTGGCGGCGCAGCTGGCTTGCAGCGGCAAACAGACGGAGTCATCCCTTCGCGGCGCAGCGGTTCCGGTCCGCGTGATTGCGGCGCGGTATGAATCGGTTCCGGCGGTCATTGAAGCGCCCGGAACCGTTCAGCCCCGCAACCGCATTGCGCTCTCATCACAGATCAACGGCTTTGTCCGGGCAATGCGTGTGAGGGTGGGCGACAGCGTCCGGCAGGACCAGGTGCTGGCTCTCCTGGACGCGCGCGACGCCGAAAGTCAGAAGGCCGCATCCCAGGCAGCCATTGACGAAGCGGAGGCCGCCTTGTCGGAAGCTCGCACTGCGCACCGTGCGGCCGTTGAAATGCAGTCCGCCTCAAAGGCTTCCGCGAATCTGGCCCAGCAGACTCTAAACCGCTACCAGAAGCTTTTCGAATCGCGTTCGGTTTCGCCGCAGGAAATCGACGAGGTGCGGGCCCGGCGCGACGCAGCCATAGCGGAACTGGCCTCGAGGGAGGCGATGGCCGCCGCGGCCGGGGACCGTATACGGCAGGTGGAAGCCAGGATATCCCAGGCAAAGGCCCAGCAGAGCCGCGCCGACGTCCTGATGAGCTGGACTCAGATAAAAGCTCCGTCGGCCGGAAAAATTGTCGAGCGCCCGGCGGATACGGGGACCGCAATTTTCCCTGGATCGCCGCTGATGGTAATAGAGTCCACGGCCCGGCCCCAGACTCTCGCGGATCTTCCCACGGAACATGCCGCACATCTGAGGCCCGGAATGAAGGTGCGCCTCCGGACTTCCGGCACCACGGAAGCAATCGAGGGGATTGTTGCGGAAATTGTGCCCCTCTCGAACCCGGCCACGCACAGCGTCCAATTCAAGGTCGACCTCCCGCCGAACGTTCAGCTCCCGAACGGGCAATTTGTAAAAGTCCATGTGCCTGTGGGAGTGCGGAATGCGCTATTGGTCCCGAGCGAGGCTATCCGTGAAACCGGGCAGCTTCTGGGTGTGTTCGCAGTGGATGGCACTTCGATGGCCCGATTCCGCCTCGTGAAAAGCTCGCCCTATGACGACCAGAGGTCCGAAATCCTGTCCGGCATAGAACCCGGCGAACGCATTATTACCGGCTTGAGCGAGCAGATTATTGAAGGAACTCCCTTGGAGGTCCGCCCATGAGCGAACCGCAGACTGCAGGAAAACTTGCCCGTGCCTTTATACACTCGAAGCTGACCCCGCTTATTCTGGCAGCCTCCATCCTGCTGGGCATCGCGGCCGTCATAATGCTTCCCAGGGAAGAAGAACCTCAGATCGTTGTTCCGATGATCGACATTATGGTTTCGTTCCCGGGAGCGTCCGCCAAGGAAGTGGAAACGCGGGTTACCCGGCCCATGGAGCAGCTTCTGTGGGAAATCCCGGGGGTTGAGTATGTCTACAGCACGTCCAGCCCTGGTTCCAGCATGGCTATTGTCCGCTTCTATGTGGGGGAGGATGAGGAAAAAAGCATCGTTCGGCTGAACCAGAAGATGTTCGCAAATTTTGATCTTATACCGCCGGGCTGCTCCCAGCCGCTGATCAAACCGCGATCCATCGACGACGTCCCGTTCCTGGCGCTCACACTCTGGAGTCCCGAGCTGGACGGCTACCAGCTGCGGCGCGCCGCGGCGGAGCTCAGAAACGAGCTGCAGCAGATACCCGATATATCCGAGACCGAACTCATCGGCGGCCAGCGCCGCACGATGCTTGTGGAACCGGATCCGGTAAAGATGGCTGCCTACGGCATCAGCGCTACCCGGCTGCACGGCATCCTGCAGATGGAAAACCGCGAAATCCATGCCGGAATTGTCACTCAGGGGAACGAGGCCTTTTCAGTCCATCTCAGCGGCTTCTTCCGAAGCGCCGACGACGTAAGCGCCCTGGTGGTAGGAGTTCAAACCGGTGTCCCGGTATATCTGCGGGACGTTGCAAAGATCACCGACGGCCCCGAAGAGCCTGCGGATTATGTCTTTTTCTCGCCCGGCCCCGCCGCCGCGGTCAAGGGCATTCAACTTCCGGGCAGAACTCAGGGTTCGGACGCGGCTCTGAAATCCGCAGTCCAAATCGGCAGCGAGATGATGCCGGCAGTTACGATCACGTTCGCAAAGCGCAAGGGCGAGAACGCCGTTGTGCTTGCGGAGCAGGTGCTGGAGAAGGCCGGCCATTTTCGCGCGCGCAACTTTCCTGCTTCGCTTCAAATGACGGTTACTCGGGATTACGGAGATACCGCGGCTGAGAAATCCAACGAGCTTCTGCTCCACATGATGATCGCCGTCCTATCGGTCACGATCCTGATCTGGCTGATCCTGGGCTTTAGGGAAGCCGGCGTGGTCGCCGTGGCCATTCCCGTAACGCTGGCTTTGACCCTCGTGGTCTTTCTCCTGTACGGCTACACGCTCAACCGAATCACCCTGTTTGCGCTCATCTTTTCCATAGGGATTCTGGTCGATGACGCCATTGTTGTCATTGAAAACATCGTCCGTCACAAACGGATGCCGCAAAACCGGGGCCGCCGGTTTTCCGATGTCGCGGTGGAAGCGGTGGACGAGGTCGGCAACCCCACCATTCTGGCCACATTTACGGTAATTGCGGCCATCCTGCCCATGGCTCTGGTCCGCGGATTGATGGGCCCTTATATGCGCCCGATACCGGTGGGGGCTTCGGCAGCCATGATTTTCTCGCTGCTGGTGGCTTTTGTGGTTACTCCATGGGCAGCCCAGCGCTTTCTGCGTGGATCCCACAAAGGGCATGAGCAAGGGGAGCAGGAAGATTTCACCACCCGGCTCTATCGCCGCTTCATGGGAGGCCTGCTGGCGCGCGACCGGAACCAATTGCTGTTTCTGGGGCTTGTGGCCGTGCTGCTGATTGCAGCCTGCAGCATGGTTTATTTCAAACTTGTCGTCGTGAAGATGCTTCCCTTCGATAACAAGAGCGAATTCCAGGTCATCGTGGATATGCCGGAAGGCACAAGCCTGGAGAAGACGGCCGCTGCCACACGCGCGCTTGCCGTCCGGTTGAACCAGATTCCCGAAATCACGGATTTCGAGACCTATGTGGGGACCGCGTCCCCCTATAATTTCAACGGCCTGGTCCGGCATTATTACACCCGCAGGGGCGAGAATGTTGCCGACATCCAGGTCAACCTGACTCCAAAAGGAGACCGCTCGGATCAGAGCCACGCGATTGCGCGCCGGGTAAGAGAGCTGCTGCAGCCTGTGGCTGCGCAATACGGGATACGCATGAAAGTGGCGGAAGTGCCGCCCGGGCCCCCGGTACTGCAGACACTGGTCGCCGAAGTTTACGGTCCCGACTATGAGCGGCAGGTCGAGTTGGCCCGGGAGCTCAGGACCATGCTGGAAAAAACCCCGGGCGTCGTGGATGTCGACTGGTACGTTGAGGACCCTCAGCCTGAGATGCTGTTTCACTTCGACCGGCTCAAGGCATCGATGGCCGGAGTTTCAATATCCGAGGCTCAGCAATCCGTGGCTCTGGCGATCAGCGGGTCCCAGGCGGGTCTCCTGCACTTTCCTAAAGAAGCGGAGGATGTCCCGCTCCGCCTGCGCCTGCCTCTGGTCGACCGCTCCAGCATCGATGCCCTGAACAGGCTACGGGTCGCATCGGCTTCGGGCAAACTGGTGCCGCTGGGTGAACTCGGCCGCTGGGAGGAATCCCGGCGCGAAAGGTATATCTATCACAAGAACCTGATGCCCGTCGTTTACGTCACGGCCGACGTCGCAGGCCGCGAGGAAAGTCCGGTCTACCCGATCCTGAACATGGACGAAAAGATAGCGGCGATGCGCCTTCCCGAAGGCTACCGCCTCGAGACACATACTGCCCGGCAACCATCGGAATCCAGTCGTCTGGCCATGAAGTGGGACGGCGAATGGCACATAACCTACGAGGTCTTTCGCGATCTGGGTCTGGCCTTCGCCGCCGTGCTGGTGCTGATATACATCCTGGTTGTGGCCTGGTTCCAGAGCTTCAAAACTCCGCTGGTCATCATGGCCGCAATACCCTTTTCCCTGGTTGGAATCCTTCCCGGACATTGGGCCCTCGGAGCCTTTTTCACTGCGACCTCCATGATCGGCTTCATCGCCGGTGCCGGGATCGTGGTGCGGAACTCGATCATTCTCGTGGATTTCATCGAGCTGCGCCTGAGCCATGGCGAACCGCTCGCCCAGGCTGTTATGGATGCGGGCGCCGTGCGCTTCCGCCCCATGATGCTTACCGCTGCGGCTGTTGTTGTGGGTTCGGCCGTAATACTTTTTGATCCTATTTTCCAGGGTCTGGCAATTTCACTGATGGCGGGCGAGATTGCTTCCCTGCTGCTCAGCAGAATGACGGTGCCGATCTTATATTTTCGGATGAAGCAATGGGAGATGGAGCATTCTCCCCTGCCGGCCCCGTCCGAAGGAGACTGATATGACTATGGAAAGATGGATACGCCTGATTGCCGGAAGCTTTGTACTGATCAGCCTCGCTCTTGCCCATTGGGTGAATCCCAACTGGCTCTGGTTCACGGCCTTCGTGGGCGCAAACCTGTTCCAGTCTTCGCTTACCCGGTGGTGCCTGATGGAAAAAATTCTTGCCGGACTGGGTGTGGACAAATCCCAGGGTTCGTGAGACTCGCCGCTCTTGATGGATCAGAAAATCTGAAGTGTGTAGGAGAACCGGATTCCCCGGCCCATTTCCGGAGCAAGGTCTTTGATAAACGACAGGTGGTTGCGGTACAGGCAGTCGGCCGCATTGAAGAGAGCCGCCGAAAATAGATGCGCTGCGTGTCTCCGAGCGTAGGTATAGGAGACCTCAAGGTTCAATGCGGCGTACCCCGCGGTAGGCGTTTCCGTCGGATGGATGCGCGATTGGCGCGCTGAAAGCCGCATATCCGGTTTCAGGCTGAATCCCTTCCAGCTGGCATCGAAGCCGATGCGGCCGCGCATGGGTGGGATGCGGGGCAGTGGGGTACCGTCCTGCACAAGCTCGGACCGCACGGCATCCCAACCGAGGTTAATCCAAAAGCCTGGGCGTACGGCTAAATCCAGAGTCGCCTCGCCTCCCGTGAAACGGGCGTCCGCCTGCGAGTATTCGGCAATCCGCAGGCCGTGGGACTCCTCCCCTGTGAATGCCAGGTACACAAAATCGCTCAGGCGGTAATGAAAGAAGCCGGCTTCGGCATGGATGCGCCCCGTTTCATGGCGCACGAGCAGGTCCAGGCCATGGGATGCTTCCCGCCGGAGCCCGGGATTGCCGATCTCATAGGCCAGATTGCCGACATGCGCCCCGTTACTATACAGCTCTTCCAAGGCGGGGGCCCGGTGCGAGCGGGTGTAGTTGGCCACAAACGCGCCATTTTCCCAAAGGGGAACGTGAATTCCGGCCGCTGCGGAGAGGCCGGTGAACGAACGTTCCGGCATACCATAGGGATTGTATCCGGTATGTTCTATGCGCCCGCCGAACTGCAGCCGCGCTTTCTTGAGATCCAGTTCCTCGAGGGCAAAAAAGGCGAAGGAGCCTGATGACACAGGCGGAGTGAGCGCTTCCTCGCCGCCGGCAAGATAATCCCGGTAAGAACCCTGGAAACCAAAGCTTCCGGAAAGCGCTCCCTTTTTATCCTGCTCGAAGACCCCGCGTAAATTCCAGAGCTTGTTATCGAACGCCGTAGCGACGGCCTCGTTTTCGAGCTCCTTATGTATCCAGCGCACGAAGCTGGAACTGAATCGGAATCTTTCAACAAAGGAACTGATGCCTCGGGCTCCGGCGCCGAACTGCACATTCTGCCAAGCGAAGGTTTCGTCCACCAAAACCCTTGCCGGCTCCTCATTTTCGGGATCAATGAATCCGTCATGCCGCTCGTCATGATGATGGAATTCGCCGGCATAGGGAACTCCAAAACGACCCCTGTTGAAGGCGTAATTCAGGGTAAAATAGGGCTTTTCGCCAAACCATCCGAATCCAGCATGGCCCGAGCTCAAACGTGTCTTCGAGTTGTCGACTCTCCCCTCGGGACTGTAATAATCGCCGGCTACCTGCCGTCTTCCGCCGGCCCAAAAAAGCCAGTTCCTGACGCCATACTCCATGTTGGCGCCGGCGCCTGCTTCGTTGTTATTGGTTCCGCCGGAAGCATGGAGGCTGGCGCGCAGTCCCGCGTGCGGATGGTCGTGGACCAGGTGGTGCTGGGTGATAGCGTTGACTACTCCGCCGATGGCGTTGCTGCCGTAGAGCAGCGTAGCCGGACCCTTGACGATCTCGATTTTGTCCAGGTTGGTCTCATCGATCGGCTCCGCGTGTTCTCCGGATTGCGAGGACAACGTGCCCGTGGGCAAACCGTTTGCAAGGATCAGGACCCTGTCGCCATCAAATCCGCGCAACACCGGGCGCGAACTGCCGGGGCCGAAACTGCGCTTGGCCACGCCCGGGAGGTTTTCCGTCAACTCTCCCAGTCCGAACGCGCCTTTGCCGGAAATTTCCAGCGTATCCAGAACGGTCACGGCCTGGAAAGAGTCAAATAACGAAGCCTCCTTTGCGCTCGCCGTTACGACGACTTCATGATGGAAGTGAACAAAGGTTAGCCGGAAATCCGCCACAGCCGCCCGGCCGGGGATGATTTGGACGCGCGCGACATCTTCCAGCAGCGCATGCATGTGAGCGGCAACATCGTAGGAACCTTGAGGGATATCCTGGAATTCGTAATATCCGTCCTCGTTGGTATATGTATCCCGGCCCAATTGTATGACTCGAACCGAAGCGCCCTTTATCGGCGTGTTGGTGTCCTTCATGTAAACAACGCCGTGCAGGCTGGCGGCATCCGCCGACTGGGCAAGGGTCCCTTCCGGACAAAGCAGAAAGAGAGCCGCCATCCATACGCCAAAGCCAAAAAAGCCGCGAAATAACATAGAGCCCTATCCAAAATCTTGTTGCAAATGCATTTGCATTATCCAAAAATTTCCGGTTTTTTCAAGTGCAAAAGCTTTCAAATCCGGAGAACAAAGGGAACCAGGTTTTTCATTCACGCGTTCATTCCAAAAGTCAGGTACCTCCGGCAAGGCCTTGACTGCGGGACACACTTGACACTGTGGCCAGCCTGCTTTAATTTCCGGATGAGATTAGGTTCAGGCAACCTGCCGGCTACGGTTTGCTTGCCACATTCCACGCCGAGGGCGTTATGTCCCAGAGCCCAGGTTGACCGCGCTTTTTGCGGTCAACCCTGGGGATCGAGACATGGATCATTCCTACCCTGAAGGTGGGGGCACAAGAGGGGGACAGTCACCAGTGTCCCCGTTCCACGGGGACACTGGTGACTGTCCCCCTCTTGTGCTATTCTCGGCCTTGTCGGCAAAATGAAAGACGAAGAGGGGAAAAACGGTGAATCCGGATAAGGATAGATTCCTGGTTTCCAGAAGAACGATTTTGAAGGCCGCCGGTGCCATAGGGGCCGGCATGACGTTCGCGGACAGCCCAACCGGGCAATCGTCGCACGCCGCAACTGCGGAGGCTATGGAAGAACGCATCCCGACTTTTTGCGCCATGTGCGGTCCGGGTTTAGGATGCGGCATCTATGCCTGCGTGCGCAACGGCCGCTTCCTGAGAGTCGAAGGGATGAAGGAATCTCCGCTGAATGGCGGCAGGATTTGCGCCAAAGCGCATGCTGCTCCCCAGTGGGTTTATTCGCCGCAGCGCCTGAAGCGCCCGCTCAAGCGCACGGGGGCAAAAGGCGAAGGCAAATTCGCACCGATTTCGTGGGATGAGGCGCTCGACCTGATCGCGGCAAAACTGAAGGAACAGAAACAAAAATACGGACCTGAATCGCTGGCTATTCTCTCGCCGGCGCGGCGCTCCTACAGCGAATATCTGTACCGGTTCCTGATTGCCCACGGAAGCCCCAATTACGGCCACAGCGGCATCTGCGCGATGCAGAAAGCTTTCGCTTTCACATACACGCTGGGGTCCGCGCCGATGCCCGATGTCCCCCGCAGCAAGCTTATCCTGATCTGGGGCAAACAACCCATCTATTCGGGAAGCACCCGCGGCAACCTGAAACAGATCCTGGACGCCAAAGAGCGCGGAGCAAAGATCATTTCGATCAAGCCCACCCTGGAGCCTGATGTAGCAATTTCCGATCTCTGGATTCCAATCCGTCCCGGGACCGATGCGGCTCTGGCGCTGGCGATGCTCCACGTCATCATCAACGAAAAATTGTATGATTCCCAATTCGTCACCCAGTGGACTTTCGGCTTCGAGAAACTGGCAGATCATGTTAAAAAATACACCCCGGAATGGGCGCAACCGGTTACGGGCCTTCCCGCGGCTCAAATCAGGGACCTGGCCCGCACCTATGCGACTACCAAACCGGCCTGTATCGACCATGGCAACGGTCTTGAACACGTCCCCTCTTCCAACTACGCGGTCCGCTCGATCGCAATCCTGATGGCGATCACGGGGAACCTCGACAGGCCCGGAGGCGACATTTTCCCTTCGGGCGGCGGAATGCCGTTTCCGAAAAGCGTGCATCTGAAGGAAAGATATACCCAGGAGTGGGTCGACAAACTCGTCGGCCCCGAGTTTCCAAAACCCTTCCAGCCCAGCACGGAAGGGACCTCGGCGGCCTATTACCGTATCTTTGACAGCGTTCTCACAGGCGAACCCTACAGGATCCGGACCGTCATTGCGCCGGGAACGCAACCGACGGTCAGCACGCGGGGCGTCAAGAACGTAATCGAGGCGTTGAAGAAGCTCGATTTCTATGTTGTCGTCGATGTCATGCAGACGGCGGAAATGAATTATGCGGATGTAGTGGTTCCCGTCGCCACCATGTACGAGACCGATCACCCCTTCGAGTTCGGCGGCAATTGGATTATGGCCCGCAGGAAGGTCATCGAGCCCTTGGGCGACTATAAATCCGACTACGAGTTCTGGATCGATCTCGGCGTGAAGATGGGATACGGCAAGGACTTCTGGAACGGCAGTCTCGCGGAGTGCATGAACGAGCAACTGAAGCCCTTGAACCTTACCATGGATGAGCTTCGCGCCAGGCCAACGGGAATTGCTTTCCCTTCCAAGCCGATGGAGTACGAAAAATACTCCCGGGTATTCGCCTCTCGCAGCACGCGGTTCACGAAAGCGCCCTACCTGCCGCAGGGCAAAGTGGCCATTTATAATACGACCTTTGAAGAAAATGGATTCGAGCCGCTTCCCATCTGGGTGGAACCGCCGGAAAGCCCCACCGGGACTCCGGACTTGATCCCTAAGTACCCATTGACCTTTTCAGACTTTCATACTTCCAAGGTTTACAACGCCGCCTGGCTTCGAAACGTTCCGCTGTTGAGGGAGATTCTCCCCTTCCCGACTCTCCAGATTCATCCGGGCACGGCCGGTGAGCGCGGAATCCGGGAGGGAGACTGGGTGATCGTGGAATCGCCCCACGGCAGCATGAAAATCAGAGCCCAGGTCAACCCCGGGATACGGCCCGACACGGTCATGGCGCTGCATGGATGGTGGCAGGGTTGCGAGGAACTCGGCCTGCCGGGTTTCCCCCTGCTCGAAGGCGGCGCCAACACAAACACCATGTACAGCGTGGACGAGAAAAAGGCCTTTGATCCGCTGGTTACGGCCATGTCGAGCCAGACCCTCGTGCAGGTCAGGAAGGCGTGAGGAGAAAAGCATGTCAAGACAATACGGCATCTATATCCGGACAGACCGCTGCATTCAGTGTCACGCCTGCGAGGTCGCCTGCAAATCATGGAATGGCGTCGAGCCCGGACTGCGATGGAGAAGAGTGGCCGATGAATGGAGCGGGAAATTCCCTGAAGTCGTCAACCGGACTGTTTCCTACTCCTGCATGCATTGCGCGAAACCTTCCTGCGCGGCCGCGTGCCCGGAAAAGGCCATCTCAAAGCGGTCGGAGGACGGTATTGTCGTCGTCGATGTCCGCAAGTGCAAAGGCTGTCGTACGTGCGCGGCGGCGTGTCCCTTTCATATCCCGGAATACGGGCGGACGGGGACCATGCAGAAATGCAATCTGTGTCTCGAAAGGCTGCAGCAGGGCCGGCAACCGGCGTGCGTTGCAACCTGTCCGGGTGAAGCATTGACATTCGGGTTTATGGATGAACTGGCCGAACTATCCGCCGCAAAATCCGGGGAGAAACTGCAGGCAGCCACCGATCCATCCTTTTATATTTCAGGCAGGCTGAACGGCCAGGCTTTTCTGGACCTGCTGAACCATTCTCGTCAGCTTAAAGATGCTTCAAGCCTCTGAGACTTCGAGGCAAAACCATCTGCCTCAAAGTCTCAAATCCTTTATGAGGCTCTGGTTCCCGTCACTCCTTTTTTATTTCCAATATATGCTCGCAGCAGCTGTCGCCGGCGGGGATGGATCTGCCGATCCGATAGTTTAGACAGGGATTCAACTCTTCCACCACCGTCTTTTCCATGGTGGTGTGTGCCAGGCACATCTCGGGGATGTCGAAATCGAGAGGGCACCGGTCCACTTTTATGATGATTTTGTCCTTCTCCCTTTCGGTTTTGGAAATAATCCCGCGGCCGCGGGCAACTGTATCAAATATCCTGAGCAGGTATTCCGCCACAGAATCCAGGTCGTTGTTTGCGAGCCTCTTCTTTGCCCTTTGCGCGACGCTGATGCCGTACTCACGGCTCATTTCGGCAATCAGCTTCAGCCCTTCCTCGCCGAATTTGCGGTAAATGAAATCGTAGTTGCTTCTCAGCCTCGCATAGAGCCCGCTCACGGCGCTGCGGTAAACCTGTTCGAGCGTGCGCTGATCCTCTTGAGTCATCTTGGCATCCTTTTGCTTTCCAGGACGGGACCTACTTTGAATCCAAGCCCCAGGTTTTGAACATCTGCTTGTAGAAACTGGGCCGCTCGAAGTCAGGAAGCATCAGCGGGTAATGGTGCCGATAATCGAACGCGCTCTTCTCACTTTTTATCAACCCGGCGACCAGCGTTTCCACTTTAGCTCCCGGGACGGCAAACATCATTTCGTCTTCCGTGCCCACAGCCCGCTGGTATTCACCGGGATCGGGCAGGACAACCCAGTATTTCCCGCTCGTCATCACATTGACCACCGAATAGGTGCAAGAAGGAGGCAGGTAGCGGCTGTTTATCTGTTCGCTTTCTTCTCCGCTCATCGACATGATCAGGCCTCGGAGCTGGGAGGTGTTGGAATAGACAATCACCACATCAGGCTGGAAACTGGCCTGTCTCAGCGGCGCCGTGACAATGCCCACGTACTTTCCATACGGGAAACTGTCGTAGGTCTGGGTCTGCTGAATTTTGTCATCCGTCTTTTTTACCAGACCGTATCCGATCAGGGGTGCCGGACACCACTGATCTTCCTTGAGCATGGCAACCGTCGTTTTTTCCCGGCGCGACAAGGCGAATGCCTGGCATTGGGCCAGGTGATACCCTCGGTCCTTAAAGGGTCTGAAAGCGCCTTGCGGGATATCCGATTCCTTCTCCAGCATTTTAATGGCGACGGGCGAGGTCCGCAGCATGAGACGCTTTTCGAGTTCTTCGCCGCAACGGTTAAATTCACTCAATGGCGTTGCTCGTTTATCTCCCTGGCCAACCGGCATCGCGCCGATTCCAGCCGCAACCGCTTCCCTGGCGCAGGCTGCAAGAACCACCGAGCCCGCTCCCAATTCCAACACATCACGACGAGAAATGTTTTTTTTCATTAGAAAATCCTCCTCCAGGATTTGGATGAAATTCGGGTACTCTATAGTGCCAATTACATCTGTGGAAACAGGCCAGAAGACGGCCGGACGAACGCAGCTGGTTTCAGGACCTGCGGAGCATCGGAATCGGCGTTGCCGGTCTTGTCGATGCCGAATACATCAAGTACGGTCCCATCCTGCTTTATTGTCACAACCGTGAGCTTTTTGTCGGTTACATTGATGACAAAATAGTTCGGCTGATCCTGCGGATCGTAGAAAAAGGCATTCCAGGGCATCTTTTCGAGGTTGTTATAGGTTTTCCTGCCGCTCCGCCCGGAAACATAATAAACCGTGCCCTGGGATGGATCTTTTAAATAAACTCCGTCCCTGATCGGATACGTGCGGGCAATCCCATGATCGTGGGCGTTGAAGACCAAGTTCACCCGGTGTTTCTCAATAATGGGGCAAAAGGCGGCTTTGACATCCTCGTTGGGTCGCCTAGCCATGATCCCATAGGGGGGTCTGTGGAAAAATACAATTTTCCAGTCGGCGCGGGATGCGGCCAGGTCGGCATCCAGCCATGCCGACTGCATCTTCAATATATCGCCGTGTTTCTCCTGTTCTTTCCGCTGGCTGTCCAGCACGACGAAATGGACCGAACCATAATCATAAGAATACGCCTGGCTTTTCAGGCCTTCGGGCCCGTTCTGCGGCAGGGCGAATTGTTTGAGAAAATATTCCGGCCGTGTGGAGTCGTCCGAGCCGAAGAACTCATGGTTGCCCAGAATGGGCATTGCGGGAATGGAGTCAATCACTCCGGCCGCCGCCGCAAACCATGCGTTCCAGTGGGCGCCCCTCTGCCCGAAATCGACAAGGTCTCCCATGTTGATCATGAACTTCGCATCCGGATTGGCTTTATAGGCATTCTGGACGGTATCCCGCCACAACGCGTAGGGCGGATCACCCGACAGGTTGCTTTGGCTGTCGCCAAAAACCAGAAACTTGAACGCGGGCCTTCCCCTGTCAGCGGTTTGAAAGGAGTGCACATCACCCCAATGCTCGCCGTCTCCCACACGATAGGAATATCTTTTGTTGGGCGACAGGTGGACCAGAGTCGCAGAGAACAGACGGGTCGGGCCGAGATCGGTAACAAACTCGCGAGGGTCGGCGTTCGCTTTCAGGGCAGCGGAGTTAATACTGGTTCCCTCCTGATACCGCACCACCCCGCGGGTGATCGCAATATCCGTTCTCCAGGTTACCGTCATGGTGGTCGATGGATCGCCCGTCCAGGTCAGGGTCAGGTGATCGGGAATAGCGGTCGCTCCGTTGTCCGGCGCAGCGTTGCCTGCAAATGCAAGGACGGAAAGAGCAAATATCAGAAGGACTGTGCATTTGATGGAATTGTGTTTCATGGGAAAACCTTTTCCTCCAGCCCATTTATCCGGTCAGTGATCCCTGCCTGATCGCACTTGGATCAAACGCATGCACCAACCATTCTATCAGGCCATCCGGTCAGCGCATAAAACAAAGTACCGGTTTGAACCCGAGTGTTCGTGAGCGCTATTTCAGTGTCGGGCAATGTTTCCGTAACAATCCGGCATCCGAAGCAGTAAAAGGATTTCCCTTTCAACGGGCAACGGCTTAAAGGCTTTTTGATTTATAATGCCGGCATCCGGACGCCGGTGAAATAAGGAGGTAGCAATATGCAAGTCCCCAATGACAGGATTCCCGAAGTAGACGCAGTTCGCATACGGATTCTTGCAGATAACTACTACGACGCCCTGCGCCCGGACAGTCAGGCAGCCAAACGCTTCCGTGCAAGGCCGGGCCGGTCCATGCATGCCGAACATGGTCTTGCCTATTACGTGGAGACTGATGTCCAGGGAAAAACCAGCGCCTGCATGTTTGACTTCGGCCTGGATCCCGCCGGGGTAACGAACAACATAGAGGTTCTTAATATTGATCCCGGAAAGGCGCAGGCTTTTGTGCTGAGCCACGGCCACTTCGATCACTGGGGCGGCGCCGTTGAAATCCTAAGGCGGTACCAGGCAAGGATCGCCGGGGACACGCCGTTTTACACCGGCGAGCAGGCTTTTCTGCACAGATACTCCCTGAATACGGCGACCAACGAAATCATCGGAATCGGAAAACTGGAGAAAGGCGATATTGAGACCCTGGGATTGACGGTAAAAGAGGTTCACGAGCCGACACAGATCATTCCGGGCGCATTCTGCACCGGCAAAATAGACCGCGTCACGGAATATGAAAGGGTGCCTGCAAGCCTGCTGGTCGATCGAGGGAACGGGCCTGAAGCGGATGACTTCAGAGGCGAGCAAGCCCTGCTGTTTAATCTGAGAAACAAGGGTCTCATAGTTCTGTCGGGCTGTGCCCATGCCGGCATTGTCAATACCGTCCGGCATGCCCGGAAAGTCTCCGGCATCCGGAAGGTTTACGCCATTCTAGGGGGCTTCCATCTGGTCCATGCGAAGCCCGAAATCATCCGGAATACCGTGAGTGACATCGCGGACATGCGGCCGGACCTGGTGGCACCTATGCATTGTACCGGCTTTGAAGCAACGGTCGAGTTCAGCAGGGAAATGCCCGAGGCATTCATCCTGAACACAGTGGGAACTCAGTACACGTTTTCAGCTTGAAAATCCTGTCGGGCGAACCGACTGATTCTGGAAATGGAGGAGCTGGCAAGAAATGATACAGGATGAAATTCTGGGCAGCCTGCCCGGGCTGGCTGCCGGGCATTTTGCGGCCGACATACGGATCGGCCTGGGCTATACGGCGGTACGCCTGGAGGATGGGCGCTGCGGTCTTGCCTATACGCTGCACGAAGAAGAGTATGAATCTTGCGGTGTGATTCCGAAGGCAGGAACCCTGACCGGGCGGAGCGTTTCGGAGCTTTCAGAGTACCTGAAATCGGCGTACACAACGGTCTGTGCAATCGGTCTTGCTTCAATCAACGCCGTCATCCCCGCCCCAGCCGATGCCGTCGAGTCGGATATTTTGGACATGTTGCCCGCCGGTCCGGATGATTCTGTCGGGATGGTGGGATATTTCGGTCCGCTGGTCGGCCCGCTGAGAAAAAGCGCCCGGGCCCTGCATATATTCGAGCGCCGCCCAAATCCCGAATTCGATATTTTGCCCGAATCGGCGGCGCGCGATCTCCTTCCCGTGTGCAAAGTCGTCATACTATCGGCGACAACTCTTCTGAACCACACCATCGACGGACTGCTCGACCTCTGCAAATCAGCCCGGGAAATCGCCTTGCTGGGTCCGTCGACACCTTTCCTCCCGGAGATATTCGCACGGCATGGAGTCACCATTCTGTCGGGACTCGAGGTCGTCGATGCCCCTCAGGTTCTCCGTGTTGTCAGCGAAGGAGGCGGCACGCGCCAATTTGGCCGGGCTGCCCGGAAGATCAACTTGCGCACAATCTCGTAGACAAAGTCAGCCATGGATCTCCGCCGGCCCAGGCATTATTGGGCGATTCGCGGCTGCCTTTCAGGACACGCCTTATCTTTCTCTTTTGGGAGCGTCCAGTCCCCACTTTCTAAAAAACTCCTCGTAGAATGGCGGCTGCTGGAAATCCGTGTGCATGGTGTAGTTGAACCGCCGGAACGGCATGTTTTTGTCGAAGTGATAGACTCCATCCATCAGCTCCTGCAATCTGTTGGTAGGAATCGTGAGAATCATCTCGTCCTCCATCGCCGCAGCCCGTTCGTAGTCGCCCGGGTCAGGCACTGTGATCCAGCATTCGCCCTTCAATAGCGAGGGAACGACGGAATGCACACAGGATCCGATGGGATCGACGGTCGAGGTGACCTGGTAGCCGTTTTTATATCTCAGGGCAAGCAGCAGGTGCCTCAATTGCGCCGTATTGCAGTAAATCATGGTCAGGTCCGGCAAGAAGCTCACAGTTTTCAAAGGGCCAAAAACCATCCCCGGGTATTGGCCATGGGGAATCCGGTGCATTTCGCGGGCATGTTTTGCAGCGGCTTCCTTGTCCGCAATTAAAAAGGCGTTCGTGAAGCCATCCAGGTAATCCTGGGGCGTTTCGACAAGGCCATAAGAGATAATCGGCTCAAAACACCAGTGGTCTTCCAGAAACATAGCCAGCGTCATTCCCTGGCGGCGGGCCACGGAAAAAGCCTGACACAACGCATAGTGCTCGCCCCTGTCTTTCTTGGGCCGGATGGCACCCTGCGGGACCTCAGCCTCGCTCCTGAGCATTGTAATGGCGATCGGGTAGGTTCTCAAAATCAGCATCTTCTCGAGATCTGCTCCGTAAGTGTTGCATGTCTCGATGGAAAGGGCGCTCTTTACCCTGTCCTGTGAGTTTTCAGAATTCGACATGTTTCCCCCTTTTCAGCATGGATACTCCCATGGTTTTCCCCAAGCCAGCAGCCTGATGTATACGAACGTCCATAACCTCAGAGCTGAAACTGCAAGCAATAACCGATATGCACTTTTAAATAGAATGATTGCATACCGCAACCGGCCGGTTCCAATGACGGCAGTCAACAGTCTTGATTGTGGCACAGCGCCTGGGATAAAACAAACCTGGAGGAAATTTATGAACCCGTCCGGAAATCCCGCCGACCCGATCTCAATCCGCATAATCGGAGCGATCCGCACTCCCTTCACGGAAGCTTCCGGCACTCCCATTCAGACTGTCTATGGGCGCGGCGTTGAAGGCACGGTATGGGTCCACGAACCTTTTGCGGCTGCCCTGGACGACATCGAGGGATTCGAGCGGGTATGGCTGATCTACTGGATGGACCGCACGGGACCATTCAAGCCGAAAGTTCTTCCCTATCGCGACAACAAGGAACACGGGCTGTTTGCCACGCGCTCGCCCAACAGGCCGAATCCGATCGGGATGTCGGTGGTCCGTCTGCTCCGCAGGGAAGGCTCCAGGCTCTTCATAGCCGACGTGGATATTCTCGACAACACACCGCTGCTGGACATCAAGCCCTACGTTCCTGATTTCGATGCCTGCCCTGATTCCCGGGCGGGCTGGTTCGACCGGGCCGGTGTGGACCGGCGTGTAGCGGACGGAAGGTTCCACGGGCCGAATCCCGATACCGGAAATGGCGGCTCGTAAGGGGCGTTTTCGGGCAGCAGGGGCAGGAACCTCCGGCAAAGCTCTGACTGTTGCCCACACGTGACACTGTGGCCGTGTCCCAACCTTCCTTCTTCCTTCCCTAATCCGGCAGAGCCGGAACCAAAAAGGTAAAAAGTTGGACCATCGACAAATTACCATGAAACACAGTGGCCATGCGGTCTCCGCGATGTATCCCTAAATATTGATGCCAAAAAACATTCAATTTAACTGGTAAGGTACTAGGCTCGTTCGGGGTCTTCGCCCCGAACGAGTGGTCCCTCTGGGACAGCAAGAAAGGAATTTGCCATTTTCCATTTGCCGTTTGCCATTTTCCATTTTACTGCGCGGAGGATCCGGTGCGTGCTGTTTTGATGGATGCAGTAAAAATTCGGCACAGCTGCTGATTCTCGTCGATGATCTCAGATAGCGGTGCGGCATTGAGGAGTTCGCTCTTGCGAATCATTTGGAGCCAGATCAGCGTTTCATTAAGTTCGCTGAGTACCATCGACATGTGGTGGAGAAAATCCGCATGACTGCTAGCTGCGCGAGCTTCGCCATAATTGGGCGGCGGAGAGGTTCCGCTGCGCAGGATTTGGCCGCCAATGTGCCGGCCAGCCAGGGTTTTGGGCAATTTGGACGAAAGCCTTATAGTGCGTACGGCAAAATCAATCAGACGTTCTTGAAGTTCATCGGCTTTCTGTTGCGGGTCATTCATAATTTGTTTCCCTGGAGCAATAGGATCGGTCAATCAAAACTTAATCTGCGGGAGTTTTTATCGCAAGCGCGTAGAGAGACATCATGGACAGGGACATCCGCGAAGATCCACGCAAATCCTCGTCGCATAGCGCCCGCTTTTATGGCCGGCCCGTGGCCTCACTGAGTGAATCGTCACGAATTAACGCGAAATCCGGTCCGGATATCAATAACAATCGCGAATTCCGGGATAGCTATTTATCGGATATGGACGAAACCGCAGGATGCGGATAGACTGCATTTTCACTCCTGGAGAAGGGCCATGATCAAAATTGAGATCCCCGGATATGCGGAGTTTCAGTTCCATCACCTGGTACTGGATGTCAACGGCACGATCGCAAAAGACGGGAAACTCCTGGACGGGATTGCGGATCTGCTGAAGGAGCTTCGCTCCAGGATCGAGGTTCATCTGATCACTGCCGACACCCACGGAAGCCAGCAGGTCATCGACAGGCTGCTGGACCTCACGGCGATTCGGATCCCGTCCCAAAACCAGCTCAAAGCCAAGCTCGACTATATCGAGGGCCTCGGCGCGGATAGCGTTTTTGCGGTCGGCAACGGCGCCAATGACGCCTGGATGGTCGAGCGCGCGGCCATCGGCGTCGCCATCGTCGGCCCGGAAGGAGCCGCCGCCGAAACCCTGTTCAAGGCTAAGGTGGTTGTGCCGGATGCTCGCGCCGCGCTCGAACTGCTGCTTTACCCCAAAAGACTCGCAGCCACCTTGCGCCGATAGCCTGAAATCCGGAATCCGCAACCCGGAGTCCAGGCAGGGTAATCCGGCTCCAATGCTTCAATACCGATACGACAGGTTGACAAGATAATATGCCTTCCGCCTTGGGGGATACTGCTGAAACGAGGGGCCCGGCACACATCATTCTTCCGATTTTATGCAACGGCATGGGTATTTCTACCCAAGCGCCAATGAGTATTCCCGCGAATAGCTCAGTCGGGCCCCATTAGCTTATAAAAGCCTGATATAAAAGGATGAAACAGGCACACCCCGCGAGCGCATTTGCTTGACAGCCGCGATGCAGCAGAAAACCTTGTACGGAGCCCTGAGCGTGAGAAGCTATTGGCCTGAATGGAGTCAGAGGCCGCGAGGCAAAAAAACTGAAAGTGGATACATCATGGCCACAGAATTGAGCGGCAGATGAACGAGCACTTCAGGCGTCTCAGGCGCCCCGCTCTGTGCCTGGTGATTCTGGTTGCAGCCGCGATGGGCGCCCTAGGATTGCTCAATCCCGCATTGGTATTCGACCCCCCCTATCTGATCCTGTTTCTCAACATGGTTTCCATAGGACTCCCTTCCCTGTTCATTGCGGTCATAGCTTCCCGCGGCTTTCTGCGCACGGGCGCCTGGCCTGCGCTCTGGCTGGGGGCCGGGACGCTTTCTTTTGGGACTGCAATGCTGATGGGTGGATTTCTCATACAGAACGCGGCGGCAAACGCGGCCATAACCGTTCACAACCTCCAATGCCTATTGGCCGCTTCGCTGTACCTTTTGGGCGCCTTTTTTGTGACCAATCAAATTCCGCCCAGGGAGGATCCACGGGGACGGTTGACTGCGGCATTGCAGGTTTATGCGGGCACGGCGGCGTTCCTGGCGCTTGCAACCGTTACCGGAATTCGGGGATTATTGCCGCCCTTCTTTAATGAAGGAGGAGGAACGCCCCTGCGCGCGATGGTCGTTGCCACGGCAACCCTATTTTACCTCATTGCGGGTCTGGCCAACTTCCGGCACTATCTGAAATCCATGTCGGCCCTCCCCTATTGGTATTCCCTCGCGCTGGTGCTGCTTTCGCTGGGGATGGCAGGGATACTGTTTCAGACGGCCATGGGCACACCGCTCAATTGGATGGCACGGGCCGCGCAGATATTGGGCGGGGTCTACCTGCTGGCGGCAACACTCGCGACTGTAAAAGAAGCTCGGGCAGCCAGGATTCCGGCCGGCGAAGCCATGGCGAATCAACTCTCCCTTGTGAACGAGCAGTTAAGGGAAAGCGAGGAGCGCCACCGTCGTCTGGTCGAAACGGCCAACGAGGGCATCTGGGTTGTGGATGCCGAAGCCCGGACGACATTCGTGAACAGTAGAATGGCCGAAATGCTGGGATACCGCCCGGAGGAAATGGTCGGGAAAAAGGCATTCGAGTTTATGGGAGAAAACGGCGAGGCGCAGGTGCGCGCCAATCTCGATCGCCGACGCACCGGAATCCGGGAAACCCTGGAGGTCAGGCTTCTGCGGAAGGACGGTTCCCTATTATGGGCCCTGGCTTCCACGACGCCGCTTCAGGAAAAGAACGGCAGTTTTTCAGGGGCCCTCGGTATGCTCACCGATATTTCCAAACGCAAACGGGCCGAGGAGGAGATTTCAAAACTGAATGTTGAACTGGAAAGAAGGGTTCGTGAAAGGACCCTGCAGCTGGAACAGACCGCCCAGTTGCTGCGCGAGAGCGAGGCCCAGTTCCATCGCCTGTTTGACTCCGATATGATCGGTATCGCCTTTCCGGACAAATACGGCGGATTCAGCAGGGGAAATAATGAGTTTCTGCGAATCGTCGGATATACGCGTGAGGATCTGGAAGCCGGGCGAGTGCGGTGGGACACAATGACGCCGCCCGAGTATGCAGCCGCTGATGAAGAACACCTGGCCGAAGCAGACCGCCGTGGAGCCTGTACTCCCTATGAGAAAGAATACACCCGCAAAGACGGCACTCGTGTGCCCATCTTCGTCGGATACACATTCCTGCCGGGCTCCAAGGATCAATTCATCGCCATTATCCAGGACATCAGCGAACGCAAACGGACGGAGAAATCGCTGTTGGGCCATTCGGAACAGCTGCGGTCGCTGGCCTCCGAGTTGACCCTGGCCGAGCAACGGGAGCGGCAGCGTCTGTCGCAGGTTCTGCACGACGGGCTTCAACAGATTCTAGTCGGCGCAAAGTTCAAGCTTGCGATGGTGGAGCGCAGCAGCGACACGAAACAGGCCGCCAGGGAAGTATCGGAGCTTATCGACGACGCCATCGAAACCTCACGGTCGCTGGCGGCGGAAATCAGTCCGCCCATACTGCACCGTGGCAATCTCACCCTTGCGCTGGAGTGGCTGGTCCGCTGGATGAACGAGAGATACGCGCTTGCCGTGAACCTGACCGCCCGGGACAAAATGGACGGGGTACCCGAGGATCTGACGCTCCTGCTGTTTCAGGCTGTAAGGGAACTGCTGTTTAATGTGGTCAAACACTCCGGAGTCCGTTCCGCACACGTGCGGGTAATTCAACGGGACGGGCATATCCGTGTGGAAGTTGAAGATGATGGGTCGGGCTTTAATCCCAATCAACTGCGTCACGAGGGAGGTCATTCAAGAGGCACGGGGCTTTTTAGCATCCGCGAGCGCCTCAGCCTGCTTGGAGGACGCATGGAGATCGACAGCAGTCCCGGCGCCGGGAGCCGGCTTAAGCTGATCATGCCCCTGTTCGGGGCGTCTGGCGCAACAGCAGTCAATATGGACACTTCTCAGGCCCGGATATCGGTCGCGATACCGCAACACCAGGGGGAAACGGCGAGTGTCGAGCCCGGGATACGCGTTGTACTGGTCGACGATCACATAATCATGCGCCAGGGACTCGTAGGCATGCTGAAATTGGAGCCCGGCATTGAAATCGTCGGCGAGGCATCGGACGGAGAGTCGGCGATAAAACTCATCCGCGATGTCCGGCCCGATGTCGTGCTGATGGACATAAATATGCCTGGAATGGACGGCATACAGGCAACCCGTATCCTGCACGCCGAAATGCCTGAGCTGCAAATCATAGGCCTGTCCATGTTCGAGGAGGGCGAGAAATCCGGCGAGATGTGCAAAGCAGGCGCTGCAGTCTGCCTGACCAAATCCGCGCCTGTAAAGTTCGTGATCGAAGCGCTGCGCAATTTTGCGCTGCCTGCACGGCCGTATGGGCCGCCGAAAAGCCTCACCCGCACGGATTGACGCTCGTAAACTCCAACGGCAGGTCGGATATCGATCGCCTCCCCAAGTCGACCCTCGACTTGCGAACTGCGAGCGCAACCCTTCAATCCAGAACAGCCCACAAACTACGCAGTTACCCCCATCGCAAAATGGGTATATCTACGCATTGATTCGCAAAGGGCTGCTGGTGTCTTATATGCTAACAACTCACCGAAAGGATCCGGAGTGATGCTCAAGTTGGCTCGAAGCATTGCCGCTGATGAGGATTTTTTTGCCGATTGGGAGGCCGAAGCCCCGTCAAATCGCGTCGCGCTCCTCCTGGCTGGAGGCGACGGCAAGCGCCTGCAGGACTTGACGCGTGAGATCGAGGGAAAACCGGTGCCGAAACAGTATTGCCGTTTGCTGTACGGCTCATCCCTGCTGGAAGCGACCATCACCCGGGCCCGTCTATTCGCCCCATGTGAAAGAATCACCGTTATTGTAAATCGCGATCACATGAAGCTTGCAGCGGGCCAGGTTCGGGCACTTCCGGAATCCAACGTATTTATTCAGCCTTCGAACCGGGACACGGGCCCCGGCATGCTTTTCGCCCTGTTGCGACTGGTTGAGACTCATCCGGACGCCATCGTCGCCGTATTCCCTACCGATCATTACATTGACGACGACCGCATGTTTATCCTGCATGTCCTTCATGCAGCCAGACTGATTGCCTCCATGCCCGGCAAGATCGCGGTCCTGGGGATTCCGCCCGACACGCCTGAAACAGGATATGGATATATCCTTCCCAATAGCCCTGTCAGCGGATTTGCGGGAGCCTATGAAGTCAAGGCCTTTACGGAAAAGCCCGGTTTAGCTTCTGCCGGCGACATCATATCCCGCGGAGGCTTGTGGAATACCTTTGTGATGGTTTTCAGGATTTCGCGCATGCTGGACCTGTTGCGCGAGCTTGTCCCGGAGGAGTTCCAGAAGCTGGCCCAGTTGCGCCGGTCGCCCGAAAAAGCTCCCGATTTATACCCGACCATCAGCGCCTGGAACCTTTCAACCAGGATTCTTGCGCGAATCCCCCAGCACCTCATTCTGGTCAAAGTCACAGACGTGCGATGGAGCGACTGGGGAACACGTGAGCTGGTCGAGAAAACCTATCGGGCTTTGAACCTGGCGCCTTCCTGGGATCTCTCGGGTAAAACCCCCAACCCGATTCCGGGCGAAATACATCCGTAATCCTGCAGCCCTGGCGGGGACTCCCGGAAAATATCAGCTCCAGACAGTCATAGCGCTGTCATCCCTAAAACAGGCGCTGATGAGGGCGGATTCCTGATCGTTGAAATTCACCTTGCTTGCGCGCCAAGAGGGGCGGAGCCGGAGCTCTCACCCCTCCAAAGGGCACAAATTCGAGGGACGCTTATATATACTTTCAATCCCGGCGTTTTGTTTCGTAAAAAGTGCCCTTCCTATATATGCTGCTTTTCGGAAAATTGACGCGTCCGACGCGTGCGGTGGATAATGCAGTTGAACGTTGCACGTTTTAACGTTCAACCTGTAAACGTTCAACGTTCAGCAAGGAAGAATCTCCAAACGTACGCAGGCCTGGCCGAAGTATATTTCATCTCCGGAATGCAGCCGGACTCCCCGTTCATTGCCCTCGGGCACCTCGATAGAGCGCCCGTCCCGAATGATGCGCGTGCCGTAGCGGCTGACCTCATCCATGACGCAAAATCCCCTGCTCTCCGAATCGTACCAGATCCTGGCATGAATGCGCCCCACAGTGGAATTGATATCATCGCCGCTGTCCAGGAAAACCAGATCGTTTCTCCGAACCAGCCGCCCTTCGCGGTCCAGCACCTCGGGCATGCGTCCCACAAGGATGCGCTCCTTCCTCATTCGGTATTCCGGCTGTTCCGCAGCGCCTTTGGTAATCACCAGTTTAATCTCGGGAATTTCCCGCCCGCGAAGGGGATCGGTCCTGACAAACTCCAGTTTGAAAGGAGGCGCAGGCGAGGACTGGGCGCTGTCCGGCTCAGGCGGGGCGGCCAGATCCACGATTATCCCGAAATCTTCGCGAAGCCGGGCCCGGGATTCCTTCAGGGATTTTGCGATATCAGCCTGAAGCGAGCCATCCCGCAGGAAAGCGGTTTCAAAAACGTCGTGCAGAGATGTGTCAGGCGGCTGCAGGCGGCAGATTACCTTTTCATAAGGAAAAATCCTCCCTCCCTTGTCTTCGACGACCCTGGATTCCACCTGTTCGAGGATTTCCCTGCGGATCTCCAGAGGCGTCCGGGCGCTTCCCTGCCCGAACGCGTTTTCCACGCGTCTGCGAATATCCTTCTCCGCCCTCAAAATCATATCCCAGAGTCCCATGGAATCATTTCCCCCCAATCAATCCAAGCTCCGCCGCGGCATCCACTATCTCCGCCGCAGCGGGCGCCGCCACCCGGCCGCCATAGCGTCCGTTTTCGATCAGCACGGAAAAAGCGATTCTCCGGACGTTTGAACCGTAGGGCGCAAACCCGACAAACCAAGCGTGTGCCGGACGGCTGCGAAGTTCGGCCGTCCCGGTTTTACCGGCGACAGGGATTCCGGGTACGCTCGCAGATCTGCCAGTCCCTTCCGTTACCACACGCCTCATAAATCCCGCTATTGTGTCGGCCTGATTCGTTGTCAGACAGGCCTTTGAAGCAGGCATCGTTTCAGCGGGCACGATCCTGTAAGGCACAACCTCCCCATGGCTGGCGACGGCCCCGGCGACACGCGCCATTTGCAGCGGCGAAGCCACCACCTGCCCCTGTCCATAGGACGCCTGCGGAAGCGCATCCTTGAGCTGTTCCGCCGTGTTCGGCGAGGCTACGCGTATCCCAAAGAAATCCGCGGCGCGCAGAAGTGCGTCAGCGCCCGCCACATAAGTGCCCAGCTGGGCAAAGTAGGCATTGCACGACACTATCAATCCCCTCGCCATATCCACATGGCCGTGAGGCTCCTTGTCGAGGATATCGTCGCGGATCGGCTTGCCCCATCCGCGGACGTAATTGCCGATGCGGCCGTCGCGAAGGCGTTTGCATTCGAAGGTGGATGTAACCGCATCGGGCCGCGACGCCATGGCCGCCATCGATGTCACCAGCTTGAAAGAGGATCCCGGAGGATAGAGACCGTATCTTGCGCGGTCCAGGAGGCTTCTGTTGGCTGCCAGACCTCCGGCAGCCGGATCCGATTCGGCAAAACCCTGATCCGTGGTGATGACGCCCTCCCAGGGATAGGTGACCGATGCCAGCAGGTCTCCCGTTTCCGGATCGATCACAGCCGCGGCTCCCGCATTCGTCCCGGCAGCCAAAACGCTCCTTCGCAGAATCGCGGCTGCCCGCGCCTGTAACCTGATGTCGATCGACAGGTGCAGGTCCCGGTTTCTCTCCAGGATCTGCCGCACTGCTTTCTTATCAGGCCTGTACCGGTAGCGGACTAACGGCGCCAGTATGCTCAAATCGCGGCGCATTGTGGCGTATTCCGGCCCGCCCGGCCTATCGCGAACTTTTACGAGGGTTGCCCGGTCGTCATATCCCTGCAGGATGACGTTCCAGTCCCGCTCAATGTAGGAGCTGTTGGGAGCGCCCCAGTTCAAGCGGCTGTTCAGGTCGCCCAGCAGGTGGAATGCCCGCGATCCGAAAGGATAATAGCGCCCGGCACCGGGTTTCAGGACCCGGTCCAGGTCGACGTCCATCATGCTGAATTGCGTGCGGAAAGACCCGAGCAGCAGCTCGGAATCTGTAGCCAGCGGTATGCCGTTCCGGTCGTATATCGTTCCGCGCGGTATGCGGCGCATCGCCTCGACGATACGGGGATTATGGGTGTACCGCCGATGTCCGTCGCCTTGCACAACCAGCGCGCCGCGTCCCAGGAAGCGATCGGCTGCAAACACCTGCACCCGCGCCGCCTGTGCCGAAATCAATATTCCCAGGGCTGCCAGAAAGCCGCCGATACAAAGGATTTGCTTGCGGAAGGGCGCCTGGCATTCGGGTCCGAACGCGTTTCCGGATAATGAAGCCAGTATGCCCAAAAGCACAAAGCTGCAAATCGTGGAGGACTTGCCGTAATTGATAAACGGAGTCACGACACCCGACAGAGGCGCGACTCCCAAAATTCCGGCCGAAATAAACGCCGCCTGCAATCCGATCAGAAGTGCGGCGGAAATCCCCAGGAACAGCGAATAGGCGCCACGGCTGCAGGCGGAAATCCTGAGAGCGCGATGCACGAGCACGGCATAAGTCAGCAGGACGCAAACCAGGCCGATAAATCCCAGTTCCTCGCCGACGGCCGCCAGTACAAGGTCCGTATGAGCAGCCGGCACAGACGCGGGGTCTCCGAGTCCCAGGCCTGTCCCGAACAGACCTCCCGCCGAAAAGCTCCACAAAGACTGAGCAAGATGATCGCCTCCGGACCTTACATAGTTATCCCATGGCGAAAGCCACATGGAGAGGCGGGCGGAGACTGTTTGGGGGACCCTGAACGCATAACCGATCCATACGGCAGAAACCACCGCGGCACAAGCGACCAGAGCTCCCGTCATCCGGGAACGCGCCGTCGCGTAGAGGATGATGAAAAGCAGGCTCATGACAAGCGCCGGGCCCAGGTCCTTTTCCAGGAAGAAAAACGCGACGGCTAGAGCCACGGCCAGGATCAGCGGAGCGGCGTATCGGAGCTTCGGAATATCGATCCTGCGCAAGAAGCCCGGAAGGGTCCGCGGAGCCTGCCTCAGCTGGCGCAAAAACTCCCAACGGTCGGCAAAAAATCCGGCCAGAAAGAAGATCAGCAGCAGCTTGATGAACTCGACCGGCTGAAACTGAACCGGTCCGAGATGGAGGTTGATCCTGGCATCGCTGATCCCGGGCCCCGAGCCGAAGAGGATCAGGACAACGGAGAGGAGAAAGCTGAGTATAAGGGGAACATAAGCCAGCCGCCGCAAAGGGGACCGCTCATAATCCGGAATGCTTGTCAGGAACGCAAGGACACATCCTATTCCCACGCCTATGGCGAAATCGGGAAACAATAGAGCATCGCGCAACGGATCACGCAGACGAATCATCATCAGGAATCCCAAGCCGCTCAATAGATGCGCTGCGGGCAGAAGGAGTGGATCTCCGCCCAACCGTCGGAAGCGCCAGGCGAAATGAAGCGCGTAAAATCCCAGGAAGAAAACCGCGCCGTAGACCAGTACGAGATGGCGGAAGCTGGAAGCCGTACGCACACAGAGATGAGGGCGCAGCCGTCTTGTCTGCCCGGGCGTCAGAAGAGGGAAGGTGTCTCCATCTTCGCGCGGCCGCTTCAGCAGTTCCCTGTAAAAGCTCAAGCCGCCGGCTTTTTCCAGCTGGTTCCGGCTGACCCGTATCTGCCGCAATTCGCCCACACTGTCGACGCGCCCGCGGTCCCTGATATACGCCAGGATGCTGCGCGCGGCGAAACCGCGATCCTGCGGATCCTCCAAAAAAAGAAGCACTGACTGAAGATCGGCAGAGGACTGGAGGTTGTTCAGGTCCAAAAGCTTTCCGCCCGGAGCTGAGGGCGCCGCCGGTTCAACCTGACGCGATTGCGCCAGGAGAATCAGCCCGATACCCAGCACCAGCGCGGTCGAAACCAGCGCCAGCATAAGAAATTCCGTCCTTCTGCCCGCGAAAGATCCCGGTTTCAGGCGATCGGCAGCCGTGCTTCGTGTTATGGCCATGCCTTTTTCTCACGGGTGCGGTATCGCGCGCATCCCAAAGTGCCGGATGGATGCCGGCCGGACCTCCGGGGATCGCTCTCCCCGGCGCCATAAGCTTCTTGCCGGTACGCCATTGAACTTCGAAACACCCTCTCCACCGGCGCGCTCCGCTATTTGATCCAGTTCCAGGGCAAAAGAGGATTTGGCGGATCTACTTCTTTTCTCCGACGCTCCACTTTAGACAGCGAATCCTGAACACTCAGGATCTGAGTCGTGCTGTTTCCCCAGGGAGCTATCTGCATATAGGCTTTGAGCGCGTCGTTGAAATCTTCGCGCGCCTTCTTCAGAAACTCCTTCTCCTGATCCGTGTCCCGAACCTTATTCGCGTTGTCCCAGGCCTGCAGCCCGCGATTTCTGTGGGCCTCTCCCAACATCGCGTATTCTCTCTTGCCGAAGCTGTGCCCCAACTGCTGCGACCGATCCAGGGCCTGGGTGCCGCGTTCCATGTCGCTCAGATAATATATGTAAGTCCGGGCCAGCCCCAGGTGGGGATCCGGCCACCTGGGCTGCAAGGATGCCGCCCTCTGGAAAGCCGCGGCCGCATCCATGCCTTTGCGGTTGATGCGCAGGATATGGCCGTCGGCATATTCATACATCGCCGCCGACCTCCGGTTGGCTGGATCGAGCTGCAATGCGCGCGACATGCCGCGCTTGCACCGCATCCAATCGCCTTCCCTGACCCTGGGAGCATCGTTGTTGCGATATTCGCTGCAGGCACGGTCGCAGGATTCCTGCAGCAGGTTCAGGAGGGGCTCGCGCAAAATCAGCGTCCCGCTGCCAAGCGGGCTGGCTCGGCGGACCTGTTCGTACCGTTCCCAGGCTTCATCTCCGTCGAATTTCCCTGCCACAAAATCCGGCCTAAGCCGGATCGCCGAACGGACCTCTATCATTTCCCATATCCCGATGCCGGCCAGCAGGGCCAGCATCCCTGCCAGGATCAACATCTCCCGGCGATACAACAGCCGCCTCAGCTTCCCGTAAAGCGGCCGCGGCTGCTTCCCGGCGATAGATACGGGACCCGACTTTTGCTCCGGAATTTCACCGAATGTTCGCCGCGTTTCCCCGGCATCTGCGGGTTGCGTCCTGCGCGTCTCCTCATTTTCCCGGGCCGCGGCGGTCGGCTTGCCCGAAAGCCATGCATCGAGATCGCTCTTGAATTCCGGTGCGCTCCGGTACCGGTTTTCCGGAGCGGCCCTCAATGCTTTGCAGATGATCTGTCTCAGGATCTCCGGGCACCGCTCGCCGGGAGGCCGCAGAGCGCCGCGTGTCCGTATGATTGTTTCCAACCGTTCCGTGCTGCCGGCTTCGAACGGGAGCATTCCTTCGATCATTTCATACAACACTATCCCCACGGACCAGAGATCCGACATCTCGTCGATGCGCCCCGTCTCGAGCCTTTCCGGCGACGAATACGCGACACTGCCGAACACATTGCTCGTCAGCTTGCGCGTAATCGACAAACCCTTAGCTATGCCGAAATCGAGCACGCGCACCTGTCCCGTGGTATCAATCCGTATATTCCTGGGTTTGATGTCGCCGTGCACTATGGCGCGGATTTCGCGGCCCTCGACCTGAAGCGTCATTCCGTGCGCATGGGTCAGGATATCGCAGAGTTCCGCGGCCATTCTGGCGGCAAGCTCCGGCTCGATGGTACCCGCGCTGATCAGCGCGGACAGGTCGTTGCCCTCGATGAAATCCATCTCAATGAAAAAATATCCGTCCAGATCGCCAAAGGCATGAATACGCGGCACGCGGGAGTCTTTGAGACTGACCTGGCGCTGCAATTCGGCGCCCAGACGCTCGGCGTCCAGGATTTCCCTGGCTTCGGGCCCGTCTCCACGCTCGACAAGTTTGAGCGCGACCCGCAGGCTGCTTTTGCGGTCCAGCGCCAGGTACACATCCGCCATGCCGCCCCGCCCCAGCTTTTCGAGTATCTGATAATCGCCGATATCCTGGAGGACGCTTTTCATAGCCATGGAATTGCGGGAAAGCCAGTCAGCCCCGAGGCTGCCTTCGCCGGAATGGATCTTTCGAAGGTCATTGCCGCACATTCTCCACAACAACGGCTCTGGCATTTCTGCCGGGGCCCACGAACAAATTGTCCGACATTTTTTCTTTAAGCTCCGGACGCTGCAGCCGGATCGCTTCCGCGCCGTTGCCGGAAAAGACATTTCGTTTCACTTCGGGATTCGATTTGCCGGTCAGGTAGAGTCCCGGTCCCTTACGACCCCGGGCCGTGCCGTTCGCATGCAATACATTCCCAATCAGAAAGGGACTCGCGGTATCGCCTATCATGATGCCGGGGCCCGAGTTGGAGTGCACGTAGCTGGCCGCAACGGTACCGGCAGAGCTGCCGTCTATCAGGATGCCGGCGCGTACTGCTCCTGAAATCTCCATGTTGGAGAGATCCACCCTCGAACTCGAAATGCGTATCCCGTAAGGGAGAGCGGAACCGGCCTCGGCTTTTATTATCAGTCCTGAGACACTGGCCCGGCCGATACCGTCGGCCACAATTGCGGCATCCATATCCGGAAGCGCCTTCACCAGGCGTAGTACCGCTTTACCCGGAGAGCGCGCGGCGATATCGACACCGTCCTTCAAGTGGATCAATTCTTCATACGTGCCGTCGCCCACCTCGATGCGATCGCCGCTTCGGGCTGCCTCCAACGCCCGGGCAATTGTCGGGAATTCCGGACTGGCAGATTCAACTCTCAGTATTCTGGGCGCTTGAACAGCAGGGACGGGCCCGGGCTCATCGGCAGCCGGCGCACGGTTGCGATGCAGTGCGGCTGCCAGGACCAGGCCTGCCAGCAGGCCCAGGATAAGGAAAGCCCAGCGTCCTTGCAGAAACGAGGCCCAAATATCATTGGACACCCGCTTTTGCTTAACGGGTGATTCCCGGGATGCTTCGGTATCTCCTGGATAACCGGGGCACACGGCAGCGAAATTTTTCCCCTCGACCACGATGACAGAAATATTGTCCTTTCCGCCTGCGGCGTTCGCCTGCCGGATCAATTGACGGACGCTGCCCTCCGGCCGGCCCGCATTCCCGGTCACGGCGCGAAATATTTCGTCGGACGCGACCATGTCGCTGAGCCCGTCCGAGCACAGCACAATGGCGGTGTCGCGCTCGAACGTTATTTGTGTGTATTCAATAAAATCGTCGTCCTCGGGCTTATGCAGCCGGGAGCCGACATCGCGAAACACTTCGTTGCGCCTGGGATGGCTTTGAGCCTCCAGCTCGGACAGCTCCCCTGCGTCCTCCCTCTGCCCCACTGGTGAATGGTCCGAAGTGACCTTGCGGATTTGCCCGTCGAGAATCTTATAGAGCCTTGAGTCGCCAACGTGCCCGATGTGCAGGATCCCGTCCTCAAGAACGGCGGCTGTAAGAACGCAGGCCATCCCGCGCCACGGCGGGTTGCGTTCGGCAAGGTGGAAGATGTCGTTATTCGCCGCGGCAATAGCCTCCCTGATCCTGCGTGCAACGGTCCCGGTCTCCTGGTGCAGTCGGGTCTTTATCACATCGACGGCCCGCTGAGCGGCAACCTCGCCTGCCGCTTCGCCCCCCATTCCGTCAGCGACGACGAATATCCCCCGCTCCGTTTCGCAGAGAATCCGGTCCTCGTTATTCTGCCGTTTCTTTCCAGGATCTGTTCCGCCAAAGGCTTTCCAGTCTGGAGAGGGTTTCGAGCTTTTCACCTGGGTCATCTCGAACGGATTGTTTTGACGTGAACGTAGATCAGAACGGCCAGAGCCACGGCCATCACCAACAGGAATCCATATCGCATCCAGTACAGGAAACTCATAGCTGTCGAAATTCCAGCGTCAGCCGGTCGGCAAGCGATATCGTTGCCTGAGAGGGCAGGCGCACCCATTCCTTCGGGCTGAGCTTTTTGCCGTTAACCAAAGTGCCGAACTTGCTGACGTCCTGTATAAAGAAGTCTCGCGTTGCCGGATCCTGCCGCAGGTAAAAGTGTTTGCGGGAAATATCTGCCGGTCCCTCGAGCTCCAGGTCGCAAAATTCGTTTCGACCGCCTCGTCCCACGGAAATTTCCGGGCCGGTCATCAGAAATTCCCTATCCTGGCCATCCTTGTCTTTATAAGAAAGCGAGGCAAGCGCAGGAGCGTCCTCTCTTCTCGCCTCTTCCTGATACTTCCTGAGCTTCCTCGTCTCTCCGCCGGAGCGGATGGTTTCAGACCGCTGGGTTTTGGAGCCGGCGCCGTATGCCACCGGAGCCGGCAGTCTGAGCCGCGAATCGATCAATATGTCCCCCGGAGACAATTCCTCGTTTTCATCGATGTGGAAAACCACCGACCAGTCCTTCTCGGCAGGCTCATACCGGGAAGCTTTCGGCTTGATCCCCAGAATCGATGGCAGGCCTTTTTTGTTCCATGAGGCCAATTCATCCGTCAAGGCCTGTACGCTCTCGTCCCTGATCCGGGGCAAAATGGCCGAAAGTCGTTCATAATCTTCGCGATGCAGGTAAACGTCATAGCGGCTGGGGACCAGGGAGCTGTAAAGCAGGGGTTCGACGGACTCGCGCAGGTTGTCCAAAATGGCGAGAATGACATCTCTTCCTGTGGCTTTGATATCCATCTGGGAATCCCGAATAGAGTTTATCATTTTTTGGCTTGAGGGGCTTTGAAGAAACCGGATGTCTCATTCGTCCGGAATCCTGTTGCTGCGAAGCTTCTTCAGGTCGGAGCGGCGTTTCTTGTCCTTCAGACGCCGGACTTTGGAAGCGCCGGTAGGCCGCGACCTGCGCCGGATTGCGGGAGGGATGCTGGCCTTTTCTATCAGCTGCATCAGCCGCTGCACGGCATCTTCCCGGTTGCGCTGCTGCGTGCGGAACCTCCTGGCTTCAATCAGAATCTCCCCCGATGAAGTTGCACGGTTTCCTGCCAGGCGAAGAAGACGCTCGCAGGTTTCCGGCGTTATCGACCTGGAATTTCGGGCATCAAAGCGAAGCTGGACGGCCGTGGCGACTTTATTGACGTTCTGGCCCCCCGGTCCGGAGGCGCGTATAAAATCGAGGTGAATTTCGCCCGGGTCGATTTCAATCCGGTCCGCGTTCATATTTTTTTGATTTTGAGCATTCATCGGCGGTCTTGTCAGCGTATCTCCCGATATCCATATCTGAAGCGTTTGAACCTCTGGGTGTCCTCCCGCAAAGCTGCCGGAAATGAATCACGGGCCGGTTTTGTTGCGCTGCTTATCGATCAAAACCGGCTCATCCTTCGCCGGCTCCGGAAGTGCAGACGACGGGTTCGGCGGCGCGGCGGGATTCACACCAAAGTCCCATACATACTGATTCAGGGAGCCCTTTTCGTCCAGCTCGACCAGGGCATATTCGCCCGTCTGCAAAGGAGCCGCAGGAGTGACCTTCGCCCAGTATTCCGAGACCGGTTCGACCTTCGCCTCAACATAGTTGGCCTTCTGCTTGACCTTGCCGTAAATGGCGATGCTGATGGTTGCCACGATGCGATTGCCCTTTTTGTTTTCGCAGCGGACAATCCGCAGATGGTTTTTTGCCGTTTCACTGGTGTAGCCCATCTGGGGATCACCGGGATCGACGGCAAAATACACCGAGGGCATCCGCACATGAGATTGAATACGAGAATTCAGCCCTTTAAGTTCCACCGTCTGTTTGGAACCGGCTATCGGATTGATCACTCCCCGCAGGATGTTGCTTCCGGTATTTTTTTTTATATCCGCACCATTCTGCGCCAGCTGGTTCAGCGCAGGCTGCTTTTCATATTCATCAAGCAGATAGACCCACTCGGGGGCCGGCAGCCGCACACCGGGAGCAACCATCGGATAGCGTGCCTCATCCTCGCGCCGTTCGGCGGCCGCCCGTTCCAGCGCGTCGCTCTTGCGGGCGGATTCGGAATGCGACGCCTGGGCGGCATAGGCCCGAGTGGCGGGCCAGTCGATCATGGAATTCGGCAGTTCCTCCCAGGCATGGCGCTCGGAGCTGAAGTAGCGCACCCTGTCGCCTGCAACTTCATACCGGCTGATCCGCTCGTACGATCCATCCTTCAAAATCAGGCGTTTGATACCGCCCGAAAGATCCTCGACGTCTTTCATCTGGCTGGAAGAAGCGTAAAACAGAGAAGGGATCCCGCACAAAAGCAGAATAAGGATCACCCCGGATATGTTGAAGAACCTCATCGAAGCTGCCTTTCCACAAAGCGCGCCAGAACCACCCATATCCACCTAAGATAATCTTGATCCCAAAGAGTTTCAATCCGCCGGATAGAGACGTGGTTGCAGGCCCCTCAGAACCGTTGAATGAGGCATAACAAAAATTGTGCAAATATTCGGCATTTGTATTATTTTCCCCGCAATCGCGCGGTAAAATCGCAATGTGTTTTCATGCTTGCAGCTTGGGGAAAGTTACGATTATGCGCCTGACAACCTTGCGGATTATGACCTTCACATTATGGGTTGCAGCCTTCGCATCCTGTTCTTCGGGAGAAAAACCGGGGATGTACAAGATTGCACTGGTGCCCTCCCGGAGCGGCCAGCACGGCATCTTCGTCATGAACTCGGACACCTCCGGGGGAAGGCTCCTGACTCCCGAAGCAACGGCCCGCCTGAGCAGCTCCTCCTGGTCGCCGGATGGAAAGAAAATTGCATTTTATGCGGCGCCCCGCCAGGATTTGGAGCTGGCCGGCAGTTTCCAGATACCGGGCCATCAATTGCTCTATGTCAGCAACGCCGCAGGCGGCGGCGAGAATCGATTGTTCAGTTTCCCGGTCAGCGATTTTGAATGGTCGCCCGATGGTCAAAAACTGCTTTACATATCCGCGTCTGAGAACCCGGAACGCCTGGACCCGGCGGTTCTGCGCGGGACCAAAAGCCTCTTAAGCGCCATCTATGTTCTGGATCTCCGTTCCGGGGAACGGAAGCGTCTGACGGATTTCGGCCTGAACTGCTCCGGTGCGTGGTCGCCCGACAATGCGCACCTGGCGCTCAGCCTGGGCAGCGGCTCGGGCAGTGACCTTTACGTCGTTAATCTGAATAACGGGCAGACCCGTCGCATTACCGATTCGCAGGACATAAATTTTGCGCCGTCCTGGTCTCCGGATGGAAAAGCCATTGCTTATGTATGCATGGGATCTACGGGCAAGGATAAGGATGCGGGAATCTACAGGATCGACTCCGGCGGGGCCAATAAAATACGCATTTTCGACCGAATGGCTTACAAGGCGGCCTGGTCTCCGGATGGGAAATCGGTCCTGGTGCAATCGGCTACAGGCATTTACCAGATCCCTTCGTTCGGAGGGCAGGCGACGGAGCTGTACACCGGTAGAGGACGCCCGCTGGATGCCGTATTCAGCCCCGACGGGCGGAAGGTTTTATTCCGCAGCAACCACGAAGATGCCTGGCAGTTGTATTCGGTGGACTTGAAAGGCGGCAACCTCAGGAGAGTCACTCATTTAAGCGCCGCATCCTTCTGCGTTTCGCCTCTGCGCTCGAAAGACTGAACGCTCGATCCATGCTGGAGTTTGATGATTTGCCCAGCTGCCTTCGGCCGAGCCGGAGGCTTGATGGTTTATCACTCAAGGCGGTTGGATGATCTACACTTCCCCCAACCGCTGACATAGGCCGGCAAAAGGTGAATGCTGCCTCTTTGATCGGCGTCCGTCAGTGTTTTGTCAGTGTATGCCGGCGTTCAATGATCTCGGAAGCATCAAACTCTGTGAGTCCCCCACCAGAGCTGCATTGCCCTCCTAATTATTCCGGCTTCACCGGACCGCCCGCGTTTCCCTTGTCGATCATGACCATGAGGGATTCATGGGAATGAAGCAGCTTGGACAGCGCCTCCTGGCCGGACTCCCGGGTCTCGCTCTTTTTCGCCAGGCCGGGCTCCACCATCGCCCACAACTTCTCGCGCAGGTTTTCCGGCAGGATGCTGTCCAGATATTCCGCAGCCAGGCCGCGCAGCGTCCTGTCTTCGGCGTGCAGAACGCGAAAAGCGATTTTGACCGGCTCGCGCGGCAGCACCGTGGCGAACAGGGAGAACACGTGCTCCAGGCTTTGATCGGCGCGCTCCCGGAGGATATCATCCAGGAAAGCGTTCGGATCTCCGGACTGGCGCTTGTCGATGAGCCGTCGTGAATTCCAGATAGGGTGCGCGACCTGGAGTTCACGCTCAACCGCGGCAAAAACCGAATCGGAAGGGACTTTGAGATCAGGCCGGCGCAAGAGCAGCGCGTCGAGCGCGCGGGAACACTGAAAACGCACTTCGAAACGGCTGTCGGCGAGGCCTGCCAACAGCCCGTAGACAGCCAGTTGGGAATTGCAGTAGGCAAGGATTCGGGGGATCCGGCGGCGGATGCCGAACTGGACCTCGTCCTGGTTCGTAAGATGGTCCACCAGAAGCCCCGTGATCGGGTCCGGATTGCGCTTCAGCACCGCATGGACAGCGTCGCTGACATCGTCCCAGGCGAGCAGGCGCACCAGCTGGGCGGCAATTACGGGTGTCAGGCGTGTTATGGCTTTGGTCGCGGCTATGATGCGCCGGCTGTCTCCGGATCGCAGTTCGCGAATGGCGTCGAGCGTCAGATCCACCACCCTGGCCGGAGCAGTTGAGAGATTGGGCGGTGCCGTCGCGCCCTGCGAAGCGGGTCTGGCACCCGGAATACGAACCAGCACGCTCCGGGATGTGGAATCCTGAAGGTCCGCAAGATCCAGCTCTACCGCCCTGTCCATAAGCCGCTGCTGTATCAGTCCGGAATAGGCCGCATCGAGCCTGCGCGAAATCCAGATCCCGAAAACCGCCAGGGCCAGTGCAATCCCAAGCAGCCCCGAGACTATGAAGGAGGAGCCGATCCATAGCAGTAGTTGAACAATCCCTCCGCCCAGCGCGTCTCCCGCCCGGTCGAAGGCGACGTCTATCAGTGTCTTTGCCGCGCGCTTCTCGTTCGCGGGCACAGGCGTATAGAGCAGCTCGTAAGCAGAACGATAAAACGATCCGCGCAGGACATACTCCAGGGACCGTGCGAGGGTGAACATGGGGAACGCAGGGATCAGAAGGGCGCTCAGGGCGCCGGCTCCCACACCGACAGGCAGCGACGCGATCGAACGGCCGATCCCGAACTTGTTAAGCGCCCGGCGTACCAGGAATGTCTGCGCCAGGAAGGTGATGACCTGTGTGGAGGTATAGAATACGGCGAAAAAGCGCAGCAACTGAGCGCCCTTGCCGAAGTCATCGCTGGCGGCGGCCTTGAAAAGATAATCGAGGACTGCTGCCGAAGAAGTCCCCGCAAGCACTACCATGGCGATCATGAGCAGGTAGGGGGCGCGTCTGAAGAGTTGGATGTGCGCAAATGCTTCGTTCGGCCGCGAAGGCGGAAGCCGGGGCGATAGGCGGCGGAAGGATATCAGGACTACGAAACAGAGCAGGTGAAACGCCGATAGGAGCAGCAGAACCCCGGCGGCCGAAGAAAGCGCCGCCACCCGCTCAGCCATGATTCCGCCCGCGATACCTCCCAGCGTGCCGACACCCGTGATGCGCCCGAAAGCTTGCTTTGCCGTGCGAGGGTCAAACGCTTCCGTCATGAGCGACCAGAAGCCTGAAAGAAGTATGGCGCTCAGGGCGACAATGTGGAAATAAATGACCAGAGACCATTTTCCAGGGGAGTCCGCGACAAAGGAATACTCGGTCAGGTGCAACAGCGAGCTCGCCAAAAAACCTGCAGGGACCATTGCCGAAGGACCAAAACGGCCTATCAGGCGGGCAAAGATGAGCACCATGACCACGGAGATGAAAGCCGCGGCTATGACCACTTTGGGCAGATCCGATGCGGGGTAGTTGGATAGAAAGAACGAATCTCGCACGGCCTTCCCGGCTACCTGGTGCCCCAGCATCAGGGCTGCCCCGATCATGGCAATCGATGTGGTCTTGTTGACGAGCAAGGCTTCAGCTCCGGACTATGCTTTGGGCAATGAAATCGGCGCCGCGACACGGGACTGGCGTGCCATCCGGTAGGAGGACGTGGCGGGCAGATAGGTTTGCCACCATTCGGCGGCACGATCCTGAGTCCACATGGGAACACCGCAGTCTGCAAGGAGATCGCCCAATTCCTGGGCGGATGCCGGCCGATCCTCAGGCTTCTTGGCAAGGCAGCGGAGGATGATTTCTTCAAGCCGCGCGGGCACCGGCAGTTCGCTCCGCTGCGAGGGCGGAATCGGCTGCTTTTGCACTTGCGCGAGCGCCGTTGCGGTGGCGGTCTTTTCTTCAAAGACCGGCGCCCCGGTCAATAGGAAGTACGCAACGCACCCCAGCCCGTAAATATCGACTCGGCCGTCTATCTCTACCTCGCCCATTGCCACTTCGGGCGCCATATAGGCAGGCGTGCCGGCCGACATCCCATCAATGGTGAGGTGCCGCCCCTCCTCCGAGGAAAGATTCTTGACCAGCCCGAAGTCGAGCACCTTGATGAAATCGTATTTAATCCCGAGATTGCAGGCGAAGATATTGCTCGGCTTGATGTCGCGGTGGATCAGCGCCCCCCTGTGCGCCTCTTCAAGGGATTCACAGACCTGCCGCAGGAAATGGACCACCCGTATTGCGGGCTGAGCGCCAAATTGATCCACCAGCATCTGCAAGCTGATGCCGTCCAGCAATTCCATGACATAATAAAAAGATCCGTCCTGCGAAATCCCGAAATCGAAAAGGTAGACGGTGTGCGGGCACTGGAGCGACGCTATAGCCTGGGCCTCCCGTTCAAAGCGCTTGCGCGTGACATCCGACTGGTGCCCAGGCTGCCCGACCATCAGGTCGTTCCGGACCAGCTTTATGGCTGCGTCGCGCGCCAGCATGTGATGCCGCGCTCTCCACACTTCCCCCATGCCGCCGGAACCGATGAGTGAAACCAGCTTGTAGGATCCCAGATCGCGCGCCTTCTGAGCGGCCGTTTCCATCACGAAAATCCGCTTGGAGATTGCATAGGTCATAACGGCCATGATGTAGGGCACGTGAATCCAGACCATGAGACGGTTCAGGGGCAGCGGGGTGTTCCCAAATAAATGGATATTCAAATAATAGGCGAACGGCCACATGCTTGCCGAGGCCAGCGCCGTCACCAACTTGATTCCGGGCTTGTTCGGGATCAGCAGTCCAACCACGGCAATCCAGAGCGCCACTTTGGAAATTCCCAGGACGGGGTGATCCGGGGACATCGGCAGCCCGGTTTCGGTAAAACAAATAGCAAAGGAGACGGCCAACTCGAATGCGAGGCCGAGGTTCAATATGGCCAAAGGGGACACCAGGCGGAAATGACGGGCTGCGCTGATGCTCAGCGCAAGTAGGACAACGGTTACCCATGTCCACAGGATCGGCGGCGTCTTGAGCAATCCGGCCATCTCCGGCTGCATCGCGCGATGCAGGAAAGCCGAAAATATGATCAACCCTGAACAGATCATCAGGACCCAGCAAAGCCTTTGGACTGCGCTTTCGACCATTTGGGGCGCGATAGTGGGCTTTGAGGACGCATCGGACCGCATCGCGGAAGGCGTATACGCGCGTTCAATCTGCTGCATTCAAATCTCCTTTTGGATTCGAGTGTAGCACCACTGCAGGATCCGGCGAAAGTATTCGTTTGATTGAAGGTTATAGGTTAAACGTTGCAGGCTGCATTCAGTTGGTGTCTTGCAGGATGGGGTTGGTTCCGCTCATGGAAGCGGATACCCACGCCTTCCGAAAATAAAATAATTGCTTCGCCCGCCTGAACCTCCACCATCCCGCCGCTGGCGAAGGCCTTGCCGATGGTTTTTCGGACCAGCAGGTCGGAATATTTATTCCGGTCGCCGTAAAACCAGGCCAACTTATGGGGAGTGAAGCCTGCTGTGGTTCTGCTGATTTTCCGCTTCGCCAAAGCTTTATTCAATTGTCCCGCGAGGACCTGAGCTTCCGGTAGTTCAATCATAGCTTTCCTCCATTATGCCTGGATTGGTCTCGCTTTCCGGCATGCCTGCTTTTGACGCGGCGTATCCTGGCACTTGGGTTCAGGTTGCCTCAGGCCGGAAATAGGATTTGCACAGATTGGCAGCATCCGACCTGGGACCTGCAACCTTCAATTCAGTCCTCTCCATCACTCCATGATCTCCAGCAAAGCCATATTGGCAGTCTGATGAACCATTCTACGGGCATCCGCTTCGCCAAGGATTTCACAGATTACGGCTTCTCCGACCAGCCAGACTGTGACTCCCTTTTGAAAACAGCCGGCCATTGTCTGTCCGGCCCGGCCTAGTGCCCCGTGCATGTGAAGCACCGGGCGGCCGTTCTCAGCCGGCGCCAGGATTCCGCTGGCGAAGGCATCAGCCGCTCCTTCGACCGGCAGAACGATCGGATCCGGCCGGACGTCTTCGGTTTTGCGGGGTCCAGCAACCAGGCTGCCCTGGTAAATCCCCCCGATGAAAACAACCTGAGCCAGCCGGATCTGCTTTTCCGACGCAAATTCTTCGATGCATTTCGGAAGCGGATCACCGTGCTCCAGACGTAAAACAAATGTTCTTCCTGCTCTGCCTTCCATTGCCTTCATCGCCATGCTCCTGCCATCAATTATTCTGCCCGCGAACTCACTGTTTGCGATACCGGGAAAAACTGGCTGCGGCGCAGCATAGCACACCTGCAACCCGAAAAGAGTTCGGGCCAAAGTTTTTGGATACACTTGGCTGTTCTGCGAGAATACCGAATTCCCACCCGAAATAACTTGTTGCCGATTGTGCAATCGGCTTTCAATTAGGAAATGAGCTGTTCAGATGTCAATTTTTGGCGAACTCGGGGGAGCTTTTTCTGATAACATCGATTGGATTGAAGCTCAATTCCATTTGTTCCATACTCCTTGTACTTGTATTGGAACAAACCTGAACCGGGAACCGTAATTCAATCTTGAGCAATGCCTATGAAGCCGTCATTCAATGTGTGCAGGGAACCAGGATCGAAAGTCCGGCTTCTGCTGATTGTTTTTCTGTTTATAACGGCTGGCTCCGCCTGCTCGGTGCGGAAGATCGCGATCAGGAAACTGGGAGATGCCCTGGCCCAAAGCGGAACAACCTTCTCATCGGATAGCGATCCGGAACTTGTAAGGGATGCGCTTCCTTTCAGCCTGAAACTGATTGAGAGCCTGCTGGCGGAAAGCCCGCAGCACCGAGGACTGCTTCTGGCGGCCTCAAGCGGCTTCACTCAGTATGCCTATGGTTTCATCCGCCAGGAGGCGGATGAGATGGAATCCGAAGACCTGGCCCGTGCATTGGAGATGCGAGCGCGGGCGCGCGCCCTGTTTCTGCGGGCGCGCGATTACGGCATGCGCGGCCTGGAAACCACGCACCCGGGCTTCTCGGATGCGCTGAACAAGGGTCCCGTGCTGACCGTGAAGGCCGCAAAGCCTGCCGACGTGCCGCTGCTCTACTGGACGGCCGCGTCCTGGGGCCTCGCCATAACTCTATCGAAGAACGAGCCCGCTTTGATCGCCGACCAGCCCGTCGTGGAGGCACTGATCGATCGAGCGCTCGAACTGAATGAAGCCTTCGATCAAGGCGCGATACATTCATTTTTGATCAGCTATGAACCTGTGCGGCAGGGCGCACCAGGGGATCCGCTCGAGCGCGCCCGCAAGCATTTCGACCGCGCGCTGGCGCTCTCGGGAGGACACCAGGCCGGCCCATTCGTTTCGCTTGCGGAATCGGTATCCATCGCCCGGCAGGACCGGCGCGAGTTCAACTCCATGCTCGAAAAAGCGCTGGCCGTGGATGTGAACGCAAAGCCCGAATTCAGGCTGGCAAACCTTATAATGCAGCGGAGAGCCCGATGGCTTCTGTTACGCATCGACGAGCTGTTCTTGAGCGCGGAATAGATGTTAGCGGTTAGGGATTATGGAATGAACGTCTCAGGGGCGAAGGGGCACTGGAAAACAACGCCACAAATTAGTCGAAGTTGGAGGCGGGCGTGGGTTTGGTGAAACAAAGGCTTGTGGGAGAGATTGAATGAAAAGGAAGAGGGGCTTAACCGCGATCATCGGCCTTTTGGTGCTCGGAGTATTCCTGATCACCTCGGCACCCGATGATTCCGGGGCCATGGATCCGGTTCCCATACGGCTGGGCACTTTGGCGCCCACCGGCAGTTCATTCCATACGGCCCTGGTCGAAATGGGCCAGAAATGGCGCAACGCAAGCGGCGGCGCCGTTAAATTGACCATATATCCGGATGGAACGCAGGGCGGCGAGGCCGACATGGTGCGCATGATGCGTGCCGGAATCCTGACCGCGGGCATGTTCACGGTCGTCGGCCTGAGTGAAATCGACTCATCCGTCGGATGCCTGTCCTTTCTTCCCCTGACATTCAATTCCTGGGAGGAATATGACTACATTCTTGAGAAGATGGCCCCGAAGCTCGAAAGGCTGCTTCTGGAAAAAGGTTTCGTCGTTCTTTTCTGGGGTGACGCCGGATGGGTGCGGTTTTTTTCAAAAACTCCGGCCATACACCCGGATGACTTCAAGCAGTTGAAGATTTTCACCTGGGCGGGAGATTCCTACCAGGTGGACTTGATGAAGGCTTTGGGCTATCACCCGGTGCCTCTGGAAACAGCCAGCATCCTGCCGGGATTGCGAACAAACCTGATCCATGCCATTCCTCTGCCGCCGAGCCAGGCTTTGCAGGGCCAATGCTACACGGCGGCGCCCAACATGCTGGCGCTGAAATGGAGTGTCCTCTCGGGCGGAGCCATAATCCGGAAGGAAACCTGGGATAAAATTCCTGCCGAGGTGCAGAAACAGTTGCGTGAAGCGGCTGCCGTAGCAGGCAGCAAAATCCGGGCAAGCGACCGGAAAGAAGACGAAGAATCCATAGCCGCCATGCAGAAAAAAGGATTGGCCGTTCATCCTGTAACTCCCCAGATAGAGGAGGAATGGCGGCAATTGACCCGGATCATCTATCCTCAGCTGCGCGGGAAAAAGGTGCCGGCGGATATTTTCGATGAAGTGCAGCGCCTGGTCTCTGAATATCGGGCAAAAGGAACAGGCAAATGAGAGTTGGAACAGCAGACGTCATGGGCTCTTCCGACTTGGACAGGGGAATTCCATCCTTCGGGGGGGCTGGTTCTCGAAACGCGGAAAACCTCCTGATGACTTTTTGCCTGGCCGCGATGGTCCTGCTGCCTCTGGCCGATATCGTGCTGCGCTCCACCACGATTGTCCTGCCCGGATCGAGCGCTATCCAGTGCCACCTGACGTTGTTTGTCTGCATGATCGGGGGCGCCCTCGCCGCACGCGAGGCGCGGCTGCTTTCCCTATCGACGGTAACGGTCTTCCTGAAGGGTCGCGCCAAAAACTATGCGCGCCTTTTCAGCGGAGCTTTTGCCGCCGCGACAACGTTTTTCCTTTTTGTCGCCAGTCTCCGCTTTGTGCTCCAGCAGCGGGAGGCAGGCAATATCCTGGTCTACGGCATACCCATCTGGGTGGCTCAGGCAATTCTCCCGTTGGGATTCGCCGTCATAGCGGTGCGCCTCCTGAAGCACGCCTCCGACAGTTGGGCGGGACGGGGCGGCGCGGCATTCATCGCCTGCGTGCTGACGGCAACGATAGCCTATCTTCCAACGGACCCGTCCCGGTGGATCCTCCCTGCCCTGTTGGTCCTGCTGCTTGCGACCATTCTCGGCGCTCCCATTTTCGTAACGCTCGGCGGCGCCGCGCTCATACTTCTCTGGGGCGAGGCCGTCCCCATCGAAATGATGCCCATCCGGCATTACCAGCAGGTCACCAACGCATCGCTGCCGGCGATTCCGATGTTTACCCTGGCCGGCTACCTACTGGCGGAAGGAGGCGCCGCCAGACGGCTGATTCGGGTCTTTCAAGCTCTCGTAGGCCATTTTCGGGGCGGTCCGGCCATCGCGGCAGTCCTTGCCTGCGCTTTTTTCACCAGTTTCACCGGCGCGTCCGGAATTACCATCCTTGCCCTGGGCGGCCTCCTTATGCCGGTTCTGATGTCGGCGCGCTACGCCGAAAGAGATGCTCTCGGCCTGTTGACGGGTTCGGGGTCCATTGGATTGCTCTTCCCGCCCTGTCTGCCCGTAATCCTCTACGCAATCATCGCCAACATCGATATCAACCAGATGTTCCTGGGCGGCATCATCCCGGGAATCCTCATGGTCGTGGCCGCATGCATCTGGGGAGTCTCCAGGAGCCCTAAAATCACCGCATCCGAAGGCCGAAAATTCCAATGGGCCGAAGCCCGAAACGCTTTATGGGATGCAAAATGGGAACTCCTGCTGCCGGTTGTCGCTTGCGCAGCCCTCTTCAGCGGTTATGCAACTGCCGTGGAGGCTGCCGCCATCACGGCCCTCTATGCCTTCGTTGCGGAATCGCTGGTTTACAGGGATCTGAAAATCACCCGCGATATCCCCCGCGTAATGACGGAATGCGGCCTGCTGGTGGGCGCCATTTTGCTGATCCTGGGTGTTGCGCTGGGATTCACAGGGTTTCTCGTCCAAGCCCAAGTTCCCGAACAGCTGATCACCTGGGTTCAAAATACCGTGCATTCGCCTCTGCTTTTTCTGCTCGCCCTCAATTGCTTTTTGCTTATTGTCGGCTGTCTGATGGATATTTTTTCAGCCATTATCATCGTGGTGCCATTGATGGTGCCGCTGGGGGCGGCGTTCGGGATCGACCCGGTCCGCCTTGGCATCATTTTCCTGGCCAACCTGGAGTTGGGCTATCTGACTCCGCCCGTCGGGATGAATCTGTTCCTGTCATCCTACCGCTTCAACAAACCGATGCCCCAGGTATGGAACTCGATCGTTCCTATCCTCCTCGTGCTGCTGGGCGGCGTCCTGCTGATCACGTACGTGCCCGCGCTGTCGACGACTCTGCCGCAGCATTTCAAGTGATCCTGTAGGGACGGCTCTCAGAACCGTCCCCGGACCGCGGCAATAGCGTGCCGCAATTGGGGAGAAAGGAATTGTTCATGAACGTCGCTGATTTATTTGCGAACGCTGCAGTCTGTTATCCGGGGAAAAATGCGCGGATCTTCGGGGACCGGGCTTATACCTATGCCGAGATGAGCCGGGTCGTTGCAGGGATGGCAGCATATTTGAAGCAACTGGGCGCCGGGAATTGCGCAAAGTTTCGAACTGAATCAAGGCTCAAAGGAGAATTGCAATGACTCGAGAATTCCGGATCGGAGAGTGGCGAGTCGAGCCTGAATTGAACTGTATCACGAAGGGAACCCATCGGGTATCCATCGAGCCTCGAGTTATAGAGGTTCTTGCCTACATGGCGGATTACCCGGGAGAAGTGCTCTCGAAGAAGCAGATTATGAAGGCCGTCTGGCCCGACACCTATGTCAGCGACGAGGTGATCCGCTACTCGATTTCCGAGTTGCGCAAAGCCTTCAGAGACGATGCGAAAAATCCGCGCATCATTCAAACGATCGCGCGCAGAGGCTACCGTCTGATCGCCCCCGTAACCAGGCAGGGGCCGGCTGCCGAATCCAGGGGATCCATCGCCGTCCTGCCATTTTCCGACTTGAGCCTGGCCAGAGACCAGGAGTACCTGTGCGACGGAATCTCCGAGGAAATCATAAACAGCCTGAGCCGAATAAACGGGCTGCGGGTTTCCTCCCGCACATCTTCCTTCGCTTACAAGGGAAAGCCGGAGGACATTCGCTCGATCGGGAAGAGCCTGGGCGTTGCGACAGTGCTGGAAGGGAGCGTTCGCAAGGATGGGACCCAGCTGCGCATTTCCGTCCAGCTGACCAACGCAGAGGATGGATGCCTTCTCTGGTCGGAAAGCTACGATCGTGAACTGAAGCACGTTTTTGCCATCCAGGACGAAATAGCACGGACCATCGCATCCACGCTGAAGATCGCGCTGACTCCCAGGGAACGCGTGGCCATAGGGAGAGCCCCGACGACCGACCTGCAGGCCTATGATTTCTATCTTCGCGGCCGTCAGTTTTTTTACCAGTACAAGCGAAAGGGCATCGAATTTGCCTTGAAGATGTTTTCCCGTGCGATTGAACTTGACCCGGCTTTTGTGCGGGCTTACGCCGGAATGGCGGATTGCTGTTCGTTTTTGTACATGTACGCGGGAAGCCGCGACCAGCATCGCAAGCAGGCCGACGAAATGAGCGGCAAAGCGCTCGAACTGGATCCGGAGTCGGCCGAAGCGCACGCTTCGCGAGGCCTGGTCTGCACTTTGATGAAAAACTATGCCGATGCGGAGCGGGAATTTGAAACTGCCATCCGGATGGGCCCCAATCTCTTCGAAGGCTATTACCTTTACGCCAGAGCCTGTTTCCCACAGGGCAAACTGGAAAAGACCATCGAACTCTACGAAAAAGCGATGGGAGTGAATCCTCAGGATTACCAGGTCCCCCTCCTGGCAGCCCAGATTTATGCGGATCTGGGCGATACTTCCAAAGCTGAAGAATCCCGCCGCCGCGGCATCCGTGCCGCCGAAGCAAAACTCAGGCTGAACCCCGACGATTCACGGGCTCTGTATATGGGCGCCAACGGTTTGGTTGCACTCGGCGAATATGAGACGGGCCTGGAATGGGCACGTCAGGCCCTTGAAATCGATCCGGATGAGCCGATGGTCCTGTATAACGTCGCATGTATCCAGTCGCTGGCCCACCAATACGAGGAAGCCCTCGATTCGCTCGAAAGAGCCTTCAAAAACGGATTGACCGAAAAGGGCTGGTACGAGCACGACAGCAACCTGGATCCGCTGCGCTCTCATCCCCGGTTCAAGCGTCTCCTCAAGCGGCTGTAATCCGGAATCACCCGAATCCTCACAATATCCTCACAAGAACCTGCGGCCGCAGGCCGTATTAATTAATCAGAAAGGGCGAGATACCCAAACCTACATAGGGATGAGCGCCGTAAAACCACAAAGGAGGATTTATGAAAAAGCGCTTGGTTTTTCTGAGTCTGATTTCGATGTTTGCCGTAATGGCGGGCCTGGCATACGCAGCCGGAGAGACTTCCATGCGTGTGGATATTCCCTTTGATTTTTATATGGGAGACCAGCTGATGCCTTCAGGCATGTATCACTTTCAAATAAGCTCGGGTGTCGCAGCGAACGCAGGGCTGCTCAAGGTTCGCGAACTGAATGGCGCCGGATACTTTGTTCTGACCACGCCAGACTCGACCGCGGGGAATTCCGACGAGAAGTTTTTGCAGTTCCACAAATATGGCGAAAAGTATTTCCTGTCCAGCGTAGCGATTCGCAATTACAGAGGGAATCTCACTGAGCGCAAGCTTGAGAGAGAATTGAAGGCACAGGATCAGGATGCGCAGTCCACGATATTGCTGGCCAGCAGGTAGGGCAAGGATGCTTGCCTTTCGGTGAAACACCGCCTCTGCTCCTCTGATCGGAGAAGCACAGAGACGCTTAGGGGACCCACTGAGATGTGCGCAGCTGCTGTTGTGATCCTTTTCCTGGTAGCTCCGGTACCCGGCCCTGACGAAGGGACGATGGAATGATCAAGGCGCGAATGGCCGCATCGGCAATAAGGATGCGGCCTGCCGCGCCGGTAAGAGCCGAAGTTTCCTCGATCTGAAACAACCCTTCCGAATTATCGGTGTGATCCGCAGCCGCTTTCCTTCAGCCCGCCCCGTCACTAAAACCTTTCCCCTCGGCAATCCGGCCGGCATAAAATCCGGCGCTGCGGATATTCCCGGCATAGGATAAAATCGGGCTGCAGATATCCCATTGGATTTTGCGGAAAGGAACAAAAATGAATCGCGTTAAGGGCAAGGTGGCGATCGTAACCGGCGCCGCCGGGGGGCTTGGCAGGGCGGAGGCTCTGCTGCTGGCAGACGAAGGGGCCAAAGTCATTGTGACGGATATCGACGAAGGGGCCATTGAAAAGGTTGCGGAAGCGATTCGCAGCCGCAGCGGCGAGGCTCTCTGCATCAAACACGATGTGGCCAGTGAAACCGAATGGATCAAGGTTATCGGCAGGACGCTGGAGGCTTTCGGCAGGCTGGACGTCCTCGTGAACAACGCCGGAGTCATCATCTACAAAAAAATCGAGGACATTTCCCTGGCCGAGTGGCGATGGCTGATGAGCGTGAATCTGGACGGCGTATTTCTGGGCACCAAACACGCCATCGGCGCCATGAAGAACAGCGGAGGCGGGTCCATCATCAATATCGCATCCACGGCGGCTTTGATCGGCAATCCGGATGCGTCGGCGTATCACGCGAGCAAAGGAGGGGTCCGGCTGTTCAGCAAAGCCGCAGCCATCGAATGCTCGAAGGCAGGCTACGGGTATAATATCCGTGTGAACTCCATCTATCCGGGAGTCATCAACACCGCCATGGCGGATCCCTTGAAAAAGGATGAGAACAAGTACAACACGGCCGTAAGCTGGCACCCGATGGGGCACTTTGGAGAGCCGGAGGACATTGCCTACGGCGTTCTGTATCTTGCATCGGATGAGTCCAAATTCCTCACCGGTTCGGAACTCGTGATTGACGGCGGCTGGACTTCCCGCTGACGCAAATCGGCAACAGCCGATCGGGCAGTCCTCTGCTAAGCGGGGGATTATCGACCCATTGAGCGGTTGGATGGACTAACGCACGCGAAAATTTGCGACTCCGAGGGAGTGCGCCAGAGCCCGGCACTGCTCGATTTCCTCTTCCGTCAGGGCAAAGCCGACAACGCTTGCCTGGACCCTTTCAAAAAAAGCCGGGGCGCGCCTAAGGAAATCCAGCGTCGCTTCCCAGAAGCCTTCCGGGGTCAGCCCGGCGCGGCCGGAATCCGGAATCGACCGAAGATCCGGGAGGCATAGCTCCAGATACCTTCCCAGGTTAGGAGCGTTGAGCGAGACCGAGACCGCATCCACAGCCCGCGAAAGTTCCTCAAGCACATCCCGGCCATGAATGAGACAGGCATGGCCGTTGGTATTGAGCCGGATCATTGCGCCATGGCTGCGCAGCCATGGCGATGCCGCAGTAATCAGGTCCAGGCGGTAGGTCGGCTCCCCGAATCCGCACCAGATGAATTCGACGATCCTTTCGAGAGGGCCATGCTTAAGCACGGATTCCTGGAGTTGACTCAGGTCAGGTTCTGTGCCACCCCACAGGACCGCGCCTCCCAAACCCCGGCTGTAGTTCCGGACACAAAATGAACACCGGTTGGTGCAGCGGTTGGTCCCATTGAGGTAAAGCCGGCCCGGATCCCCATAGGTATATGCGTATTCCATAGGGTAAACAGGTTTTCCGAGGCCTTCATGGGCTACTGAGCCCGGAAGCACGGGGACTATGGTTTTTCCAGCGTGGCGTTCCAGTTGCTCTGGTCCGTTCCGTATTTCAGGCGCGCCGACATTGTTTCACCGTTCACATTCCCGATGTACTCCGCTTCGCCTGCGGTCAAACTGATCTCGTTGCCCGTCAATTTCCCGATTACGGGCGTGCTTTTCCCGTTCAGATCGAGCGTTCCGGAAAGCATCTGATATTTCTGCTGGAGGGTGAGTTCGCCCTGAGGCAGCTTCCACTTCCCCTCCGCCTTTGCGGGCACTATCCAGAGATAGGCCGTACACCAGGTGGCGCATCCGTTTTCCAGGCTGACAGCCCCATCCGCTTCCCAATCTTCCATGGTAAACGAGTTCGAGACGATGCGTGTGCCCGGCTTCAGGCTAAGCAGCTTGGGGCGAAGCCGGATGTTGATGTCCGGCAGCAGAAACATCGTAATCACTGTGGCGCGGGAAAAGTCGCTCTCGAAAAGGTCTGCCTTGGTGAAGGCGGCCTTGTCCGTCACACCCTGCTCAAGGGCATTTTTTTTCGAAAGCTCGACCATGTCGGGGTTGAATTCTATGCCCAGCGCCCGGATGCCTCGCTTTGCCGCGGTTATAACAGTGCGGCCATCGCCGGAACCCAGGTCGATCACGTAATCCTGGGGTGTAACCTTCGCAAGCTCGAGCATTTTTTCGACCAGTTCCTGCTGCGTCGGCACCCAGACCACATCCTTACCCGGCTGTCCCACAACCGGTTGGTAACCGCTCAGCTGCGGCTCCTGGGCCAGAACGAAAGGTGTACTTGAGATAAGTGTGAACGCCAAAATCATGCACAATAGGGGATACCCTGGTTTCATATGTCAGCTCCTGTCCGGATTCATGGCTACCGAAAAGCGAGTGATTATAACTCCGGGAAAATACTTATGGCACATGGAAATTCATCCGCAAATATTTATGGAAATATTTATGGGACAGGCTGGAAATTGGACATGCGAACTGCCGGGTTCGGAAGCCGGCTGAATCCGGCGTCCGGTATGGCCTATGGCTGCGCCTTCTGCTAAGCTCGACCCGACCGGATGCCTGATCCGGAAAAACCTTTGGACATATAACGGGAGATACCTTTATGAAGGATCACTCTTTGAACGGCAAAGTCGCAATCGTTACCGGAGGCAGAAGAGGCATAGGCAGAGCTATTGCGCTTGCATTCGCCGCAGATGGAGCCGATGTTGCAGTTTCCGACCGGGTCACCGACGATGGCCGGCTCCAGGAAACGGCGGCGGAAATCAGGGAACTGGGCCGGCGGTCACTGGCGCTGCAGGTCGATATCTCGCAACGTAACGAGGTGGAGAAGATGTTCCAGATCGTGATAGAAGCCTTCGGGAGGATCGATGTTCTCGTGAACTGCGCAGGGGTATGGATCCCCGGCCAAACCCTGACTGAATGCAGCGAGGAAAATTGGGACAATGTCATCGATACCAATCTAAAGGGGACCTACCTCTGCTGCCAGGCAGCAGGAAAAATTATGGCCGGGCAGAACAGCGGCTGCATCGTCAACCTCTCTTCCCAGGTGGGAATTACTCCCGGAACCGGCGTCGGCGCCTATTCCATTTCAAAGGCGGGAATCATCATGCTCACTCGGCAACTCGCTCTGGAACTGGCTTCCTTCCACGTCAGGGTGAATGCGCTGGCGCCCGGAATCGTTAAAACGGACTTCAACTCCGCTTTCTGGAAGGATCCCAAGATTGAAAAACAGACTTCCGGCATGGTGCCCCTGGGCCGGCTGGCCGAACCCGAGGATATCGCCGAGGCTGCGCTTTTCCTTGCATCGGAAAGATCGGGCTATGTAACCGGCGAGGTCCTTTGCATAAACGGCGGATGGACGCCTGCCAGTGGTTAGTGGTTAGTGGTTAGTGGTTAG
>CAYYTC010000014.1:0-10472 GCA_964474425.1 uncultured Acidobacteriota bacterium
TCGAGCAACCCATGAAGTAGGTATAGTCGGGTTTGCGTCCGTAGTAGCGGTTGATGAGCGCCTTGGCTTGGCTGGTCGTGCGCTGCACCGCCTGGTAGGCAAAATCAAGCTTGGCCTGCTGGTCCACGGCAAAGCTGGCGTCTACGTTACTGCGGCCGCGATGGCCACCGTCGGTCGACACAACTGCAAAACCACGTGCCAGTGCAGACGGAAATCCGGAGACAGAGCCGAATGCAGGATTCAGCGTTCCATCCAATCCACCGCCGCCCTGGAACAACAGGCGTCCGTTCCAGGCCAGCGGGAGCCGCAATTCAATGCCGGTGCCATAGCTCACGCCCTCAATCCCGGACGGGCGCGGATCCATCACCACGCGAAAAAGGCAATGGGCGGGGACCTCCGCGGTAGCCCCTCCCGGTCCTGCGGGCTGGCGTAAAGCCGCAACCCACTGCGACATGTCGACCCGGAAAACCTGCGTGGAAAGTGCGGCCAGGGACTCGCAGGCCTTGCCGGAATCCTCCCCGTCAGCGAAAGCATGGTTCGACACAAGCAGGATGAAGGCTGCTGCGCAGGCGCTGCCGACCGCGGTTCTGATGGTGATCATGGGTACCCCCTTTCCTCTGCCGATGCTATTTTGCCCAAGGCTTTTCTGCAGCAGACCGTTCACCCGCGACACGACCGAAGACGATGCACTCGAGGATGTTGCCGCCGCCCTGATAATGCCAGCTATATATAGCGCCCAACTCGCCGGCGGAATAAAGCCTTGCGATAGGCTTTCGGTTTGTATCCAGCACCTGGCAACTGCTGTTGCGTCGGGGCCCTCCCTGGGTATTGGTGAATGCGGGAACAAACTCGGTCGCATAGAAAGGCGGCGTTTGAATCGGCGCCATCTTTTTAGGATCCCGGCCGAATTCCGCATCATTTCCCGCGACACAGGATTTGTTCCAGGCCGCAACGGTTTTTTCGAGAGTTTCCGGATTCTTCCCGATTTTCGCCGCTAATTCCTTCAGCGTGTCGGCCTTGACGATCCAGCCCTTTTCAATTTCCGCGCTGCTGTCCGGGCTCCAATTGTATTTTTCTATTTGGGCCCACCAGCAGAACATATAATTCGACGGGTATAGCGGCCCGCTCTTTCTCATCGCCTCGTCGAAGACCAGGTGAACGGGAAGCGGAGTGGGAACGTGAATGTAGACGCCGTGGAACGGAATTTTGCCGTGTTTCGTGGAATAGGTTTCGTTGGTAAACCGCGTGGCATCCTTGGCGATCCAGATCCAATTTTTCCCCGGAGGAGAAAAACTGTAGCCAAAGGCCCAATCCTTGCCCGGGATTCGAAAATTAAAATCCGGGCCGGCCTGGTTGTCCATATGCCAGAGATCCGCGCCGATCGCCATCGCCATCCGGATCCCATCGCCGGTATTGTAGGGGCTTCCTTTGGTATACGCATACGGCATCCCGAGGTAGTCGCGTATCATCTCCTGGTTGTTTTCAAAACCTCCGGTACAGAGGACCACGGCTTTCTTCGCCTTGACGTATAACTTCTTGCCTTTGTTTTCAGCAACCACGCCCCGGATCTCTCCGGTTTTGAAATCCCGGATCAGTTCCACGGCGGGCGTTTCATATTGGAGCCTGATTTTCCTTTTTTGGAGAGCGTTCTCCATGAGCATAAGCCATAGGCGTTGAAATCCGCTCCCTTTAGTGGACCAACAGACGAATCCGGCGCCTCCCGGAAATTCCGGATATTCTCCCGCTGTTGGAATCGTCCTCATATCCGCTCCCATTTTTGTGAGCCATTCGGTCACGTGGACCGAGTGATCGTGGAAAACCCGAGCCATGTCATCCGGAATAGGGAAGCCATCGCTGAGCGCATTTTGATATTCGACGGCTTTATGGGTGTCGGAAGGGCACCAGTAACCTTGACCGCTCACCCGTGTGTTCCCGCCGGCATGAGCTTCCGGCGCCTTTTCCAGCATCAGGACGTCGGCTCCCTGATCATGGGCCGTGATTGCGGCCATGAGGCCCGCCGCGCCGATGCCGAGCACGACGACACCGGCCTCATAATCCCACTTTTTAACCTGGTCGAATTGAGTTGCTTCAGCCTGATTCGAGCCGAACCCGGCCAGCGCGGCTGTGCTCATTCCGGTTGCAGTAGCCTTAAGGAATTTGCGTCTCGATGTTTTCATGGTTTTTTCCCTTTCCCAAATGGTCGCTAATGATGGATCCCTTGTAGATTCAAATGCCGCTAATTCAATGTTGAGGAGCGATTCGCTCCGACAAGTGAGTCAGCCCGGCTTCGCTGCACGGAGGATGCACTGGAGAACGGGCGAGGATGAGTGTCACAAGGCCGATTGTCGGATTGTTCAATACCGCCATAGATTCCCTGGCCGGCAGAAGGTGCGACCTGTCTCTCTGATTCCGGCAGCTTTTTATTTTCGCGACGGCGTACCCCTGGCAGGCTATAGAAACAATTATGGCATTGTCAAGAAATACGTCACAGATTTGTGACAAGTATTATGCTAGAGTCTTGACTTCGGCATCTCGCAAAATGACTGGATGAACAAAACCACGTTTTTGCAGCAGGTTAACAGGAATACCCAAGGAGGTTGCAGCTCATGAAAAGGTCATGGATCTATGCTTTGCTGACGACCCTGTTCGTCGGCGGAACCTGTTTATCCCAGACCTACAAAGCTTCGAGCGAATCCAAGTCAGCCGCAAAGCAGGAGATGGTCCCCGCTCCACTGCGCTCAGCGTCGGCGCCGCCGTTTCCGGCACATCCTTCACCCTATAACTTCCCGGGGGTTCAGTATCCGCGGGTTGAGGCCGACTCGCGGGTAACCTTCCATTTCAAGGCCCCCAATGCACAGAAGGTGCAGGTCGCTCTCGTCACTTCCGGGTCGAATTCGCTCCAGCCCCTTCCGTTTGATATGGTCAAGGGCGACGACGGCGTGTGGGCCTATACGAGCGCGCCGCAGAGCCCCGGGTATCACAACTACTGGATGCTCATAGATGGGGCAGCCGTGCTGGATCCGGCCACCAACGCATTCATCGGCTACGGCCACATGTGCAATGCCTTTGAAATCCCTGAGCCCGGCGTCGATTTCTACGATTTGAAGGACGTGCCGCACGGAAATGTGCTGATCAGGAATTACTTTGCCAAGACGGCCAATTCGTGGCGGCGCATCTTCGCCTACACGCCGCCGGGATATGACACCAACACCTCCATCCGATACCCGGTGCTGTATCTGCAGCACGGCGGCGGCGAGGACGAGCGGGTCTGGATTGAAATGGGCCGGACTAACTTGATCCTTGATAACCTGCTTGCCGAAGGCAAGATCAGGCCCATGATTGTGGTCATGGAAACCAGTGCCGTGGGAACCCCGGGAGGCGCGGGCGCGGGTGTTCCCGCTGGTGCAGGGCCCGGCGCTGCGGGCGCCGGCCGTGGACCCGGGTTTGGCGGGTTCGGCGGTCCTGGAGGCGGGCCTTATGGGCAGCTGATGGTCAACGATTTGATTCCATGGGTCGACCGCAACTTCCGCACGCTGGCCGATAAAGATCACCGCGCCATGGCGGGCCTCTCCATGGGCGGCATGCAGACCGCTTCTGTCGCTATGGCCAACCTCGACAAATTCTCGTACATGGGCCTGTTCAGCGGCGGGGCCGCCATGGGATTCGGATCTGGAGGCCCCGGTAAAGCGGCTCCGGGCGCCGCACCAGCCGCTGCGCCTGCGCCGTTCGACATCAAGACAATCTACGGCGGCGCCATGGCCGACCCTGCAGCATTCAACAAGAAGGTCAAGGTCCTCTTCATGAGTTTCGGCTCGGAACCCCCTTTGGAGAATCCTGAAGGCTTGAAGAAACATCAGGAACAGCTCATCGCCGCCGGGATCACCAACAGCTATGTCTATATATCTCCCGGCACCTCGCACGAATGGCAGACTTGGAGGAGGAGTTTGTATGTTTTTGCTCCGCTTCTGTTCCGGTAAAATACTTCCGCCAGGACCCGGCAGGGCTGAATTCACTCTAAGCCGCCAGGTCTTGAAAAATGCCCGGAATCCATTGCCGGAATTTTCAGGCTTTTGCCGCTATTAGCATCGGGGCCGTAAGCGATCCAGCCAGGGGCGATTTCATCGAACCTTGCGCTATTGAAGCGCGGAGACCTTCGCCAGCGGAGGATAGCGGTCACGGGGCAAAATGGTCAATCCGTGGCGCAGGGCGCAGGCGGCAATAAGGAAGTCAATGGATGATCGGGTGGTCAGTTCCTGGCGCCGGGCCGCTCGATATGGCCCAACAGCTTCATCCACAATGGATATGCCGAGCAGCGATCCTGAAGCAGCGCATAAAGGGCGGGGCGGATGCAAGCCAGCAGGTCCTGCAAAGACATGGGCTTGGGACAATTCGCTATTCCGAAGCGAATTGGGATCGCTGACGGAGGCTCTTGTCGAAAATGTAAAAACTGCGCTCAGGGATTTCCCGGATTTATGGCGCAAGATTCAATCATAGCTGCCCAAAGAGTGAAGGCGGAAACTGGAAGAGAAAACTTCGGAGGCAAACCATGGAACACTGGCTTGGTAAATATTCGGAATCCGCATACGGAATAATGCGGATTGTGGCCGGCATACTCTTCGCGTGTCACGGGGCACAGAAGCTTTTCGGCACTTTCGGCAATGGCGCTTCTTCAACACCGCTAATGACTGCGGCCGGCATCATTGAGTTTTTTGGAGGCGCTCTTATTGCCCTGGGCCTTTGGGCGGGGTATGCCGCCTTCATCGCCAGCGGCCAGATGGCTGCAGCCTATTTTATGGCTCATGCGCCCGGCGGTTTCTGGCCCATCGTCAATCAAGGCGAACTTGCCGTTCTCTACTGTTTCGTCTTCCTGTATATCGCGTCCAGAGGGTCGGGCAGGCTTAGCGTTGAGAGGTTCGCAAGAAAGAAACGCGCCTGATCCATTCCGGCTCCGGCACTTTTCGGGGGCCCAAGCATTTATTGCCTGGCGCAGAACTGCCGTGCGGATGAGGTGTCTCCCAATGACACCGATGAATGGCATACTGTCTTCAGTGAACAGGAGTGTCAGGGTGCCGCCAGCCAGGTCGCGCATAAGCCGCAGGCGCGCCAGACGCCATTTTCTTTTGAAGAAGTCCTTTCCGACAAGGCCGCCCACCGCTACCAGGTTGCGACCGTAGATTCGGCCGGGTGGAAAGCCAAAACCGAGGGACTGCTTCTCTCAGCAGTTTAAGGGCGACAGCCACCCGTGTCCCTCTGTTTTTTGGGGCGGACTGGAACGGGGACACCAGTGACCGTCCCCCTTTTCCCCCTTTTTATTACCAGACGCGGCAGCGCTTTTCGGGGGCCATGGGGGCGCCCGGCTTGCACTGGAAAGCCTTGTGGAACTCGGGCATATTGCTCACCACTCCATTGACCCGGAAACGTCCTGCGGAATGCTCGTTGGACTGAGCCTGAAGACGTGCAGCCTCCGGCGACACATTCTCACACCAGACCTGTCCCCAGCCGAGAAAGAACCTTTGCTCGGGAGTGAACCCGTTGATTGCCTGGGCGTTTTTTCCGGCGCCAGCCAGGTAAGCCATCAGCGCAATGCGAAGGCCGCCGTTATCCGCGATGTTTTCTCCCAGGGTCAGCTTGCCGTTGACGTGCAGGTCATCGATCGCCACGAAGCCATTGTATTCGTCGATCAGGCACTGGGAGCCCTTCTCGAAGGCTTCGGCGTCCTCCGCGGTCCACCAGTCTCCAAGATTTCCTTGCGCGTCAAACTGCCGGCCCTGGTCGTCGAAGCCGTGGGTCAGCTCGTGTCCGATGACCGCTCCAATGCCGCCATAGTTTGATGCGTCATCCCCCTTTCGATCAAAAAAGGGAGGTTGGAGGATTCCCGCCGGAAAGTTGATGTTGTTTTCCAACGGATTGTAGTATGCGTTGACGGTCGGCGGCGTCATGCCCCATTCTGCCTTGTCCACCGGCCCGCTGATTTTTGATAGCTGGCGGCCGCTCTCGAACCGGGTCGCACGGCGCGCGTTGCCGAGAGCGTCGCCGCGAACGATCTGCAGTTTCCCGTAGTCGCGCCACTTGTCGGGATAGCCGATTTTGTTAGTGATTGCCTGAAGCTTGATGAGCGCCTGCTTCTTGGTCGCATCCGTCATCCAGGGCAGATCCTGGATGTCACGTTTGAGCGCCTCTTCAAGCGCCTGCACCATGACGAGCGTGCGCTCCTTCCCTTCCGGCCCAAAAGTCTTTTCGACATAGGCTATGCCAAGCGCCTCTCCAAGAGCATCATCCGTGTATGCCACGCAGCGCTTCCAGCGCGGACGAAGCTCCTTTTGCCCGGTCAGGATTCTGCCGTAAAATGCAAAGTTTTCATCGACGAAGGCGCGTGGCAGCACCGGCGCGGCATCGCTGAGCACATTCCAGGTGAGGTAGTTACGGATCTCCTCCATAGTGGCTGCATCGATGACGCGGTTCATGCCCTTGAAAAAATCCGGCATACCCACGTTGAGGTCCATAAACTTTGGCGAGGGTATTTCCGCAAAATATCTGTTCCACGCAAAGGCCGGGCTCAGTGTTTGCAGGTCCTGGACCGTCATCTTGTGATAGATGGCGGTCGGATCGCGAAGGGCAATGACGTCCAGCGAAACCTTCGCCAGGTCGGTCTCGATGCGCATGACGGTTTCCGAGGCGGCTTTCGCTTTATCCGGCGCCCAGCCAAGCAGCTGAAACATGTTCTGGATATGCCGGACGTAATTCTGGCGAAGCTCCCTGGCCTTCGGATCATCCCGGAAATAGTAGTCGCGATCCGGCAAACCGATGCCCGCCTGCGAGACTCCGGCAATCACCGTGCTGGAGTTCTTGAAGTCGGGCTCCGCGCCAATTCCGAAGAATGCGTTGGGCCCATTGACATGCAGGTATGCGAGATATGCCGGCAGGTCCTCTTTGGTCTTAAGCGCCGCAATGCGGTCGAATTCAGGCTTGAGCGGGGCGATCCCCTGCTTCTCGATCGCCGACTCCTCCATGCAGCTTGCATAAAAGTCGCCGATCTTTTGATCGTCGGCACTTCTTTGCGCGGAGGGCGCACTGGCGCCTTCAAGGATGCCGCGCAGGATGAGGTAGTTGTTCTCGGCAAGCTCGTTGAAGCGCCCCCACTTCGCCTGGTCTGAGGGGATCGGATTGTTCTTCAACCAGTTGCCGCAGGCAAACTGGTAAAAATCCGTGCATGGATCCGTGCTGCGGTCCATCGCATCCGAATCGAACATTCTAATATTCCTGGGCTCGGCCCGGGTTTGTGACGGGATTGAAGTCTGCGCCGGTAAAAAGGATCTCGCCATAAGAATCAGCAGAATCGCCGTAAAAATGTTTCGCATGAAAACCTCTCATTCCGAAGGAATATATGGATACATCGCCTTTTGCCCGCAAGGACCCGCCATATCTATGCCCGCAATGTGCCTGCCGGTTTGCGCCGCATGGCATTAACGCAGACTCCATTATGCTCCAGCCGCTTATCATGCCCGAATGGGCCCCCCTCGGCACCGGATCCACCCAAGCTTCCGCTGGAGAGTACTATTTTGTCAGCTTGGCGCGATGTTCTCAAGCATCGGTATCAGTGCTCATTTTGCCGGCCAGTTTTTGGCATTTTTCAATCGGCGCTATCAATCCTTTCAATTTCTTGCCAAAATGCATGTTCATCCCTTATTCCTAAGAAATCGCTGGACACAGCGTTGGAGGGGATGCCCTCAAAGGAGAGGTTATGCTCAAGGGACGGAGAATACCTGTTTTCATTTTGCTTTTGGGTTTGCCTGGCTTTGGGTCTTTCGCCTGCGCACCAAAACAGGCGGTTCAGGCAAAGCCTGCGGCTGATACTGGGGAGCGGCATGTCAAGCTTGACGGTCAGCCCAATTTTCGCGATCTGGGAGGATATGCGGCAGCAAATGGACGAAGGATCAAGCGGGGCCAGATTTACCGTTCCGGCCAGCTCAGCACGCTATCCGGCCAGGATCTTGCCACGCTGGAAAAACTAAAAATCCGCACCGTTGTCGATTTGCGGGGGACTTCCGAGGTTCAAACCCGGGGAAAGGACCGCCTGCCGGAGGGGGTTCGCGGTGTCAGCTACCCCATCGACGTAACGGCTTCTGCCAAGGGGGAGAAGCCGGAGCCGGCTCCCATCCCTTCATCCGCCGCACCCAACGACTTAATGAGCCAGGCGACGCAATCGATAATTCTCAACCGCACGGATGTTTATGCGGCGTTGATCCGCGAACTGGCCGAAGCTCAAAATCGGCCGTTGGTTTTTCACTGCACTGCCGGAAAGGACCGGGCCGGCATAGGAGCAGCGATCGCGCTGACGCTGCTGGGCGTACCGTGGGAGACAGTCCGGGAGGATTACGTGCTGTCCAATTACTATCGCAAAGATGAGAACGAGAAGGAGATCAAAAGCATGCGGGACGGGATCGCCGGGAAACAGGGCATCCCCCCGGAAAAGGTTGACATGACGTCCATTGAGGCCATGTTCTATGTCAAACCTGAATACCTGGATGCCGCCCGCCAGGCCGTGATCGGCAAGTATGGCTCGATGGAATCCTACATTCGCGAAGGGCTCGGGATTCCCGATGAGGTAGTGGCAAGGCTCAGGAGCGAGCTGCTCGAGTAGTAGTATCAGCAATCCACAGCGGTGCCGGGTAAGTTGCGAGTTTGGCAGCTGGCAGGGATCGCGCCAGGGAAATGGCCTTTCAGGCGGCGGGCACGTTACTAATCAGTTCATAGAAAAGCCGGCCTATGAATGGGCAACTCGAACAAAGCCAGCCACGAATTTCACAAAAAAAACGTTGTTCGTGCAGGGGCCGAAGGCCATCCCAACGCTTAGGGGAATTCGTGGCAAGTTGTGCTTATGCCTGTCGATGGTTGATATCCCTTGAATGTCCACTTACCAAGTCCACTTACCAATGAACCTATTCGTAATGTGAATTTAGCTCCCATTCCGGAGGGCGACCGCAGCGCACCCGGCTTTCCCGCAGCCCGTGGAAGCCTGAAGGCAATAATGCATGGATTCCACAGATTTCACTGAAGGAGCGAATATCTTCCGGCAGGGCCGGTCGATCGCCCAATGTATCCGGCGGTCCCGGACATCGACCCTATTCGGGCATCTGGCTTTGCTCTTACGGCACAAGCGGCGTCCGAGCAAACGGACCGCCTAATTACGCGTTTACAGCACCTTCCCGTCGGGCCGGGCGTAAAGCTCCATCCTGCCCCGGGACTCCCGGCCCGTGTGCCGGATCCCGGAATCAAAGATCCTTCAAAAATCCTAATGATGCCCGAAACAAACGTGAAACCCTGGCCGGCGGCTCCGTGCCATTGGCCGACCTCCGTCTCGCATAGGGCCGGGCAACAGGAACCCTTTGTCTCTTATAGGAGATTAAAATATACATAGGAGACAGTCCTGATTTGGAGTATATTCTGGTCAAACAAAATGCGGTAAGCGACCACGCCCTAAGCGGTCTCTCGGTTGGATCCTTTTTGCCGATGCGATATCCTGAAGCAGTTTTTCGAGGAGTTCAGGATTACAAAAGCCATGAGAGGGGAAAGGAATATGAATACTAAATCGAAGGCCAGGCGCGGAGTATCCCGCAAGCCTGCATACATTGTGCCTGCGGTGGACAGGGCAGCCCGTATCCTTTCATTGCTGCGAAACGAAGGGCGCGCGATGACCATAGCGGAAATCGCCGATACGACCCGATGGCATAAGAGCAGCGTTCACAAGCTGCTGGTTACCTTGAACCACCACGGGCTGCTGGATCGCGACGCGGTGACCAAAGGATACTCCCTCGGGATCGCGCTCTCGGAGTACGGCAGGATCGCGTCGAGCCGATCCGACATCCTGCATGCCGCTAAATCCTTCCTTAAAGCCCTTGCCGATTACAGCGGCGAAACCGCCGCTCTGGCAGTGCTGCGGGGGACCCAGATGATTATCGTTGACGTGGAGGAATCTCCGGCTCAGCTTCGCGTTTCATTGACTCTGGGCATGCGTTCTCCGGCGACGGCAACATCCAACGGCAAGGCCGTGATCGCATACCTCCCCGAAAGCCAGGCAAGCGAAATCATACAGGCGGAAGGGCTCCTTGCAGCGACGCCGAATTCAATCACGAAGCTGGATCATTACACTATGGAACTGGCCGGCATACGCGAGCGCGGCTATGCAACCGATTTCGAGGAGTACCAGAAAGGGATTGTCGGCGTATCGGCTCCCGTATTCGATTCAAGAAATCAGCCTATCGGTGCGCTCTCCGTGGCAGGGCCCGCATCCAGGATGACGAAGGATAAAATTCGAAATTGCGGCAAAAAGGTCAAGGAAATTACGGCCCAACTATCTGCCATGATCCGTTGACCGGCCGGCACAGGATCTGCCTCCCGCTTTTCCCGGCTTCTGAGGGCCGGGCCTGCCTCTCGAAAATCAACGGATGTTTTCCCCTCCAAAGCCGGCCGGA
>CAYYTC010000014.1:10572-77797 GCA_964474425.1 uncultured Acidobacteriota bacterium
CGGCCGGAAGGCCGCCTCCTGGAGTATGTCCATGATTCCCGCGGGCGGCCTGTTGCGGCCCTTGAAAACCGAGCGGCTCCGGACCCATGCCCATCTCAGAGATGAAGTGCGAAGCGCCGTCCGCGCCTCCCGCTATTACGCCGGCTTTTTGGCAGGCGCCTTTTTGTCGGCAGGCGCTTTTTTATCGGGGCTGTAGAAGGCTCCCGTATCCCTCCGGATCAGGAAGAAAACATAAGGCTTATCCACCCTCTGGGTGATGATGGGAGCATGAGTGAACAACGCCGGGCAGACAACCACACAGGGACGGGTGATATTGTGAACTTCCTGCTCCTTGCCCATATGCAGGTCAATCTGCGCCTCCAGCTGGTTCGGTTTCCGGGCATCCAGCCCGACATAAACCAAAAATTCATCGCCTTCATGTATGTGCGGGTCAAATCCGGGTATGTTATGCCAGTTGCCCAGGCCGGTGTAGAACCCCCATGTGAAGTTGACGATGAATCCTTCGAGGTCTTTGCTCTTGGGCCATGAAAGCCAGTCAGCGTTTCCCGAACCTATCTTTGTCTGTTCCGGCATCCCTGTAGCGGACATTTTCTTGATCAGGCGCCCATACTCTTTTGGAGACGAAGTTGAGGCGGGTTTTTCGGAAAGTTTCGTCTCCGCGTATTCCCCGGCAAGACCGATGGCATAATGTGCGAACGGCTTCTCGACCTTTTTGGTTACGATCGGGCCATACGGAAAGTTTTTGGGTATGCAGACAATCGAGGGGATGCTGATCACGTGCTTTTCATATTCCTTGCCCAGGCATATCTCGATCTCCGCGCCAAGATAATTCGGGTCTTTGGGTTCCAGGCCCGCGAAAACGAGGCAAGTGTCATAGGGGTGCATCTTCGCCGTGGTTTCGGCGGCGTTCCACGCGCCTGCCTTGCTGTAATAACCAAAGGAAAAATTGGTGTTTGTCCCGTTCAGGTCATTGCGGTCCATGCGGACGATATAGTCGGCATCTCCCGGCCCGCTTTGTCCCACCCTATAAAAAAAATTATGAAAATAATGCTCATACTTTGCTTCGACCGCAGTTGCCAGGGGCCCCAGGGAACTCGCAACGGCCAATCCGCCGGCCCCAACAACCACATCTTTCACAAATTCTCTTCGCGTCGTGCTCATGACTGTGTCTCCTTACGTAAGATGCAGCCGGGGATTCGCTTCCGCTCATCCCCGGTCATTTTCTACAGGGCCTCAGGCTCTGAAAAGCCGGAGCCCAATGGGTGCAGGAGTGATTCTCCGGCGATAAAGCTCCATCCGCGGTGCCGGTACACCCCGTTCGGGCAATCCTCGCCGAAGGCCAGAGATTCTGCAATTGCGACCGCTTTTGCGGCAATCTCTTCTATTACGCGGGCTTCTTCGCAGGCGTTTTTTTGTCGGGGCTGTAACGCTCTCCCGTATCCCTGCGAATCAGGAAAAATCCATACGTCCTGTCCACTTTCTTGGTGATAACCGGAGCATGTGTGAACAGCGCCGGGCAGACAATAACCTGCGGCACGGTGACTATTTTGCTTTCTTCCTCTTTGCCCACATGCTGGTCGATCAAGGCGCCCAAATCGTAGGGCTTTTTTGCGTCCAGGCTCACGAAAACCAGAAATTCGTCGCCTTCGTGCACGTGCGGGTCAAATCCCGGAATGTCGTGCCAGTTGCCCAGGCCGGAGTAGAATCCCCATGTGAAATTGACGATGAAGCCCTCCAGGTCTTTGGCCTTGGGCCATGAAAGCCAGTCTGCGTTGCCCGGACCGATTTTATTGGCGCCCGGCTGCCCCGTTGCCGACATTTTTTTAATCAGGTGTGCATATTTGTCCCCGGATGAAGGGGCTGCAGCCTTTCCGGCGAACTTCGACACAGCATAATCCCTGGCAAGCCCGATGTCATAATGCGCGAAAGCTTTTTCGGCTTTTCTGGTCGTGATCTGGCCATAGGGAAAGTTTTTGGGAATACAAACGATCGAGGGGACACTGATCACGTGCTTTTCAAATTCCGGTCCCAGCACTAACTCGATTTCGGCGCCCAGATAATTCGGATCTTTGGGCTCAAGGCCGGCGAATACCAGACAGGTGTCATACGGGTGCGTATGCGCTCCCTTTTCGGCGGTATTCCAGGCCCCCACTTTGCTGTAATAGCCGAAGGAAAAATTGGTCTCCCTGTCGTTCATGTCTTTGCCGCCCATCCGGACGATATAGTCGGCAGCTCCCGGCCCGCCTTCTCCTTTCTTGTAAACAAATTTGTGGACCAAATTATCATATTTATGACCGGTATCGGCCGCCCAGGAGCCCAGTCGGTTCGCAACCGCTAATCCGCCGGCCCCAACAACCACATCCTTCACAAATTCTCTTCGCGTCGTGCTCATGACTGTGTCTCCTTACATAAGATGCAGCCAGCCGCAGAACTCCTGCGACCGGCCCATAAAATCGGTCGCTCCGCTTAAACTCGATTCGTCTCATTAACCCGGCCTATGCCGGATTAATGTCCGATGGATCTCCCTTATCCAGACGTACCATATACATTCCGAAAGGTTTTTCAACGCTTTTTGTCACTATCGGCCCGTGCTGCATCCCTGCCGGGATGATGACGCACGAGGGCACGCTGAACGTATGCTTCTCATCCTCGAGCGTGATTTCCACTTCCCCGCCGAGATATTCCGGCCTCTTGTTGTCCAGACCCGCGAATACCAGGAACTGGTCCCCCACGTGCTTGTGCGGCTTGGCACCCCAATCCCCCGTCGTCTTGTAGAAACCCCACGCCCAGTTTACGTTGAAATTCTCCACCTCTTTGCCCCGGATCCAGGTCAGCGAGTCCGCATTGCCCGGTCCCGTCTTGGCCTGTATGTCTTTCCGGAAAACCAGCTTTTTGTATAAATGATCGTATTTGTGCCCATCGGTGGTATCCAGCGTGCTCCGCTGAGGCAATACCACCGTCTTGTGGTTGGGCTCCAGACTGAGCACGATAAATCCGTATGCCTTGTCGCATTTCAGCGTTATTTGCGGGCAGTGCGCGACGTTCTTCGGGTAACAACAGGCCGTCGGAACCCGGAATACGTGCTTTTCGTACTCCATCCCTGCGTCATGCTCAATCTCAGCGCCCAAGTATTCCGGTTTATCCGGATCGAATCCGATGTATATGAGCAGCTCGTCGCCGTCCGGATGCACATGTCCGCCCGTTTCCCGCGTGTGCCAATCGCCGATTTTGGTATAGTACCCGAAAGAGAAATTGACGTTCTTGTTTTCCAGCTCGACTCCCTTGGGCCACCAGAGCAAGTCGGCATTCCCGGGCCCCACTATCTTGAACATCTCCTTCATATTGTAGACAATTTTTTTAATCAGGTGGCCGTGTTTTGTTCCCTGCGCGGCAGCCGGCCAGACGCTCAGAGAGCTCACCACCGCCGCCCCGGCAGCGCCAAGGGCGGCATCTTTGACAAACTCCCTTCGAGTCGTGGTTTTGTCCGCAAAATTCATAAAAAATTTCCCCCTTTTGAGGCTTAACCCCATTGCAAGGTCCTGTCTTATTTACCTCGGATGGCATCTCCGGAATGCATCCATTCCGGGGATGCCATTGCCCGATTCTCTGGCCCGATTAAAATTGAATTCTCGCAACGATCTGGCCTGTACGGCCGACGCTGCCCGAACCCGTGTTGATGTATCCGAAGCCCGTGATCGGCTTGCCCTTTGCGTCGACTCTCTGCGTGGCCAGGGCATTTGACGCATCCGGATTGGGCACTCGGATCCGGTTGAACACATTGTTCATTTCAACCCGGATATTGAGAGTAACTTGCTCCATGATCGGAAAAGTCCTGCCCAGGCTCATGTTCTCGTTCGGAGCGCGCCGCTGCCGGTAATCGCTCAGGTATGCGGCCGTGCTGCCGAACTGACCGGCAGCCGGATCCGACCAGGCTTTCGGATTCAGCACAAAATCCTTGTTCGGATCGAAGCAGCTGGTGCAGTTCAGATCCGTCGTGAAATACGGCTCCCCCTCCACGCGGTTGGCGAACGATCCAGTGCCGAAGGGAACGGCCCCAAAAGAGAAGTTCATGGGAGTGCTGAGCTTTAACAGTGCGCCGATCTGGTTTTGCGCATACGGGACCCGGATCGGTGCCCCGCTGGTGTACGTCAGCATCACGCCGTACGTCCAGTCGCGGATTAGCCACGACAACGTCTTGTTGGTTTCCAGCGCCGGCAGGCGGTAGCTCGCCGCAACCACGAGGCGATGCGGCCGCGAGTAGCCGGATAGATACTTGTTGACATTCCGGTCCAGCGAGTTGTTGATGGAAGCATTGATGGCGAAAAACGCCGCGTTGTCGGTCTCCCCCGTGCCCAGGGTGAGTTCCTTCGCCCAGGTGTAGGCGGCCGTCAGATCCAGACCATACGAATACCGCTTGGTCACCTTCGCCTGCAGCGAGTCGTACCAGGTGTTGCCCTGCGGATTCCACAGGACATTGACCCCCGTGAATTGCGGGAACGGCCGCAGCGCCTGGTTCACCGTAAGCGCTGTTGAAAATGCCGGATAGGGCGGTGTGCCGAATCCCCTGGAGATTGCGGTCGGCGAGTCCAGGCGAGAAAGCAACAGATCTCTGTCCGCTTTAAGATTGATGTCGAGGTGGTTCGCGGCAAGGATTTCGGGCGTAAGCCGGTTGGGATCGTTGATCGCGGCCGCCTGCCACCACACTCCACGGTTGCCCACGTAGGCGGCCTCCACCGCCAGGTTCGTCGTCAGCTGGTACTGCAGCCCGATACTCCACATCATGATCCTGGGCGGCCGCCCCGCGTTGTGATCAAACATCGTGAGGAAGGACGTCGGCGTGGACGGGATTGCCGGAAACTGGCCCGGATCGAAGTTCGGCCATGTCGGCTGAAGCGGTACGCCCTCATTCAGCAGCATGGCCGGCGTGCCATAGGCCGGAGCCGCAAACGGAACGTTGGATCCAAAGCGCATCGACCAGAAATTGTTCGGCGCCGTCTGCCCGTAAGAATATCCCCAACCCCCGCGGAATACGGCCTTGGGAGTGATTTGATACGCAACCCCGAGCCGGGGACCAAAAGCATACTTGTAGGTCTCCGCAAACGGACCCGACGTCTGCTCAAATATCACACCCCCGGGCAGATTGCCCGCTGCAGGATTCGGCACTGCCGCCGAGATGCTCGGAACCCGGCCATGCTGTTCCCTCAGGTACTCCTGGTAGTCCCAGCGCAAACCGTAGTCCAGCGTCAGTTTGGGCGTTACTTTCCACGTGTCCTGCGCAAACAGCGCCCAGGCGCTTTTGCCCATCCGCGTCGCTGTCGGAGGACCGATAGCTCCCGTATCGGGCCCGCCCAGCATAAAGCTGGCCCACGGGAATCCCACCGTGCCCCCGAAAAGATTCTGGCCCTGCGTGGAGGGAAGTCCCGACTCTATCGCGTTGAAAGCGAAATAGCCGTTGGAGGGCCAATTGAGATACATCGGGTTGCCCGCCAGGCGCAACTCCGCCCCGAACTTATACGTGTGGTTCCGTTTGACCCAGGTCAGGCTCGCGTTGGTTGTGGGTTTCTCCTCATATAGATCGTACAGCTGGTTGGCGCCCATTCCCCCTGTCCGATTTCCGTAGCCCCCATATGTGGAATAGAGGCCCGTAATGGTAGGAAAATAGTCTACGTAGGTCCCCTTCAAACCCAACTCCTTCTCGGTGTCAAATTCAGGCTGATTCTGCCCCCAGAGAGTGTGCATGTAGCCGGCGCCAAAATGCAGCAGCAGTGTCGGACTGAGAGTCTGATCATAGTTCAGGCGGAAAGTGTGCGACTTCTGAGGGTTGTCGTACGCCATAGTGCCCGGAAAATCCAGACCGTCGTTCATCTCCTTGCGGCTGATGGCAAACGAGTACGACCAATAGCCGGACAGCTTGATTTTGGGGCTGAAATAGTGATCGATCTTGACCGCTGGAATGGTCTTGGCTCTGGGGATCAACTGGTTGGGGTAGTGGTTGTTGATTATGGCCGAATTGGTTGGCATCGGCACCATCGCCTGAATCTTCGCCGATACCGGATCAAAGCGCCCTACCGGAATCTGATTGTTCGGAAAGGGATCGCGAACTCTCAGGCCGTTGACGGTCGTTTCCGTGGCCGGATCGTAGATCGCGTTTTCCCAAATGGGCACCGGGTTGCCCCGGGTATCCAGAGCGCAGTTGGGATTTGCAGCCGGACAGAGATTTTTCCCCGTCAGGATTGCGCTGAAATCCCCATTCCGCATCGCCACGGTGGGAACCGTGTTCGCCGTGATGTAGTTTACGGTCGTGCGGTACTGTTCGAAATTGAAAAAGAAGAAGGTCTTGTCCCGGCCGTCATAGATGCCGGGCAGGTAGACGGGTCCCCCAAGGGTGAAACCGTAATCGTTCTTGCGGTCGCTGGGTTTTCGGTTGATGTATCCCCGGCTCGCATTCAGCGCCTCGTTCACCCAATATTCGTAGGCGCTTCCGTGAAGGGCGTTGGTGCCCGATTTGATGGCTGCGTTCATGACGCCGCCGCCCGCCTGCCCGAATTCGGCCGCGAAATTGCTGGTCTGAATCGCAAACTCATCAATCGCGTCCACGCTCGGCTGCGCCACATATTGAAATCCGCTGTCGATGCCCAGGTTCGCATCCTGGCCTTCAATCCGCAGAGTCTGCGTGCCCGCCGGAGTCCCCTGCATGCGGATGTTGGTGCTGTTTGCGGATCCGCTCGCCGACAGGCCGGGAACCAGGTCCGCGGCCGCATAGGGATTGCGCATACCGCCTGAGACCGCCAGGATAGGTATTTCATTCAGGCGTTGAGAAGTAACGGTATGACTCAGGTCGCCGCTTTCCGTCCTCAGCAGCGGGGCGTCGGCGTTGACCGTGACGGTTTCGGTGATGTTTCCTACCTCGAGCGCAATATCAACGCGCAGGGTTTGCGCGACAAGCACCGTGATGCCCGTCCGGAGGTATTGCTTGAATCCTTGCGCCGAAACGGTTATCTGATAGCTGCCGGCCGGCAGCTGGGCAAGGGTGTAATTGCCCGTTGACGTGCTTTCGACCTGGTATAAAGCGCCGGTCTCGGAATTCTTGGCGTCAATCTTGGCACCCGGTATAACGGCTCCCGCGGGGTCCGCGATCGTGCCCGTAATTGTGCCTCGGTCGCTCTGGGCGAACGCCAATCCGCCCAGCAGCAGCAAACAAGTGAGTATAATCGACATCGAGCGCATGAGCTCTATCCTCCTGTTTTAGTGAACTTGCACAACCCATCTGAGGCCGCGCGATTTTTGGCGAATCGGGCGCCCCCGGCTTCAGCCGTATGGGTCACATCTTCGTTGACAAAACAAATGCTGCCGTTGGAATCCAACATTCCTGCAGCAATACATCTCAGTTACGCCGTTTGCATCCGGCGGCCTGAGTGAGGGCGTTGAAGGGATCTGGCGCAAAAAGCTTCACAAACCGCCCGGCAGCCCCCCTGCCGCCACCGGATTGAAAAAAAGCCACCAGACATAATATCTTGTTATATTTGATTTGAGCAAGGAATCTTTGGTGAAACCGAAATTTCTTCTGCGAGACCAGCCATTTTGAGGGAGGCCGCCGGATGAATATTTCCCAAGGCCATAATTGACGCAGTCTATGCCGGATTCGATACCTGCGTGAAAAAAGCGGTGTTTTGTAATCGACCGCGGTTGAAAGGGCTTGGGTCTGCCCCGCAAAGGGGGTATTCGAAGGTCCCGCTGGGGCTTGTCAGATCGGAAAAATCCCGCGGCCTTGAGCATCAAACCAATGATGAACCAATGGTGAAGCCGCCGACCGCGTGGCGGCCCACCTGAACCCAGGCCGGCCTTTCAAGGCCGGCTTGGGATTGATTCGAGTCATCCGTCGCGTCAGACACACGACATCAGCCGCCGCTGACCCCCCGGAATCTTTTTGATCCCGGGGCGAGGACGGTCTTTGCGGTTTTCGATCCCATCAGAATGGGACAGCCGTATTCGTACGATACGGCTTCCCGTCGGGCCGGTTGCGCCGGCTATACGGTTTTCCTGAAGCCCTATTGCCGAAAACATGATAATTGGGGAGAATGTGGGAGAAGCGGCCGATTGTTCGCATGCGCGCGGGATGCAGGATATCGCCATAAATGCAGCATTCCCGTCCTGGGGCCGATATGTAATCCCATACTGAGGCAAGGCTCCCTATGACAGTTTCCCGGATGACCGGCAGGATCCGATTGAGGATTATCGTGCTTTCCGCAGTTTTGGCGTGCCTCCCCGTCAGCGCAGGCCAGGCGGCTCAAAGGATACTCTACCGGATCGATGCCGCGATCGATTACGAACTGCTCACTCTGAAGGGGTCGGCCGAGGTAAGTGTTCCAAACGAAGCGCAGGAAAACCTGCGCGAGGCTGTTTTTTTTCTGTACGCCAACTCCAGAGGGATCGTCGACGACGGGCGGCGAAAGCACATCGTTGTGGACAGGGCGAGGCTTGGCGCGCAAGATCTTCCGTTTTCGCTGGATGGTCCCATACTGCGCGTGACGCTGAATGTGCCTCAAAGCCGCTCCTTTGTTCTGCGAATCGATTATCACGGCGTTGTGCCGCGCTCTTCCGGCAACAGCGCGGGATTAATGGGCGCCTTCGGAGGTTTGCTCGGCTCCATGAATGGCAATGCGTCGTCCGGTAACAGCGACTTCGGCCTCTATTGCTACAGCGACGGGATACTCAGCCTCGGATCCTTTTGGTATCCGCAACTGGCCGTGCGAAAAAACGGAAGGTGGGTGGACAGGGCGCCGGAGGGGCTGGGCGATGTGGCCTACTCGGAGGCGTGCGATTTTGATGTCCGGCTTGCAGTCCCGGCGGACGTCAAGGTTGTGACCTCCGGCACTTCATCCGGGACAGGCCGCTATACGGCTTCGAATGTGCGCGACTTCGCGGTCCTCATGAGTGAGGACTATGTGTGCAAATCAACGGCCATCGAGGCGTCGGGCAAAAGTATGAGCGTCGAGGCGTGCGCCACGCACAGGAATGCGGCGCAGATCGACCGCTCGTTGGAGGTGGCGGGCCGGGCCCTGCAGACTTACTCGGAACGCTTCGGGGAATATCCCTACAAAAGCTTCAAAGTGGTGGAAGGAACACTCAGTGGCGGGGCGGGTGGAATGGAGTTCTCCGGCATGACCGCCATCGCCCCGATGCTCTACACGGACTGGAACGCGCAACTCCGCGAGCTGACAGGGATGCTGGGGAATCTGGGCGGGCTGGACGGGCTGCTCGGCGGCCTCAATGCCGGACAAATTGCCGGAGCTTCCAGGCGGCAGACGGACTCCACGGCTCAGGGATCTGCCGGGGATCTTGCCGGCGCAATCCCGGGTCAGAAAAATGCCCTCGATTCGCTGCTGGAAATGACAATTGTCCATGAGGCTGCGCACCAGTGGTGGGCGATGGCCGTGGGAAGCGACAGTGTGCGCGAGCCGTTCGTCGACGAGAGCCTGACGAACTATTCGGCGATACTCTATTTTGAAGACCGATACGGCAGAGAGGCCGCTCAGAAAATGATCGACACGCACCTGAGGATGCCATACTCGATGGCCCGCATGTTGGGGTTCCCCGATGCGCCGGCCAACCTCCCCACTTCCGCCTACAAAAACAACCTGCAATATAGCGCCATCGTCTATGGAAAGGGAGCTCTTTACTACGACGCATTGAGACGCGCTGTCGGCGATGAGGTTTTTTTCTCTGCTCTGCGCGCCTATTATGAAAAGTATCGCGGCCATCTGGCGGGACCGCGCAGCTTTCTCGAACTTGTCAGCGCAAAAGCGCCCGCGGCGGACGCCGGGGCACTGTACCGGCACTGGATTGAGGAGACAAACGGAGACCAGGACATCTCCGGGCCGGGACTTGCCGGAAGCTCCGGCATACTTGGAGAAATTCTGAAGCTTGTCAGCCCGCAACAGCCTGCCGATATGAAAAGCCGCTAATACCGCCTGGCCGGGGAAAACATCATACCTTATACTTTCGAAGAATTGGCTTCCCGATTCCCGGAACCGATTCGACCCCGGGCCGCTTCCCGAACACAACATTTCAGACAACTGCTGTTTGTATATAGTACTATTTGTTCTGGATGAGGCGCCCATAAACGGCGAGAAAGGAGGCAGGATCCACGAAGGCCACGGCAGGAGAACCCGTGGAAACCAGGCAAAGACAAGCAAGATATTACGAGAGAGGAGAATACGGCAATGCCAGCAGTCAAAGTAGGGGCCAAAGCGCCCGATTTTCAAGCGCCGGCATATTATAAAGGCGGCTTTACCACGGTTAAGCTGTCTGATTTCCAGGGCAAATGGGTAATGCTCTGTTTTTATCCCGGCGATTTCACCTTTGTCTGAGCGACTGAAGTGTCAGCGGTCGCTGCCAACTATGAAAAGCTCGAGAGGCTGGGCGCAGAAGTAATATCGATGAGCGTGGACAGCCAGTTCGTGCACAAAGTCTGGAATGATCAGGAACTGTCCAAAATGGCAAAAAAAGATATTCCCTTTTACATGGCCTCCGACGCAGGCGGGAGTATCGGGACGCTTTATGGCGTTTATGACGCCGAGGATGGCGTGGATTATCGCGGAAGGTTCATCATAGATCCCGACGGTGTCATCCAGGCCATGGAAATCCTGACACCTCCGGTCGGCCGCAAATTTGACGAAACTATCCGCCAGCTTCAGGCATATCAATATGTGCGGGCGGCCAAGGGCAAGGAGGTATGCCCCGCGGGATGGGAACCGGGCAAGAAAACGCTGAAACCCGGACCGGACCTGGTTGGTAATGTCTGGAAAATATGGGATCCCTTCAAGGACCATTAGGCCTCATTTCTCACGAGATGTCACGGCCGATCGCAACAGGCCGTAACGGGTATGACAAATTTCAGCACACATGTCCCAAGTCGCAGGTTGCATCTGCCGGCCTGCAGCTTGGGACATGCGACAGGATGGCAGATGCCGGATTGGGCCGTATCGGCAAAAATCCTTTTAAAACCGCAGGGCAGCATTTTATAAAATGCCTCCCGAAAATCAAAAAATCCCGCGCATGCCGCGGGAAATACTCTGCCGAACAGTGCGGTGCCTAAATTCCATTCCTTCATTATGATCGGGTCAGCCACGGATAGGATCCCGTAATCATATCCATCCATCAGCATGATCAGGCCGCACAATACGACGACACCGATGGAAACGCGGTTCAGCCTGGAATCGTCTATGATTTTCCCGACATCGATTGCCGGCGCTATTTTGCCGTTCCCGCCTGCATGGACCTCGCTGACGTCGACCATGGAAAACTCGCCGTATTTTCAGCCGCGAATTCCAAACCCGGCGGGACCCGCAGTCCGGGAACTCCCGACTTATAAACAAGCCCTACGGCCGGCAAACGTATGCACTCCGGCCGCAGGTTCGGATCCCGGCAGCCTCGATAATTTTCGTCCGTACCATCGGTGTTTTGTCAGTGTATGTCGGCGTTCAATGATCCTGGAACGGTTAAACGCTGTGAGTTCCTCAGCAGGGCTGGCGGTTACTGCTTTATTCAGCAGGACTCACGATACCCGAGAACCATCATTGTGATGTCATCGTGCTGGGGAGCACTTGCGGAAAATGCCAGCACGGCCTCCTGCAGGCAAGCCAGGATCTCCGGCGCGCCTGCCCGGGCATTGTCTCGCAACAGAGATACCAGGCGGTCGATGCCGAATTCCTCTCCCGAGGCATTGAGAGCTTCAACAACGCCGTCGGTGAACAGGACCAGGTGATCGTCCGGCTGGAGTCTGACGGTGGCAGCCTCGTACTGCGCTCCGGGAAAGAGGCCCAGGACCATTCCGCCGACCGTCAACTCCTTCATCGAGCCGTCCCGGCTCAGAAGAAAGGGCGGATTGTGACCGGCATTGACATACGTGCAGTTGCCTTCAGGATCAAGGATGCCGAAGAAAAAGGTTACGAACCGATTGCCGGTCCCTCGGCGCACCAGAGAGCGGTTGACGCTGCTCATGATGTCAGGAAGCGGAGATTCAAAGAGCGTTTGCCCGGAAAAGATCCCCTGGATCAGGGAAGCCAGGAGAGCCGCGGGCATTCCCTTGCCGGCAACGTCTCCCACAGCAAAGCCTAATCGCCGGCCTTCAAGTTCGAAGTAGTCAAAGTAATCGCCGCCGATTTGATAGCAGGGGATGCTCCGGCTGCAGGCGCGCGCATATTCCGTTTGCCGGTTCGGGTCAGGAAGCAGCGACTGCTGGATCTCGTGGGCAAGCACCAGTTGCTCTTCCATCCTGCGTTTGTCCTGAGAATCCTTATAGAGCTGGGCGTTGTAGATTGCCATCGCGGCCTCGGATGCGAGGGTTTCCAGGGCATCGACCCGCATAATCGACATTCCTGCGCCGACATTTGCGCTGTCCACGTAAAGGACCCCGATGTTTTCGGTGCGACCGATAGCCGACAGGTTGCTGGATTCATGGACCGTGAGATAACGCAGTGGAACACAGGAAATGCTGCGCAATCCCAGCTGGCGGGTGCGGTTGTGGTTTTCAGCCGCCTCCCCGAAATCCAGGTCTTTGATGACAACCGGGCGGCCGGTTTTGAACACTTCGTGAGGAACGCGCTGGCTGGTCTGGAAGCAGGATCCGTCAAGAGGACGTTTATGATTGTTGCGCGCGCAGCGGAAACTTAATTCTCCCCTCGGATCCCTGAGCATTATAAAGCCGCGCTCTGCCCCGGTCAGTTCGATGGCCGTGTCCACAACCAGGGCAAGAAGGTCGTCCAGCACAGGGATGGAGCTGAGGGCTCGGAATGCGGCGAACAGCTTCCCGACATCTTTAAATCCCCGGACCGATAGCCCGATATCGTCGCCCGTAACAGAGCTGGCCAGAAGCGATTGAAGGAGGTCTCCCGTGTGAAAGGCAAGGCTTATCCCCTCGGGTCCGCCGAGCTGAACCCGGTCCCCATCCTTCAGCATGGCTTGTTCCACCCGGACACCGTTCAGATAGGTCCCGAGCTTGCTGCCAAGATCATGCAGCCGGTACTCCCCATCCTGGACCAGGACTTCGGCGTGAGAGCGCGAAACGCCCATCTGCGCCAGCACAAGATTGTTGGCCGACCCGCGCCCGATCGTGAACCTGGGAGGTTTGACGGTAGCCCAGCATTCCCTTCCGCCTTCATCAAGGTAAAAGAAGCGGGCTGCCGACGGGGGATTTGCCTGGATTTCGCGGGACGACAGCCTTCTGGCGCTGCGCTGCAAACTGTCATCCAGGGCCTGGGCGGTCAGGGGAAGGAAAAGAATGTCTGCCGCGCCCGCACGCCAGGCTTCAAGAACAAGGCTCTCCGGCATCCGGTCGCACACGAACACAACCGGGATCGAAGGAAAGAGTCCCGTGAGCTCTTCCAGCGGGCGCACACCGCCGCCATCCGCAGCCGACCGCAGATAGGTCAAATCCACCTTTTGGGACCGCAGCCTCTCCCGGGCCTCGGCAAGGTCTCCGGCATCGAACACCTCCCGGCCTGATCGTGAAAAATGCGTCGAGACAAGGCTCGCTTCGGAGCCGGTCAATCCAATGAATAGAATGGAAAAGGTATCAGTCATGAATGAGCACCCAAATGGTCAGGCCAAAGAAACCTGGCATGGCTCCCCAGCCGGAATAAAAGAACATCTGCTTCGGAAGTCGCCGCTGAATCGGAAATCCAGGATGCCGTATATAGGCGAGCTTGGATTTTGACAGGCCACCCGCTGCGATTCGCAAAAACCCGCGGCGCATCAGAAGCCCGGCTTGGCCTTGAGCACGCCCAGCTGTATCAGGATTCCCGTGAAATCGTAGACCCGTGTTTCGTGCGCAATCCTGCCATTCTCAAAGGAAAACAGGAAAACACAGCGCATTTCGAACCGCTTCCCGGTAGGGGCGAGGCCGCAGAAATCGCCTTTCTGAGCCCCGGACATTTTGATGAACTGCACTGCCTGATCCCCGTCGATCAGCAGATGCTCTGTGACATACTGCGCGTCGGGAAAGGACGAAAACCATTGGGCGTAAACGTTTTGAATGGCGCCGCGATCCGTGACCTTTCCCCACAGCGGACTGTCCACTTCCCCATCCTCGGTGTGATCCGCCGCAAGCGCGTCGACATCGTGGCGCTGCCACGCCGGATCTCTCCTGGCAAAAAATCCCACAATTTCCTGGCGAGTCATGATCCGATCCCTCCTTGCGCGCAATACATGCCGCAAATCACAGGGCTGATCTCTGCCCTGCGGTTTGAACTGCATTTCTCCGTGACCAGCCTTCATCGAATCCTGGTGCCGGCGTCCGTTGATGAATCTGGTTCGAAGATGGATTTCCAGCCGAATGAATTCCGACCTGGCCGGGTGGACCCGCGATCTGTATGCAGCCCAGCTCCCTGCCGATCATGAGGAACAGCGCCTCCACGTCGACCGCTGGTGCAATGCTCTGAAACGCATTTTTTGATACTAATTGCTATTGTAATGGAATCATGGGATTAATGACAGTCCAGAATGGAAGGCCGTCAGGGAAACGCTGACCTGCGCTGACAAACGCGCTGATATACGCTGTACAACCTGTATTTTTTCAGCGTGCGTCCGCGTCTGTTCAGCCTGGCTCAGCGTTATTGATACGGCGGAATTTTGATGAGATCGAGGGCAGGCGCGCTACAATAATTTACGGGGCGGATTTCTGCACCGTCGATTTGAGACGCCTGGATCTGTAGTTGCCTCTTCATCGCATTTCTGACAATCGGCTTCAAGGAGGTTTAAGATGGCACACAGGAAGTTTTGCTGTCCCGGGGCACTCCTCCTGGCGGCAGTTTTGGCTATTTTCTGCTCTTCCGCTTCCTCTCAGACGTTCGAGGCCGTCAGGAAGCAGGTCCAAACCCACGTGCTTCCCAACGGGATGAAATTCATCGTCCTCGAGCGTCACAGCGCGCCCGTGGCTTCCTTTCATGTCTATGCCGACGTCGGCAGCGCCAACGAATCGTACGGCATCACGGGCATCTCCCACATTCTCGAGCACATGGCTTTCAAGGGCAGCAAGGTGGTCGGCACCAAAGATTACGCCGCGGAATCGAAAATTCTCGAGCAAATCGATTCTGTGTACGCATCTCTTAGCAACGAGGAAAGCAAACCCGAACCCGATCCGGCAAAGGTTGCAGAACTCAGGAAGCAGTTTGCCGGCCTCGAGAAACAGGCCAAGGAGTATGTCGTCAACAACGAATACTTCGACCTGATGATGAGGGAGGGAGATAACGGAATTAACGCTTACACTTCCAGCGATGCCACGCAATACATCAACAGCCTGCCTTCAAACCGGCTCGAATTCTGGATGGCCATGACTTCGGACCGGTTCCTGAATCCTGTGTTCCGTGAATTTTATAAAGAACGCGACGTGATCATGGAGGAACGCAGGATGGGGCTCGAAACCCAACCCACCGGCAAGCTGGTCGAGGATTTTCTGGCCGTGGCTTTCAAAGCCCACCCGTATCACCACGAGGTAATCGGGCACATGTCGGACCTGCAGTCGATCACGCGCAGGGATGTCGAGACCTATTTCGCCAAATTTTACGGCCCCAGCAACCTGACGGTTGCTATAGTCGGCGACGTCCGAGCGGATGAGGTTTTCAAGCTTGCGGAAACCTACTTCTCCAGAATTCCAGGCAGCCCAAAACCTGAGCCGGTCCGCACGCAGGAACCCGAGCAGTGGGGCGAAAGGCGCGTCGCGGTCTCGGCCAAAGCGCAGCCTTACCTGGCCATGGGATACCACGTGCCCGATGCCCGGCACAAGGACAGCCGCGCTCTGGAGGGATTAGCCAATATCCTCGGCCAGGGACGGTCCTCGAGGCTTTTTTCATCACTGGTCAAAGATAAGAAAATCGCCATTTCCGCTTCAGCCTCCAGCGGTTTCCCGGGTGATAAATACCCGAACCTTTTTATCTTTTTCGCTGTGGCAGCCGCCGGCAAAACATCGGCCGAATGCCAGTCCGCCATCGAGGATGAGATCGAGAGGATCAAAAAAGAGTCCGTGAGCCCGGATGAGCTGACAAAATTTCAGAGGCGCTCCATCAAGAATCTGCTGGACCAGATGGCCAACAACGCGAGCATGGCCGCACTCCTGACCTATTCCGATGTGGTTCTGGGCGGCTACGGGAAGCTTTTCGATCAGATCGATCAAATCAAGGCGCTGACGGCGGACGATCTCAAGCGGGTCGCAAACCAGTATCTCGTCAAAAACAACCGGACCATCGGCGAAATCATTCCCGAGGAATGACAGGGGAAAGGAAACGATAATGAAAACGCATAAAGTTGCCAAAGCGGCCCTCGTGGGAATTTTAATCCTGGCCCTGACCGCCGGGACGACCTATGCCCAAAAAAGCCCAAAGGACAAATTCACCTACGGTCCCCTGAATCCGATTGTGATGCCTGAGGTGGAAAAGGCCGAACTGCCCAATGGATTGAAGCTGTTTCTGGTCGAAGACCACGAGTTCCCCACCATTAATCTCTGGATCCTGGTCAGGGCCGGCTCCGCATTCGAGCCGTCCTCAAAGGTGGGGTTAGCCTCAATCACCGGATCCGTCCTTCGCACGGGAGGCTCCAAGAGCAAAAGCGGCGACCAGATCGACAAGGAACTGGACACGCTGGCCGCATCCATATCTTCTGGTATTTCCACCAATCTGGCCTACCTGTCGGTTTCCGCCCTCCGGGAGAGCTTCGATCCGGCCCTGGCGATTCTTTCGGATATTTTGAGGGAGCCTGCTTTTGCCGAAGACAAGATCGAGCTTGCCAAAATACAGCAGCGCACCTCCATCTCGCGTCGCAACGAAGACATTTCCGCCATCAGGTCGCGCGAATTTGCAAAGCTTATTTACGGCAAAGACAATCCCTATGCGCGGCACACCGAGTATCGGTCCATCGACGCCGTCACGCGGCAGGACATCATCGATTTCTATAGCCGGTTTTTCCATCCCAACAATGCGTGGGTGGCGGTCTGCGGGGATTTCAAAAGCAAAGAGATGGTGGAGAAAATCGCCGCGGCGCTCGGCAAGTGGGAGCGAGGCACTCCTTCCGCCGATCCGTGGCCCAAAGTGAACTACCAGGAGAAATACACGGTCAACTTCATCGATAAACCCGATGTCAACCAGTCCAGCATCATGTTGGGCCACATCGGAGGCCTGATGAGCAGCCCCGATTACCCGGCGCTCACCATCATGAACCAGATCCTGTCATTTGAACGTATGTTCAAGCGAATCCGGACGGATGAAGGGCTGGCGTACAGTGTCTGGGGCTCTTATGGCGCCGGCTACGTCCATCCCGGGGTGTTCAGCTGCGGCGCTCAGACCAAGTCGCAGTCGACCGTTTATGCCATCGAGCTCATGCTGAAGGAACTGAAGCACATCATGGAGCAGGAGGTCGGCGACGACGAACTGGCCAGGGCCAAGGACGGATATCTCAATTCCTATGTGTTCAATTTCGAGACGAAATCCCAGATCGTGGACCGCATGGTGGCATATGCCTACTACGGCTACCCGATTGATTTCATGGAACAGATCAAGTCAAAAGTTGAAAAAGTCACCAAGGCGGATGTCCTGCGCGTGGCACGGACGTATCTGAAGCCCGACAAGGTCCAGATCCTGGTTGTGGGCAAAAAGGAGGATTTCGATAAGCCCCTGTCGACGCTGGGAGATGTGAACATAATCGACATCACAATCCCGCCCCGGCAATAGCACGCATGGGGACAGTCACCAGTGTCCCCTTCGAACAGCGGAACTACAAGGAAGGTCGCCAGTGCCCGCTCGAAGGGGACACTGATGACTGTCCCCGTTTAAAATAGCAGGGCTAGGCAGCTTTCCTGCCGGTCTTGATTGGCGCGGTTTCTTTCAGCAGCATCGCTATCACGGTCGCAATCAGGGAGCAGGCGCCCATGATCCACATGGTCACGGGCAGGCCGAATGCATCCGCGGCCCTGCCCGCAGCCCATGCGCCTCCCGCCGCACCGATGATTTCCCCAAATCCCTGCACCAGGCCTGCAGTGGTTGCGACATACCGGGCGGGAATTGTTTCCGATGGGATTGTAGCCATCATGAGCGGCGACACGCCGTTGGCCAGCCAGCCGATAAAGAGCAGGACGCCCAGGATCCAGGCCGGCCCCCCATAATACAGGGCGGCCATTGGAACCAATACTCCCATGAGGGCTCCGACGATCATGACAGGCTTGCGGCCGATCCGGTCCGATAATCCCGGCAAAAGGAACGCCCCGGCTGCCGCCGACATCCCCAGGACCGACATCAGGTAGCTCATGACCTGTGTGGAAACCATGCGGTGATTGACATAAACCAGGGGCAGGAAAGCCCAGCCCAGCTGCATCCACGCCACGACGAAGACACTCATCAGCATGCATACCCAGATATTGCGGTGCCGGAGCATTTCGCGGATCGGCATGCGCTCCCTTTCCCGGTCGGAGGTCGGGCGCTCGATTTTGGGCTCCCGCACAAACATCCACAGCAGAAGGGCCGAAAACAGGCCGGGAACAGCGGCCAGGTAAAAAGAAACCCTCCAGCCGAAGGCGTTGGCCAATGCCACGATGACCAATGGGGCCACGAAGGAGCCGAACAGGTTCGACCCGAAGTTCTGCACGAAGCCCATATTCAGACCCCGGCGTTCCGGGCTCGACTCGGCCGCCGCAAAGGATTGCGAAATCGGCATCAGGGGGCCTTCAGCGGCGCCCATGATCATGCGGGCCGCGAGCAGCATCAGGAAGGAGCCGGCCATTCCGGAAACAATGGAGCAAATCGAAAATATAATCACGGTGATCACGAGAAAGGCCTTGCGATGGCCCGCCCGGTCGGCGATGGTTCCGATTACAAATCCCGAGATGGCCCACATGAAAGCCAATCCTGATGCGAACAGACCGACCTGCTCGTTGGTCAGGTTCAGATCCGGCTTCACGAAAGGCGCCAGGTAGCTCATGGCGTTCCGGTCGAAGAATACGATCCCGAAATTGAGGCTCAACAGGATCATCAGCATTGTTTCGTAGGACCAGAAGCCCTTGCGGACCTGTTGTTGCATAAAACCTCCCCATTTGTGGAGAAATGCTTTCATTCTCAGGCTGGACGGGTCTGGAGAGACCGTCCTCATTTATCCAATGGAAGATACACCGGCTCTGCCGGAGGATACTTACACACGAAGTTTTAATGGCGAACGGTTGGTGCGACGGCTACGGATTTCGCATGTGGCCGACGGCCATCCATTCCGCCAGGGATTCCGCATGAGCAGGATCCATATGGACGGAAGAAAACAGGAAACCGGACCCATCCGAAGCCTGAATGCGCCGGATATCCCCGTAATCCGGATCGGTCAACATCGCTTCGACGGCCTCGTCCAGTATCTCCTTCGAAAGCAGGAAGGGCGCCTCGCCAAACAGCGCGAGCGGTGTCGGACGGGGATATGTGCGCGATTCGCCGCGCACCGTTTGAGCGATGGCGTATCGAATATCCCCGCAGGCGGCGCACGCGGCAGCCTCGGCATAGGCCCGGGTCATATGTCTCTCCGAGTACAGGATGGCACGCGCTCCCTCCCGCAATAGCACGATATCCGCGGTTCCAGTTGATTCCTGCGACTGTCTCCATTCGATGAATTCCGCCTCAGTGCCCGGCCACACCTCTTCGAGCAGCAGAATGCTGCGGTTCCGAGAGGAATCCCGGACTTTTTCGGCAAGAATCTCGAGCGAGTCCGGTTTATCATAATCCGGCATTTGCCTTCTCCCGGTTCCACCATTCAAACGGGCAACAAATCCATCCCGGCGAGCTTTTCCGCCACGTCCTTCAGGCCCAGCTTTTCCAGGGTCGCCCGTGTCGGAGCCCCCGTCTTCCGGTCCCAACCCAGCACCTGGTAAAAGTGATCCTTTGCTATCTCCATGTCCTCGCGCTCCATCTTGTTCGTGCCCGGCGTAAAGGCCTGTTTGTTTTTAGGAAGATCAAAGATCCGGTCCGGAATCACATCGTGAACGGTGCGCATATCCGCGGTTCCCATATCGCGGATTGTCAGTGCCCGGTGCAGGTTGAAAATCCGCTCCGCGACCAGATCCAGCTCCGCGGCATCCTTGCGATCGCCCGTCGCAAACGAATAAAGCTGCGCCTCGATTCCGTTGTCTCCCTCGTAGTTTCGCGACTTCAGGGGTGAGGCAACCATAGGATACATCCAGTTACAGAGAGTGAGGGAATCGTGCAGCTCTTTGCGCAGCAGCGCCCAGACCGCGAACCTGGCCTTGTCGAGATTCATCCGTGTGAAATTCTGAATATCGTCCACGGCCCCTGAACCCCAAAGTTTTTCAGCAAGCTGCTTTTGAATGCTGGTGGGCAAACCGTTACGGACGAAATTGGAGTGGGAGTGGCATTGGGCATCCCGGTTGTAGATCAGGTTGATCAGAACGCCCGCCTGTCCGGCATCCTCGTTGGCATGGTGTCCCGGGTGGCCCATTTTCCAGTAGTGTGTCGCTTCACTGTCAAAATACGATTGGGGAAATTTCCAGCGGGCGGCCAGGTAGCCGGGACCTTCGCCAAAGGCGACGCCGAATTCGCCTTCGCGCAGCGCGATGCGCCGGTAAAGCTCTTTCAGAAATCCCGGGTCCCCCGCCTCGCATTTGGACCAGGCGATGGATTTGTATTCCTCGGCCGGCAGATTTGCTTTGATAAAGCCGTTTTCATAGGCCCACCGGAAATCCCTCTGGAGCTGGCTGTAGCACGTCCAGACCCCGTAATCGTCGGCCATGTGCTTGCCGACAACGGCCGCTTCGATGCTGGTCGTGCCGGCAGGACCGTCCGGGAAGGATTTGAAATACATCCTGCCGTTCCATCCCACGCAGGTGCTTGCGGCATAGCGGCTGACGCCATATTTTGCTTCCACGGAGGGCACGTCGATATGGGAATGGCAGCGGATGGGACAGGAGGCGCATCCGCCCATCCGCACGGTGTGCTTTTCCGCTTCGGGACCCAGATCATAGGTGGCCTTCATGGTCCGGAATCCGATGCGGTTCAGTTCCTCGGGACGGCACTCTCCGGTCTCTACCGCTGGATTGGCGGCGCCCCAGAACAGTCCCTTGCGGGCAGTCCAGCGGCTGCGGGGAGCGGAGAATTCAGCCCAGGGTTGAGGCGTGCTCGGGACGACGTGCTGGTTGTTTCCGCCCATGAGTGAGAGGACGTAGCGCCGCAGCTTTTTCCAGTCCTGCGGATCGGCGGCGATTTTGATCGAGCCGCTGCCCCGCACGGCGATGGCTTTCAGTTTCTTGGATCCGAAAACACTGCCTACACCGCCTGCGGAATGTGAGAAGGCATTCATCACGACGGACATCCGGACCAGGTTTTCGCCCGCCTGCCCTATCGCAGCCACCTGGGTTTCAGGGCCCATTTCCTGGCAGATGGATGCCGTGGCGCGGTAAATGCCGTTGCTCCAAAGGTGAGAGGCGTCGCGTATCTCAACCCTTTCGTCCGAAATAGCGATGTACACCGGCTTATCCGATTTCCCCTCAATAATGACGTTGTCCCAGCCGGCGTATTTGAGCTCTGCGCCCCAGTGCCCGCCCATATGCCCCGTCCCGACCAGTTCCGTGGGATAAACGCACGGGAAGATCGTTGTGATCGACGTTCTTCCTCCGCAGGGAGCGCTGGTCCCGGTGAGTGGGCCGCCGCCCATAACGATCTTGTTGGCTTCATCGAAGCTGCGCGTTTTTGCCGGGACTTCGTCCCAAAGCACCCTGTAGCCGACACCGGTGCCTCCAAGGTAATCTTTATACCTGGCAGTATCTTCCTGAGAGATTTTCCCCGTTGAAAGGTTGACTCGGAGTGTTTTGCCTGTCCAGCCGCTGTAGGATTGCATAAGTTTACCTCCGCTTTGAGTGGCAGCTGCTGCAGCCGGCGGACACATAATCTTTGGCAACCGGCAGAACAGCCTGGCGCACAGGCACTGCTTTTGTGAGGTTATTCCACGAAACAAAACGGAGGGCACCTGTGGGGCACACCGCCACGCACTCGGGCTCCCCGTTGCAGAGGAAGCACTTGCTTGCTTTCGCGGCTGCCTCGTTGAACGTCGTCATCTCCCAGGGGCAGGCACGCTGGCAGACTCTGCACCCCCTGCATTTTTTCTGATCGACCACACGTGCGCCGGTCTTCGGATCCATCACGATCGCCCCGTAAGGACAGGCGGTCGCACAGGGCACGGGATGGGGACACTGCAGGCAGACGTCCTGGACCAGGCGCAGGTTGCCGAATTCGCCCATGCCGCGGTTGAATCCGGCCTGTTGCCCACGGGGGCCGAAATTGTAGTTGCGGGAAATTTTGACGCGCGCGAGCGATGGCTGAGAGCGTCCCTCGTTGAATTCCGTGCAAGCAAGCTCGCAGAGCTTGCAGCCGACGCATCGTGTGGAGTCCGCGACGATCATTCCCTTGGCGTTTTCCAGGATGACTTCCCCGGAATCGGGCAGCAGGGCGCTCCATGCGCCATACAAGGGCAATGCCGCTCCTGCGCTCAAGGCGCTTTTCAGGAAGCGCCTTCTCCCTGTCCCTGGTTTGCTTGCAGTCATGCCGTGTCCTTTCTTGTGCAGAAGGATTTGCCTGCCAGTGTAGCGGTTTTTGCGGCTGATTTCACTCACTCAAAATAATCCTTTTGCTCCCGCACCGATGCTGCCAAATTCCTCTGAAAACGGCAGGCGGCATGATATACCTTAGCTCCGAAAGCGAGCAAAACCATGTTGGCATCCCTTTGGCCGGCGGTTGCGTACGGCTTTGCCGCCGCCATGACTCCCGGCCCTCTCTCGATGTTCCTTTTTTCCCAGGCGGTAAGCAACGGCTGGCGGCGCACTCTTCCGGCGGCCTTTTCGCCCCTTATCAGCGACGGTCCCGTCGCCGTGCTGGTTCTGGCGGTTTTGAGCCAGGTTCCGGACTCGATGATCCATTATCTGCGCCTGGCGGGCGGCGCCTTTATTCTATACCTCGCTTTCGCTGCGTGGAAAACGTGGCGTATGTCTATGCCGGGCGAAGGGATTTCCGCCGGTTCCGGGCCAAACAGCCTGATCAAGGCTGCAATAGTAAATTGGCTGAATCCCAACGTATATCTTGGATGGAGCATCATTCTGGGTCCTATAGTTCTGGGCGGCTGGCGCAAATCGACCGCATTGGGAATAGGGCTGATTGTAGCGTTCTACATGACGATGATTGCGATGATGATGGCAATGATCGTGGTGTTTGCATCCACACGCAATCTCGGGCCGCGCGTCCGTAAGTATTTGATGGCCTGTGCGGCTCTGGCGTTAGCCGGCCTTGGATTTTATCAGCTCTGGATGGGGAGCATCGGGCTGCTTGCCTCTTTTCGACTTTAAATCCAGGGCACTTTTTGTCAGCGTTCGCCGGCGCTTTTGTCAGCGTCCGTCAGCGTTACAGGGTTCGGCGAGCAATATAAATCGAGAATGCTGGAGCAGCGGGGTTTTTCGAGAAGGAACCGATAGACGTTTTCCGCGACGGGCTTGCGGCCGGGCTTTTTCAGCACCGGCGTTTCCCAAAAAATCGTCCGCAATCCGGCTTTCTCCACCAGAGCCTTGAGAGAAGCAGGCGTGAAATACCACAGGTGGTGGATGGCCGCGTAGTGGCGCCAGCGGCGGGCCTTCAGATGCAGACGGCTTTGCAGCGATTTCATCCGCGAGCTGATTCCCGCAAGGTTCGGCACGCTGATGTATAGGATGCCTCCAGGGGCAATCAACCTGCCGCTGTTTTGCAGTTCCACCAGCGGATTTTGAGTATGCTCCAAAACATGGTTGATGCGAATCGCGTCAAAGGATCCGGGTTCGAGGTCCGCCTGGCCGAGCTGCCCCTCGACCAGCCTGCAGGATAGCCTGAGCGCCTGTTCAGAGAGCCAGATATCCGTGCCCGTGACCTCCCACCCTTCCTTCTGAGCGAAGGCCAGAAAAGCGCCGTCACCGCAGCCAAAATCCAGGAGCCTGCCCTTCCGGCGCAGCAGTCTGAAGATCGTGTTCAGCTGCCGATGGAATTGATATTGGCGGGTGTAGGCGATCTGCTGTTCTCCGCCCGAAAGATAGAAATATCCCTGCTGATAGAGGAGCTCGCGGAGTTCTTCGAGGGTCGGCCTTGGATTGGCGAATTCGAGCTTGCAGAGGGGACAGCGGCAGAGGCGGAAACCCTGATGGTCCACGGCGAACAGCCGGGGTTCCACATCGCAGATCGGGCACCGGACATGCTCCATTTGCCGGAATCCGGATATCTTCAGGGAACTGTCCTCTTTCGGATTGGTTGGGTCAGGACCCAATTCTATCATCAAATCCTCTTGTCCTTGACCTCGACATCGATGGAGACTTCGGGAATAAAAATCACAAGCAGGAAGGCCAGAAACATCGTTACTGCACCGACCACAAAGACCATTCTCAGGCCGAACTCCATGGAACCCCGGATAGCCTGAACCGTCTGCCGAAATCGCTCCTTCCCTTCGCTGCCCGCTTGATTAAAGCTCCGCTCGAGAGACTGCATCGCCGATTTCGACAGAAGCACGCGGGAATTCCCCAGGGTATTCATCGTCGCCGGGTCCACCACCCCGTCAAGCGCGGCAGGCAGCGAGGATTTGAGCTTGTCCGCGTATGCAATGTTCATGACCGAGCCAAGAACTGCGGGTGAAATCGACATCGCCATGGTGACGCTGAAAAAGTAAGCGCCCGTCGCTATCCCCAGCAGCCTCCTGGGAACGATGCACTGAACCACAACTGTTTTAAGTGTGGGGACAGCCCCCAGTCCCAGGCCGCCCAGCGTAGTCGCCGCCAGTGCCCATATCATAGAGGTTTTTTCATTGAGCAGAATGCACCCGGTCATGACAAGGGCAAGCAGGGCATAGCTCATCAGGAACAACCGCTTGTAGCGCTTCGTCTTCGCGATCACAAATCCGGTGGGAATGCCGACGAACGCCATCAGCACGCCAAAAGGAGTCAGGATCTGGCCGCTCCGCATGGCGCTCATGCTTTGAACACCCTGAAGGAAGAGAGGAAAGTAAACCATCATCGCCGTCAACCCGAAATTGGACAATATTCCCGATGCGACAACGAGGAGAAAGGTGCGGTTCTGGAGCACCTGGGGATCCAGAAGCGGCTCTTCAGCCCTGGTTTCGGCGCGATAGAAAGCTATCCAGAAAACCAGTCCGACAACAAGCAGGCCGACGACCTGCATGGAAGCCCAGGGATATATCGTTCCGGCAAAGGAAAGACCAAGTATGGTCGCGGAAGAAGCAACGATCATCAACGCGGAGCCCCGAACATCGATTTTGCGGATGGCGCTGCTTGCCGCGGAAGGAACGCCCACCGGAACGGCAATGAGACACAGGATGACAAAAGGGAGGCCCATCCAGTAGATGTAGCGCCAGCTGAGGTTATCCACAAACCATCCGCCCAGCGTAGGCCCGACCAGGGCGAATGCTCCCGCCGGGATGTTAAGCATGCCAATCCATCGGCTTCGTTCCACGGGCGGGAAAATATCGCCCAGCACCGAGAGGCACAGGGGAGCCATCGCGCCGGAACCGAGCCTGGCCAGGGCGTTTGCGGCGATCAAAATCATAAAGGTCGGGCTGATCGCGCTTAAAATCGTGCCCGCCATGAAAATGCTCAGAGACACTATCAGCATCAACCGGCGTCCGTACATGTCGGAGAACTTCAGGAAAATTAGAGTGGCAAAGGCGCCGGCCAGCCCCGGAATTGAGATAAGCCAGGCATACAATGGCATTCCGTTCAGTTCAGCCGCCATCCTGGGTCGTGCAACAGCCAGGGTCTGAACGTAATAGTTGGATGTGATGTAGATCAGGAATATCGCCACAAGTCCAAGGAGGATCTGCCTCCTGGTGTGCCTGGGCGCTGCTATCACTGGCTGTATCATCTTCCCTTTCTCCCCAAAAGCGCTGTGGATTATGCGGCGCGGCCGTGTGGCCGCAACAAAATGGATGCGAATTTGCAAGACGGCGGCGCCGTTATGCGGACGGCTATTCAAGCCGTCCGCAGGCGCGCAGATTAAAGAATTCTAGCCAAAAAAAACAAAAGGCTGCGTGTTTGTATCACAGATGGTTTCCTGAATCCACGGAATCTGCGGCGCTTTGCCTACGAACGAAGTTTCAGGGCGCGTTCCAGGGAGGGTTGCATCTTCATTTCGCCAAACTCCTTGATGGCGAAGTCGAGGTACTCCAGGGAGTCGGCTTTTTCTTCGGGATAATGCTGCAGCAGAAGCTCGGTAATCTGGAGACGCGTGAGGGCAAGTTCCGGGCGGAAGCGCATTTCGGTTGTGACTTTAATCGCCTGGTTATAATACGTGCGCGCTTCCTCATACCTGCCAAGCAGCGCCGCCGCTGCGCCCAGGTGGCGTGGGATGCAGGTTATAAACATTGCTCCTGTTGTAAGCATGCCGCAACCATCGAATCGTCGCAGAATCAATTCCGCGGCCCGGCGGTGGCCAAACCGATTTTTGAGGCGGGCATTTTTAATGCTCTGCTGGGGATGGGGTTGGCCAGCGGCACACGCTTGCCGGCAGTTGCAGTGTTTAGCGAAACTGCCAATAGCCGGGCCGACGACTCTGGTGCGCCACCGCGACTATTTCTACGCTGTCCTTCATGACACGATAAAAAATATTGAAAGGAAATCGATAAAATCCAATCCGACGTGTCCCACTGAAGGATATGGGCCATCGTTCTGGAGCTTCAAGTATTCGTTCCACGACGGCGTTCAATTCAAGCAGAAATGCCCGTCCTGCCACTGGACTGCGCTCCGCATACCACGAGGCCGAGCCGAGAGCTTCCCTTTCAGCTTCAGGATGGAATCTCAGTTCAAGATTCATTGAGGAGGCGAAGGAGCTTGGCGCGAACCTGTTGCCATGGAATGGTTTTAACGGCACCCGAATCCAGCTCATTTATGCGCCGCTCAATTTCAGCAAGCCATGCGGATTCAACGTCGCCGTCGCGTTTGGTCTCGAGGCTTTCGATCAGCAAACCTGCCAAGGTTGCCCGATCGCTATCCGGCAGGTCCAAAGCCCGCTTGAAGAGTTCAGCCACTTCCTTTGTCATGGCATAATTTTATCACACTCGTGCAGAGAGTAGGCCTCAGATTCAACTATCAGGAAGCACCCCCAGGACCGCGCAGCATGCACAAAACCGGCGGTGAAGGACTTATTGCGGAATTTTGCCTACTGCTTCCATATAGAGGTGTTGCCGATGCCGATGTCGGGCTTGGACCCATCTGCTGCCGGGACCAGAAACAAATAGTTGGGGCCCGGATCCACGGCTGCTTCCTTTGGTTTGGGCAGCTGCGGCACCCAATCATAGGGGACACGGTAGGCGCGGTATACCAGATTGCGGGTCGTCGGCGCGCTGGAGTCCCAGAGATAAGGCGAAATGTATTCCCAGACAATTTCGCGGTCTTGGGTCACCTCGATGACGCGGCCGTCGGAGCCTTCGGTGATCAGTGTGGTGCCGACCGGGTGGACGCTGGGATCCGTCCGGACCGTAACGGGGACCATAATCAGGAATGCGGCGATTGTCAACGCGGCCCAATTTTTCATTTCATGCTCCTGAAAGATGGACTGCCAGGCAAGGGAACCGGCGGTGCGATTATGCCCGAAGTCAGGGATTACGCACAACCCTAACCGCTGTGCCGTAGGCGAGGACTTCGGTGACGCCATTCATCACCTCATTGGCATCATAGCGCATCCCGATCACCTCGTTGCTGTAAGCGGCGTTTTCCATCGAGTGCGTGACCATCAGGGTGGAGGTTCACGCCAGATGCTAATAGGTATATTGGTAAGTGGACATACATGGGGCATAAACCATCGACAGGCATAAGCACAACTTGCCACGAATTCCACTGAGCGTTGGGCTGGCCTTCGGCCCCTGCACGAACAACGTTTTTTGTGAAATTCGTGGCTGGCTTTGTTCGGGTTGCCCATTCCTATGTCGGCTTATTTATGAAATGATTAGTATCTGAATACAATCCTGCAGCATGTGGGCTTCGGCCTTCTAGCGTATAAGCCCGACGAAGGTTCCATCTTTACGTTAAGGTTCGCCTGATCCTTATTGCCCCGGCCATTTCACCGCGAAAGGGGCATGCAGGAAATGGATAGTGCCGTCTCATGGGTCAATGCTTGGAATAAAATATTGATTTAAAGCGACTTATAGTCGATAACATGGCCTGAGCAGGGAAATTTGTGAGTCTATATAAAGGTAGCATTCCGAAGGATCCGTGATGGCCATCACGTATTTTTTTGCTGATTTGTGCGATTAGTAGGTACTATGAGGACAAGTAACTGGTTGGGCCATTCCCTGAAACTGCTGCTGGCAGTTGCAGCCGCCACCATAATTATCCCGCAATTCTCATCCGCCGGCGAAGTTAAGCTCGCGTGGGATCCGAGCGCCTCGGCAGCACTGGCGGGTTACGAGGTTCATTCCGGCAATACTACTTCAGGAAATTACAGCCGGGTAAGGGATGTTGGGAATGTAACGACCTGCACCGTGCCGGAACTGGCTGCAGGGACGTGGTACTTCGCGGTAAGGGCTTACGGCAAGGCCGGGGAGCTAAGCGCCTTCTCGAACGAAGTCTCAGCCGTTGTCGCCGCAACGGACACCACTCCGCCTGTCATCTCGAGTGTCGGCAGTTCCGGCATAACGGTTTCCTCCGCCACGATTAACTGGACTACGAATGAAGCGTCGGATACCCAAATCGATTACGGAACGACATACTCGCTGGGAAGCTCGACTGTGCTCAACCCGGCCATGGTCACCTCTCACGCGCAAAGCCTGAGCGGGCTGCTGGCTGCAACCACATATTATTACCGTGTCAAATCCAGAGACGCCGCCGGCAATCTGGCCACATCGGCAAACTATACGTTCACAACCTCAGCTCCCTCCGACACCACCGCCCCCACGATCAGCGCAGTGGCGAGCTCGGGATTATCGAGCACCGGCGTCACGATCACCTGGAATACCAGTGAAGCCGCCAACAGTCAGATCGACTATGGAACGACAGCCGTTTATGGCAGCTCATCCCCGCTAAACAGCGCAATGGTGACTTCTCATTCCCAGGCGTTGAGCGGGCTGACGGCCGGCACGCTGTATCACTACCGAGTGAAATCAAGGGATGCTGCCGGCAATCTGGCAACTTCTGTTGATTACACCTTTACCACCGCGGCAACGCCGGATACGACGGCACCCACGATCAGCGCGGTTTCAAGTTCCGGAGTGTCGAGCACCGGCGCCACCATCTCCTGGATCACCAGCGAAGCCGCCGACAGCCAGGTGGAATACGGCCAAACAACAAGCTACGGCAGCTCGTCCGCCTTGAACAGCGCCATGGTGACGTCCCATTCCCAGGCCTTAAGCGGACTGACCGCAAGCACGTTGTATCACTACCGCGTGAAGTCCAAGGATGCTGCCGGCAATCTGGCCACCTCCGGCGATTTCACCTTCACCACTACGGCAGCGCCGGATACGACGGCCCCCACGATCAGCGCGGTTTCAAGTTCCGGAGTGTCGAGCACCGGCGCCACCATCTCCTGGATCACCAGCGAAGCCGCCGACAGCCAGGTGGAATACGGCCAAACAACAAGCTACGGCAGCTCGTCCGCCTTGAACAGCGCCATGGTGACGTCCCATTCCCAGGCCTTAAGCGGACTGACCGCAAGCACGTTGTATCACTACCGCGTGAAGTCCAAGGATGCTGCCGGCAATCTGGCCACCTCCGGCGATTTCACCTTCACCACCAATGAAACGCCCGATACGGAGCCGCCGTCCATCACTGAGGTCGCAAGCCCTGGATTGTCGAGCAACGGGGCCATCATCACATGGACTACAGATGAGGCCGCCGACAGCCGGGTGGAGTACGGCACGACAACCGCATACGGCAGCTCATCGGCGCTGAATGACGATCTAGTGACTTCCCATTCCCAGGCGTTAAGCGGATTGACAGCCGGCACACTGTACCATTTCAGGGTGAAATCCAGGGATGCGGCCGGCAACCTAGCCACATCCGGCGATTATACGTTCACAACTACCCTGGACGAAGAGTACGTCCTTGCCTTTCCGCGTTTCTCCGCCATGCAGAGCGTTATGGGCAAAGATACCATGGCCGGAATAGCGCTTGCCAACCTGAGTCTCCAGCCTGCGGTCCTGACATTTACGGCAATAGAGGATGATGGGGAGCTCACGACAGGCAAAAATATTTCCAATCCCATCATCGAGGAGCTGAGGGCACACGCCCAGCTCCCGATCATCGACTGGCAGATATTTGGAGACGGGCTCTTCAACTCCGGCTCGAACGGCTGGATCAAGCTGGAAAGCACAACGGAAGACACTCTGGGGTTCTTCCTTATCTTCGACAGCGATCTCAATCTGATGGATGGCGCCAATTTTTCCGACACGGCGCTGACCGATTTTGCTTTCACGGAGATCCAGGCGGACGGCTATAACAAGATCAGTGTGATCAACGGCAATGCCGCGGATTCCACCGTAACCTTCAATCTGATGAAGGCAGACGGAACCATCCGGGGCTCCCGGTCCCTCGTGATCAATAGGAACGGGGCCTTGACGGCGGACCTGTTCAGCGATCTGTTCCCAGGAATTGCCCCCAATGCGGGCGACTATGTTCGTGTACATTCCAGTCAGGCGGTCCGGTCGTTCCATGGCATGAGACAAGAGTCCGATAACATTTCCATGCTGACCGGACAGGACCTGGCGGCGGGCGCGAGCACAATCTACTCGCCGCATTATGTTGTCGGCGGCGATTATCGCACGAGCCTTTCGGTCATTAACCTGGATTCCAGAGCCGGGACGGTCGCTTTCCGATTCATCGGCGAAAACGGCGTTCAGATAGGCGAGACCAGATATCTCTCCATATCTGCAAACGGGAAACTGCATATCGATGATCCGGAATTTTTCCTCAGCCCGGATTCAAGCACGATGACCACGGGTTATGTCGAACTGACAAGCAGCGGCTTACGGCTCGCAGGCAGCACGGTGTTCGGCGACCGCATTAACCGGCGCTTTTCTTCGGCATTGGCGCTCATTTCCAGCCTGAACACTTCGGTGGTCTTCAGCCACGTGGCTTCGAACGACCTGTATTTCACCGGCATAGCCATGCTGAATACTCAAGCCGACAGGATGGCGACCGTTACGCTGGAGCTGTATTCGTCCGATGGGATTCTTCTCCAGCGGAAGACCGACTGGCTGGGAGCCGGGCAGTCCCAGGCGCGGCTGCTGACGGAATACTTCCCATCTTTTGCGGGTCAGGACCGGACTTCCGGATATGTGCGCCTCATCTCCGATCCGCCGATAGCTTCCTTTGCGCTGTTCGGGACGCACGGCCTATCCGCGCTTGCCGCGATTCCGCCTCAGGTCATCCGGTAAGCGACCGGCCCGCCACTCCCGCTTGCTTTCCGTTCGGGATAGGCCTATTACGCCAGGCGCGCGAAGGTGTATCCATCCCTGGCCCTGGATTGAGCAGTCGCTTCCGTTCTGGCTATGTCATGACTGCTCCGGGACTTCCGCTACTTCCACTTCTGGCTGACAATAGCGGCAGGGGTGATACCGTTCGTACGCGTCTACAGGACGCCGTCTGGATGGAGCCCATCCCGCACGCTTTGTCCGGAATTTTAAGATTCCGGATCCCTGTTTTTCAGACGCCTGCGAAGCAGGGGTCCCGCGAACAATAGATACAAGGCAGGAATGAGCATCAGGCTGTCGCGCGCGATTGTCTTGGGCGAGATCGGATCGTCAAAGCCGAAGCATCCGCAGTCCGCTTCAATCCCGCGAAGATAGGTGATGGCAAGAATGACGATGAAAAACAGCAATAATATGGCGGAGGCGCCTGCCAGATAGCGGACCTTCCGTCTGAATCCCATCAGGAGGAGCAGTCCGAGTCCCATCTCAATCCAGGGGAAATATTGGGCAATGGACGGCACAAACTGATTCGGAAACAGATCATAGCTATAGAGCACAGCCTCGAACAGCAGCGGACTTTCCCATTTGATATAGCCGCTGTATATAAAGATGCCGGCCAGAATAAAGCGAAGCAGCCAATGCAGAATGCACGAGACATGGCTGCAGACCCTATCCTGCTTCGGCGACAGGAAACACGGAAAAAACCATTGCATGAAGCGCGCGATCATAATCTGTTGTCGCGGATACGTTGGACTCAATTTGGAGGATCACCCCATTTGAAGGGGACAGCATCTGCCGAGCCGTCCCCTCCAAATACCTCAGGCCTCTGAAAAGGCTTTCCACCTTCCGTAGAAAAAGCCTTTAAAGAAAAGACACTTATTTGGCTTTGAGCAGGATGAGCCCGTCCTGCCACTTGCTCACCGTCAGGAACCTGCCGTCGCGCGAGACAAAAGGTTTCCCCAATTTGGCGGGAACGCTTTCTTCTTTCCAGGTCTTGCCGCCGTCGGCAGTCCGCAGGGCTATCATATTCGTCTTGCCGTCAAGGCCCAGAACGACCAAGCCCTTGTTGGCGTCGGTGAAACGTATGGCGGCCTGCGGCGTCTCATTGATCCAGCCGCCGCTGCCGAAGCCAAGAATGACCGGGTTGTTAAGCCCCAGAGACTGTGCTGTCCAGTTCTTGCCGCCGTCACGAGTGACATGCAGGATGCCGCTTTTGTCCAGCAGATATCCGTCCGTCGGAGTCCGGAGTGAAATTGCGGCGACAGCAGTGACATTCTTGGGAAGCGTTAAGTCAGTCCACGTTGCTCCGCCGTCCGTGGTCATCTTGAACTTGGATCCGGAACCGACCCATCCCGTTTTGGCGTCCGCAAAGGCCAAGATGCTGGCCATGCCCCCTACGTCCTTGGCAATGACTTTCCAGTTCTTGCCGCCGTCCGTGGTCAGGCTGGTGCCACTCAGACAGGATTGCCAGATGATGTTGGTATCCACGATGTCGACGGAGAACATACAGCCTCCGGTGTCGGCCTTAGTCCATGTCTTGCCGCCATCATTCGAATAGTGCTGAGCGCCTTCGTCTCCCGCTCCACCCCAGACACCAAAGTTTGCATTATGGAATGCAGCCATTCTCACCTTCACCCCATCGATCGACTTGGGTATTACCACTTCCCACTGACCCTGGGCGGCTGCGAATAAAGCCCCAACGACCAGAATCGACACCAATACGCCCGACAAAACTGTTAACCTGGCATATCTCATTTCGTTATTCCTCCTGAATAAACTTATTTGCGCGAGTTTCTCTATGCACAAAATGTATATAGGCGGCAACCCGGTCCATGCGATGCCGGCATCGGAATTCCACGGGTCTCGCCACACGCTCCATGGATATAGAAGATGGCCGCACGTCCATGGCCTGTCAAGTGTACCAGATGACCGGTCCCAATGTCACCCAATGCCGGATGAATATGGCACTTTGGCACAGCTTGGAATGATACTTCTGTGTCGGCCGGGAACAGACATCTTTTCTGGAAAAAAGGCTGTGTTGTGAGAGACGGATCTTGTCACAGGAGGGGGGGATCCGTTTCAGGGATGAGCCTCTGCTGTCCTAGGCCTGTCACGGTTGGCGCCTTTTCTCCAAATGGGGAATTCCTTCCGCTCATTTTGCCTGGACCCTTCGGGTGCGGAATAAACGATTTGATTGCCACCCGGCGAAATATTAAAGACCGGCGCGTCAGCCACGCCTTCCCCTTTTTCACAATATGTTGGCGGTGCCCATTCTCCTGGTTGCGGCCATAACCCCGGGTAAAAGACATTCTCCAGTATTTATCGAGCTGATTCAGGCTTGCCGCAGAGCCTGTGGCCCCCCAATGGATCAACTCCGCCGGATTTCGAGCAGGTATGCCGCGATCAATATAATGGTGGCAACGGAGGAAAGGGTAATAATGCGCCCCATGGCGGGCGTGTAGTGGCTCTCGTCGCCATATTTGCCGGCGTGATGCAGCATGTTCGCCGCCAGTGGCACTGTGATCAATACCAGCAGCGTCCATAAGGGCAAAATGTCGAATAGAGCGCCCAGCACGATGGAAAGATAAGCGACAACGGTCGTGACTGCAATGATGCGCAGTGCGGCCGCCTGGCCGAAACGCACCGACAGGGTGCGCTTGCCCGAACGGATGTCATCGTGATAGTCAAAGGTATTGCTGACAATGCCCACATTCATGGTGAATATCCCGGGGACGAGTGAAATAAGGAAGGGTTCCACCGTTACTTTGCCGGCAAGCACATACCACACCCCGAAAACGATCATGGGGCCGAAGGCCAGAAAAAGCACCGTTTCGCCTAAACCGCGGTAATTGAGTTTCAGCGGAGGTGAAGTATAGAAAAATACCGCTACGAGCCCGGCCGCCACCAGAACAAGCACCGGATATCCGACTTTGATAAAAATGATCACTCCCGCAACAAAGGAAATTGCCAGGCACAAAACGATTGCGATTACCACCTGCTTGAGGCTCACTTTGCCGTCGATCAGCGGGCTGTCATGGAACTGCTGCACTTTGTTGCCCAGGTTGCCTTTTTGAAAATCGAAGTAATCGTCCACAAAATCGCCGGCGGAATGGGCCATTACAATACCTATCGTCGCAAACACAAATATCATCGTGTCGAACGATCCGCGGGTATACGCCAGAATCCCGCCCAGCAAACACGGCAGAATGCTGATGATGAGGAAAGGCGCGCGAGCCGCTTTAAACCATGTGACCAGCCATTGTTTCATATGCGTGTACCCTTAGATACGGTCTCCCAGGAACATTCCCAACGCCATGAGGAGGCATGTGGCAATGAAGACAACAAGCGAAAACACGGTCGCCCACAGGTAATCGGTGATGCTTTTCTGGGTGCGCAACCGCCGGTAAAGTAGTGCTGAAAAAGGGACCGTGAGCAATCCCATCAATGCCCAGCCGGAGACAAAGCCCGACAGCACAGCTCCCAATAAGGCCAGATAGGCCAGCGTCAACAGGATCCCCGCCAGCCATGGCTTGAGATTGAGAATGACCTCGGTGCCGCCTTCCTCGACGACCTTATAGCGCGCCCCTTTGAGATACGCCACTACGGTCACCAGAAACCCGACCGGCAGGGACGCTATAACGGGCGCGAGCCGGAATTTGTGCGTCATCACAAAGTCGATGCCCAACATGCACAGCGGGCCGAACGTAACGAACACCACGGGCTCCTTCAGTCCACGCAGCATCAGCGGCGTAAAAAAGACGGAAACCAGCCCGCCTGCAAGGACCAGCCAGAGTACCGCCGGCCCCAGCAGCAAGAGAAATCGGATGCCGATGAGCAGTGCCGCAAACAGACAAATCACGCCGGCATACAATGAGTGCGCATTTTCCAGCAAGCCGCCTATGAAAAGCGGCCTCCAGCCGGCGAAAATTTTGCTGTGGGCGTCCCGGCTGTCCGTGTGGAAGTGCGTGAAATGATAGTACAGATAGTCCGCGCCCGCCTGCCCGATGAGCAGCCCCAGTCCGGCCAGCAGCCAGTGTGAAAGGTCGCCGTATCCTTGAGTCCGGGCCAGTGCGCCGGCCACAATCGCGGGCATGACGGATGCACTGAAAAGAAGTATTTTGATGAAACGGATCGGGCGCGATCGCTCTTCAGGTAAAACAAAAACGGAAGTTCCTTTCATAAATGCATCCATTGCAGTACCAGGGACACTGGCTTGTTACTATATAGGTTGTCAGCGTTCAAACGTGTCCATTCAGCGTCCGTCGGAGTCCTTCTAGGGTGAGCCCGTCTGTTTTTGAGAGTTCTCCGCCAAAGTTGCGGATTGCCGATGCATTTACGTCCCGGATGATCTCTTATACCGATGAAAAACCTTCTTCCGCACGAAATCGTCCAGGACCGTCTGAAGATCCGGCTGGCCCTGCTCTTCGAGCGAGTATTGGACGCGCGTCGACGGTTTCCGTATTTTCAGGATTCTGCGCAAATCGATCGGCGTGCCGATGATGACCGATTCACAGGGAGTCTTGTTTATGGTCGTCTCCAGGTCGCGAACCTGTTGGGGACCATAGCCCATGGCCGGCAAAAGGACTCCGGTCGCGGGATACTTCTTAAAGGTTTCGGCGATGGAATGGACCGCATAGGGACGGGGATCCACGATTTCCCGCGCGCCGAACAGCCTGGCCGCGAGGGTTCCGGCCCCGAATTTCATCCCCCCGTGTGTGAGGGTCGGACCATCTTCCACCACCAGAACGCTCTTGTCCCGGATGAAATCGGGATTATCGACAGTGATGGGAGAGGCCGCGCGTATGATCCGCGCCCCGGGATTCATCCGGGTCACTTCGTCCACTACCGACGAGATGTTTTCTTCCGGGGCGCTGTCCACTTTATTTATGATGATGACATCGGCAAGCCTTACGTTGGAGGCGCCCGGATAATACGTTCTCTCGTGCCCGGGACGATGCGGATCCACCACAGTGATGGTGAGATCCGGCCTGTAAAATGAAAGATCGTTGTTGCCGCCATCCCAGACGATCACATCCGCCTCGCGTTCCGCTTGACGCAGAATGGCCGCGTAGTCCACTCCCGCATAAATCACTCCTCTCTCCACGATATGCGGCTCGTATTCCTCCATTTCCTCGACGGTGCAGTGGTGTTTCCTGAGGTCGTCAAGGGTTGCATAGCGCTGAAGGACCTGCTTCCTCAAATTCCCATAAGGCATAGGGTGCCGCACCGCTACGACGCGCAATCCCAGGCTTCGGAGATAGGAGCAGACCTTCCGGGAAGTCTGGCTTTTACCCGACCCTGTCCGCACGGCCACGACCGCCACGACCGGCACCTTCGCGGTGAGCATCGTATCGTCCGCGCCGAGCAGGACAAAGCGCGCCCCGCAGGCATTCACCAGCGCCGCACGTTCCATCACATACTGGTTCGAGACATCGGAATAGGAAAACACGACCTCCCGCACCTTGTGTTTGGAAATAAGCCGCGGGAGTTCCTGCTCCGGGAGTATCGGGATCCCTTTCGGATAGAGCGGGCCGGCGAGCTGGGCAGGGTATTTGCGTCCATCGATATTGGGAATCTGTGCGGCGGTGAACGCTATGACTTCGTGGCGCCTGCTTTTGCGAAAAACCGTATTGAAGTTGTGAAAATCCCTTCCTGCAGCTCCCATTATCACGACGCGTGTGCGAGGCATAAAGCGCTCCTATGAATGCGAATGGTCCCCGGTCCCGGATGATACAATGGCTGCCGTCAGCTTCCTTTTGCAGGATCGTCCTCCCCATCCCGAAGGATCCGCGTCCCCGCTGTTCCATCGAGCGCCTGAAGAAGGTGCCCATGGTCCGTGATCACCACCGTCCTTCCTCCAAGCTCGAGGTATTTTATGGCGGCTGTGATTTTGGGGCCCATGCTCCCCGGCGGGAACTGCCCTTCTTCGAGGTACTGCCTGCAACGGGAGATGGTGAGAGATTCCAGCGGACGTTGTGTGGCCTTGCCGAAATCCAGGAAAACACGTTCGACATCCGTGGCAATGGCGAACACGTCCGCTTCGAGCTGGCGCGCCAGGATTGCCGAAGTGTGATCCTTGTCGATCACCGCTTCAACCCCTTTGGAAATATCGTGGTCGTTGAATACGGGCACGCCCCCGCCCCCGGCCGCGATCACGACCAGCCCGCGGTCGACACAGGCTTTGATCGCATCGAGCTCAATGATGGACACCGGCTCGGGTGAAGGGACGACTCTGCGAAAGCCGTGGGAAGGATCTTCCATGATTACCCAGCCGAGCAGATCCCGATAGCGTTCCGCGACCTCTTTGGTGTAGGCAGGCCCTATGGGCTTTGTCGGGTGCAGGAACGCGGGATCGCGGGAATCGACCAGGACCTGGGTCACGAGCGAGACCACGGGTGTTTTCAGACCCTCCGCCTGCATCATCTGCCACATGGCATACTGAAGCACATATCCCACCTCGCCCTGGGTGGAAGCGACGCAACAGTCCAGCGGAAGGCGGTATGCGAAGGCAGCCGCCGACTCCGAGCGGACAAGCTGGGCGCCGACCTGCGGCCCGTTGCCATGGGTAAGAACGACATGGTGGCCGGCTCGGATGAGCCGGACGACGGCCGCTGCCGTCTCCACGGCATTTTCGAATTGCTCCTGCGCCGTACCTTTCTGCCCGCCCCGGATCAGTGCATTCCCTCCGACAGCAACCAGAACCAGTTTTGACATAGGCCTCTCTGCGCGCATCCGCCGGGCGATGGAACTATCTATAATCCACTCCAGCGCCTGGAATAATTATGGGGGACCCTAACGCCGGCATTCCTGCCGGAAGCTCCTTACCGCCATTACTGAACACGATCGGATACCGGGAAGAGACGTTTTCATCGCCAATTTCCCTTCCAATATTTTATACTCCAGGTGCCTGTCCCCCGCAACAACGGCTGCTATCCATGACAGGCCGGGTAAATGGTGGCCCGAACGGCCGATTTGCGAATGGGCGCCGGATGGAGGCCGATGGAACCGGACCGCTGCCTGGAAATGCTTGCCGCGCTGCCGCCCGGACAGCCCTGCAAACCGATCAATCCGGCCGGATCCCGGTGCGTGAAGCAGCCCGGCGCCCGGCCGTGTAAAGGAGGAATCGATGAACAGCACTCATGAGCTTACAGATTTCGACCGGCTGGTCGCGGACGCCGTCCTGGGAATCGATACACTGTGGGGCGGGGACGTCATGAATCCTTCCGGCGTCGGGCGCTTTATCGCGGATTCCTGGTTTTCCGGCGCCCCTCTGCCGCCCGCGTACACCCATCCCACGGCCGCAAGACTGCGCGAAACGGGCGGGGTTTCGGCTAAGGCTCCCGACCATGCGGCGATCGAGGATTACCTGGCCGCCGTGGACGTGCGCGGAGCCATACGCGGCATGGCCGACAAGGGCCGGTCTCTGCCGCGCCGCCGCAGGGCTTATGTGAAAGGGCTGGCCCTATCGTTCGAGGTGATGTGGGACCTGGCCATGGAGAGGCTCGGCAAAGGGGACAGCGTGCCTTATGAACGCTGTGTTCGCGCTTCGACCGGTCTGGCGCCTCAGCCTTCGGAATCCTCGGCAATGCGCGAACGGGTTGCCGAACTGCTGAACAGGGCGGGATACCCGGCAAATGGGAGAGAAGAACTGTGCGCCGCCGCCGACGCCTGGCGAAGGGAACGGCTCGTTCCGGCCAGGTCGATCCCGGCCCTGAGTTCGGCGTTCATTGCGGAATTTGACCGGCTGGCTGAAAGGAACCTGCTCCCATATCTTCCGAAGAGCCTGCACTCGGTGCCCCGCGCCAACATAAGGTTCCTGCCCATCAAGGATGCCTTTTTTTCCGGATCGATGAATTACCTGGGCCGGGCAAGGACGGCGGACGGGAATCCGGAATATGAGGCGAACTATGAAATCAACGCCTCCCTGCAGATTTCGGTGCCCGAGTTTCAGCAGCTTATCAGTCATGAAGTCGTGCCCGGGCATGTAACCACCTTTGCGTTCATGCAGAACCTTTACGAACGGGGGAAGGTCGGATTCGAAGCCACGGTGCTCACCATGAATACGCCGGGCGCAGCCCTGGATGAGGGCATAGCCAACAATGCCTTGCTGATGGCTTACGATATCACCGAGGTCGACCAACTCCCGGACGAAGACCTGCAAACAGGAATGCTTCTGGCCCTGCTCCAGGATGACGCCAAAAATCAGGCTTCCTATCTGACCTGGAAGGCGGGCATGCCGCAGAAGGAAGTCGCAGCCGAACTGCGGCGGGACTTCCTTGTCTCGGAGGAGCGCGCGGATAAGCTCTCCGGCGCATGGGGGCGCCATCCGCTGATGGGCAGGATGTACCTGCCTGCCTATCGCGCAGGAACGGAGAAGGTGGCGGAGCTGCGCAGAAGGTATCCGCCGAAGCGCGTGCTGCCGGCTTTGTACAGCTGCCGCGGGCTTGTGGATCTTCTGACCGTGGAGGGATTCATTGAATCCGTTGGGACATCTACCGGCTCTGACGGTGAAGCGGCATCCATTTGACGGAAATATTGAATATCGGATGTCGAACCGCAGAAGTCAGGGCCGGACTTCGGAATTCATCATTCTTCATTCGACATTCTGCGGTTCAACAAGCCACAAAGACATACATTGCGCGTGAGACCGGTTTTATTGTCAAGCTGTGTTTATGAATGATATTGGTGTTAATCGTGGCCCGTTTATTAGAGCTCGCGCTGGTTGGAAAATACTCCGGAGTAGGTGGCTCTGCCTTCACACTGCTCGAAAATCACCTGGGCGATTCTAACGCCCGAGCGCAGCTTTATGGCATTCCGGCTCGCATTGAAAATCTCGAAAACCTGCCGGGTATCCCGGATGCCCGGCTGAAGAAAACTGGCGGTCACGTGCACCATCAGGCCCATGCGGGCGAAGCGGCTGCGCCCCTCAAGGGATCCGGCGATGCCGGGGGGCAGGGTCAGTTTTTCTTCCGTCATACCCAGCACAAGCTCTCCGGGCTTGAGCAGGTAATAACTCCCGGCCGGGATATCGACGATGCGCGTTATTTTCAACAGCGCGTGCGCGTCTTCGGCCATATCCAGCAAATCGATTTCATTCAGTCCTTCAATAAACACGCGGATCTGGTGATAGAGCGTCATGTCGTATGAGGCGGCGTCCAGAGCAGCCTCTTCGAAGGGATCGATGACGATTTCGCGCTTTTGCACGGCATCCAGGATTTTGTCGCGAGTCAGAATCATGAAAGACCTTCCAGTCTGCGGCCTATTTCCCCGTGTTTAGGCTTGCCAGTTCTTTCTGAATATACTCCCACATATGACCGTGCAGATTTATTTTCATGCTGCAGAGGGGACATACGAGGTCGGCGCCTTCCGTCAGGTTTTCCACCGGGAAAGAATTTTTGCGGCCGCATACAGGACATGTGATAGCCAGTTGCTTCTGCTCCATTGTGGATTCTCCCTGGAAACTACGTGGGCAAGCCCGGGCGGGCAGCCAACCTTTCGACTGCAGGTCACGGGTTTCCGACTACAGTATACGCTGACATTCATCCTATTTGTCAGTGTTTGTCGGCGCTTTGTCAGCGTAATTCAGCGTTATCCGGTCCCAGATCTACGGATCTCCTTGAGTCTCCGGGCAAAACTGTTGCGCGCAGGTTTTGTCGTGGTCCGACCCCGGGATAATGTAAAATGCCTCATTCCAGCCGGCTCCAGGCGCCGGAAAGCCATAGGATCTGTCATGCAACGATTCCGGAAACCTTCAGAAATCCAAAGCTTCCTCAACGGGCTTCGATACAGGGAAAACTCGGGCGCAAGATCGCCTCTCATCGTCGAAGAGACGCGCCGCGCAAACTGCTTCGATGGAGCGGTATACGCGGCGGCAGCCCTCGAACAGCTCGGATATCCGCCGCTCATTGTGGACCTGGCGGCAAAGAACGACGACGACCACATCATTGCGGTTTATCGCTCACCGGGCTGGGGCGCCGTCGCGAAGTCGAATACCACCATGCTTCAGTTGCGCGAGCCCGTGTACCGCAGCCTGAGGGAGCTGGTGATGTCCTATTTTGACGGCTACTTCAACATATACGGCTACAAGAGCCTGCGCAGCTATTCGGTCCCGGTAAACCTCCGGAGGCTCGATTCCATCTCATGGCGGACAACCACAGAGCCGCTCGATCCCATCGAAGACTGCCTGAACAATACGCGGCATTATCCCGTAATCAACAGACGGATGGAGCGGCTTCTGGCCCAGGCGGAGCCAATTGTTATGCAGGCCTGCTTTCTGGGCTCCAACAAAAAAGGATTGTACCGGCCGAAGCAATCCTAGCCCGGTATTTCCCAAGGATCCGGCCGCTCCGGACTTTTGAAACGGCAACTAAACGGGGACGCGTGAGATATTCCCCCATATACAGACGGTTCGATTGCTTGCACGATTGCTTTTCGGAGGTGCCCTCATGGCATTACATTTTGACTTGCTGAAGCGGTACACGGCCAAATTCCTCATCCTGCCGCTCCTGACAGCTGCCGCGGCCTTGATGGGATTCCCTGCGCCCGCAGCCGATTTGCCGGCAACCGGCCCGGGAGCCGTTCCGGCCGATTCTTCCGCCGCCCCGGCGTCCGGCCGAACCATGACCCGGGAAGATGCCGAAGCCTTTCTCGACGGCCTGGTGGCGCTGCAGATTCAAAGGGAAGGGATCGCGGGGGCCGTCGTAGCGGTTGTGAAGAACGGGGCTGTCCTGCTTGAAAAGGGCTACGGGTACGCGGATGTCGAAAAGAATCAGCCCGTGAGTCCCGAGGCCACGCTCTTCCGGCCGGGCTCGATATCGAAACTCTTCACGTGGACCGCGATAATGCAGCTCTTCGAGCAGGGCAGGATCAACCTCGATAAAGATATCAATTCCTACCTGGGCTTCAGGATTCCGGCCTTCGAGGGCAAGCCGATCACGCTCCGCAACCTCATGACTCACACGCCCGGGTTCGAGGAAGCGGTCAAGCTCTTGTTTGTGGAAAGCGCAGACACTCTGTATCCCCTGGATGTATACGTCACCCGGCATCTCCCAGCCCGCATTTTCCCTCCGGGTACAACTCCGGCCTACTCAAATTATGGTGTGGCTCTTGCCGGATATATTGTTCAAAGGGTTTCCGGCGAGCCGTTCTGCCAGTACGTCGACCGTCACATATTCAAGCCGCTGAAGATGTACCGCACGACCTTTGAGCAGCCGCTGCCGGATACGCTGAAGAGTCTCATGTCGCAGGGGTATGGCAGGTCGTCCGCACCGGCTAAGGGTTTCGAGTTTGTCCAGGCATTTCCGGCCGGAAGCGTATCGACGACGGCCGACGACATGACGCGCTTCATGCTCGCCCATCTGCAGGAAGGGCGCTGGGGCGACGTTCAGATTTTGAGTCCTGAAACCGTCCGGCTCATGCACGCACCGGCTTTTGGAGCGACTCCCTTCACGAACGCGATGGCTCTGGGCTTCTACGAGGAATCCCGTAACGGACACCGCATCATCGGGCATGGCGGCGATACGGAATGGTTCCACAGCGATCTTCATCTGGTTCCGGACACGAACCTCGGCTTTTTTGTTTCTTACAACAGTGCCGGCAAAGGCGAGGTCTCTCCGCGGTCTGCCTTGTGGGCGATGTTCCTGGACCGGTATTATCCTCATCAGCCCCCAGCCGGCCGGAAAGCGCCGGAGGCATCCGGGGACATCCGCAAAATTGCCGGGCGTTATCTCGCGAGCCGCCGTTCGGAAACCAACATCCTATCGGTTGCCAATCCATTCAGCCAGGCGGTCGTCTCGTCCAATTCCGACGGAACCATCAGCGTCGACGCACTCAAAAACTTCGCCGGCGAAGTAAAGCGGTTTGAGCAGATCGGACCGATGCTGTTCCGGGAAGTCAACGGCCAGTCAAGACTGGCGTGGGTGACGGCACGGGACGGGCCCCTGGTAATGGCAAGCGACGCGCCGTACGCGGTTTTTCAGAAAGTGGGCATCTTCCACAACGGCCTGCTGCATGCGACCCTATTGGGCGGCAGCCTGGCGATTTTCCTGCTTACCCTGCTGCTTTGGCCCATTGCCGCCATGGCCCGCAGGCACTACGGCAAACCGCTTGAATGGACGGTCTGGCAAAAGCGGGGGCAGATGGCAATCAGGGTGGTTTGCCTGATCAATCTGCTTTTTATTGGCATACTCATCGCTATATTCTCGGCTGATATTCCGAAGGTAATACTGACCGAGCGATACGACGGATGGATTCACGCACTCCAGGTTTTGGGGCTTCTGGGAGTTGCGGGCAGCCTCGTCGTAACCTACTGCGTGCTCCGGTCCTGGCGGGATGTGCGGATCTGGATCTGGACAAAGGTATGGGGCGGCTTCGTTCTTCTGGGATCCGCCGGCTATGTCTTCTTCGTTCTCAGTTGGCATTTAATGAACTTCAACCTGAACTTCTGATTTTGAGGGAGTGTTCGGCATTCCTAAGCGCCTTTGAATGGATTCCGGGATTGAGCAGCCTATCCACGGCCGTCGGCGTGCCCCGAAGCCAATTTTCTATTGATGCAACCGGGCCGGATCATGGTAAAACAGTCCTGCCTTTTGCGATGGTTGGCAATCCCGGGGAACGGATGGACCTTACGCGCTGTTGCAGCACTATCCAGCTGTACGCAATCCGAATGCCGCTGGTCTCAGATCAGCGCCGGCTACCAAAATCCCAAAATGGCCCCCAAGTGTTCATCCAGGCGGGGATCTGGACAGGCAAAACCATATCCCCATGTTTTTGCTTTGCAATGATTTATCAGGTACCTCCGGCAAAGCCGGAGGCTTGAAAGATTTGAACCGCTCAAAGCGGTTGGAGGAGTTGCGCCGGTCTTGAACGCCGACGCACGCCGAAAAAAATTTATTTTTTTCAGCGTGGGTCAGCGTACGTCAGCGTTTTAATATACGGTGCTGTCAAACTCTTTGAGTCCCCCAGCAGAGCCGGCGGTTTACCAATGTAACCATGGTCCGACGCCAAAATACATGAAAGCAGAACAAGACATCGAGCAGACCGTAGCCCAGGCACCAGTCAGTAGTGAGGAGCCAGGCCCCGAGGGCGCGGCCAAGCCGCGCTCCTTTTTCCTTTCTTCCCTGCCCTTTTTCATCCTGGCTCATGCAACCCATCATCTGCTGACGGCCCTGCCGCAACCCATGCAGCCGTTCATGCAGGACGAATTCCGGTTGAGCAAGGCTCAGCTGGGGGGTGTCACAGCGGCATTTTCGCTTTCCAGCGGCGCATCGCAGCTGCCGGCCGGCTGGCTGGCCGACCGCATCGGTCCTACCTGGCTTATCACCATGGGCGTTCTGGGTGTGGGCATCGGCGGAGTGCTTGTGGGATTGTCCCACTCGTACATTATGCTGCTGGTGACCCTCGTTTTGATGGGGCTCATGGCCGGGGGCTATCATCCCGCCTCGACGCCCCTCATCTCTGTTTCCGTCCCGGCCAATCAACGCGGGCGCGCCCTCGGGCTGCATCTCATTGGAGGAAATTCGAGCTTTTTTCTGGCTCCGCTCATTGCCGGCGGCATCGCCGCAGCCTGGGGATGGAGGGGCAGTTTTATCGCTCTGGCAATCCCCACCATCATCCTTGGGATTTTCTTTTTCATCTATCTGAAAAAACGGTACGGCGAAGCCCACATCGAGGCGATGAAGCGGAAACAGATGGAGGAACGGCCGCCGCAGCCAGGGTATAAGCGCCGGCTGATCGCCTTCCTGACGATGATGGTCGTTGGCGGCGGCGCGGGCGCCTCGGTCAACGCCTTTCTACCGGTCTACATTAAAGAAGTCCTGGGCGCCTCCAACGAGGTTTCGGCGATGTCTCTGTCGATCATTTTTTCTTCAGGATTGTGGGCCGGGCCGGTCGGCGGATGGATCTCCGACCGCATCGGGAGCACCAGGGTCATCATCGTGACAGGCGTCCTCAGCGGCCTGATCATATTCGCCCTCAAGGAAGTCACGCTTGGCTGGGGGCTCTGGATTGTTCTCTGGGTGATGGGCGTCATCCAGGCGGTTCGCTTCCCCGTAACCGAAGTGTTTATCATGAGCCAGTCGCCTGCAAGAAACCGCTCGACGATATACGGGATCTACTATTCGACCATGCAGTACACCGGCGCCATCTTCGCGCCCATCATGGGCGGCCTGATCGACCGCTTCGGCTATGCGGCCATGTTCAGTTTCTCAGCCTGGGCGGTTACGGCGGTGGCGGTGGTTACGGCAATATTCATATGGGACGCAAAGGACTGACGCGACTTTGACAGGGGGGACAAAGATGGCGCTAAAATTCCGAGTTTTTCTGCACAGCTACCTGGGATTCAACAGCAACTCAACCCTGATCTACGGGGAACGGGATGCGATCCTGGTCGACGCTTCCCAGCTCCTCAGCGACACACACCGGATGATCGCCGATATCATTCCCATGCGCAAAAATCTTACTCATATTTATGTGTCTCATTTTCACCCCGATCACCATTTCGGCCTGCTCGTCCTCCAGCACGCCTTCCCGAATGCCAAAATTGTGGCGCTGCCCAGTGTGGTTAAGGACATCGTTTTCACATCGAGCGACAAGGTCGAACTGTGGGCGATCGACCGGTTCGGGCCCGACGACATCCCCCGCAACACCACAATTCCCATGCCGCTCGGGGAACCACGATTGTTGCTCGAAGACGAAGAGATACTGTTGTCCGACGACTGGGAAGGCGACAGCGCCAACAACTCCGCCGTCTGGATCCCTTCCATCAAGGTGGTCTGCGCCACGGACATCGCGTTTCACGATTGCCACTTGTGGCCCATCGAGAGCAATGTCGCCCGTCGGGTGAAGTGGCGGGCGTCGATTGAGAAGCTCAGGGAGTTTGACGCGCGCATCGTTATCCCCGGCCACTGCGACGATGAAAAAATACGGATCATGGATGAAGTCCAGGCCGACGGCGCGAAATCCTACACCGACTGCATCGACTGGTCGCTGGGGTATCTTGACGACTACGAAGAGGTGTACAACACGGCCAAAACGGGTGCCGAGATGGTGTCGGCCATGACCAGGCTCTATCCGGATATCAAGGCCGAAGACTTCGCCATCCACTGGCAGGCCAGGCTGCTGTTCCCGCGCAGCAGCCCCGACTGGCTCACACCACTGCCGGGGAAACCCGGCAAGATATTTCTCAGCCCGGGCGGCTCGTACGATGGCGATCCACCCCGGGAAATAGGGTGACCGGCTGCGAAAGCCCCTGACTCGGGGACAGACACGTCCCTGCCGCTGTGGATTTGGGGATTTGAGCCGTCGGCTCCCCCATTTCTTCAGGCGAGCTGATTCAGGCCCTCGGGATCGATCACGAAGAGCGACTTCCGACCGTTGCTCTGGCGCACGTCCACCGCGTGCTGGCGCCGCAATTCACTCACTTCGCGGCTGAGCGTCTCGCGCGCGCAGCCAACCATGCGGGCGAGCTGCGTCTGGCTGACGTCGATACGGACGCCTTCGCGAGTTTCCACGCCGATGCGGCCGGAAAGCCAGAGAAGCCCCGACCGGACTTTATCTTTGACGTGCGTGCACCCGAGGACTTCCATCTGCGTCCAGGCATCGTCACAGCGCCGGGCAATGGCCCCCAGCAGCGTGCGGCACACAACGGGATCTTCCAGGAGGGTTTTGAATTTCCTTTCCGGAAGCTGCAGAAGCGTCGATCCTTTGGTTGCACTGGCACTGAAGGTGACCGGAACGCCGCCAAGCAGAGCGCTTTCGCCGAAGAATTCCCCCGGACCCATGATCGACAGCAGAGTTTCTCTGCCGTCCTGAGAGAGGCGCGTCAGCATGATCTCGCCGTGTTTGATGAGATAGAGACACGAAAGTTTGTCACCCTGGTTGCAGATCACTGCATTTCTTTTGAGCTTAAGCTGGGCGCATGAATCGCCAAGCTGCTGGTCTATGCACTCAAATAAAGTAGCTGCTGGATTTTCTGCACTCCATTCGGACTGTTGGGTTGTGAAAAACGAAAACGAGGTCGCCATGGCCATTCCATTTATCATCCTTAAAAGCAGGTTTGGGCCTATGCGCGGGCAAATTCCGGCTCGTCGTTTTTTGAAACAGGTTTGCCATCCATGCGCGAGCACAATTACACATTACGGCCTCTTTAATGCAAGGACCGTGCCAGTTTTGGACAACCGTTGAAATGCGGCGAAGACCCGCATGAATAGAGGCTATCGTCACTTAGCGGCAAAAAATGCAGAAACGGGGGGCAGGGAGAGTTTCCCCCCTATCGGGGAACTTTTCCTCTGCATGAGCCTTCCAAAAACAAAAGCAGCCACTCATTTCACGGAGTGTTTCGTGAAATTCGTGGCTGCTTTCAGGTCAGACTATATATTACTTCTTAGCCAGGAAAGCCGCTGTTTCGGCTGCCAGTTGCTTTTGGAGCCATTCCGGATAGGGGGATTCCTTCGGGCCTTCCCAGGTCTTGAGTTCGTGCATCCACGGCGCTCTGTCCACAAACTCGTCATGGGCAAAGGGCACCGGCGGATGGCATACCCAGAGCGGATCGAGCTCGTTTTTGATCTTCAGCATCCACTCGTGGTAGTTGGGCCCGTACTTCGGCCCGGTGAGGTACAGCGGTTGATGAGGGCCGATGAGCGCGGTATAGAACCGGTGATCGATGTTCATCTTGGAGGTTTCGAGATAGAAGTGATCGACGCCGGTCGTATCCTCGTCCTGGTCCCAGTAAATGAGAAATTCGGAGTATCCATGGTAGCCGAGCTCGAAGCTCTGGAACCATCCCGGATCTCCGTGGTCGGGCATAAGCGGAGGCGTGTACTTCTTTTTCAGCTCCGCATAAACCGGCCCGTGTTCGGTAGCCTGTGCGAGCGTCTCGATCACGTAGTCCACCGAAACGTAGGATCCGCACATCAGCCACATGCCGGCCGAATCGGCGTTTTTGATCCAGGATTCGTCGCTCGGCTTGGTCCGCCTGGGCTGGCCGCCCAGTTCCATCATGATATCGTTCAGCACATTCTCATCGTACTCCATCTGCTCTTCGGAGGTGAAGCCGATGAGGAGCACGCGAACGATGTGGAAGTTGGAAATGGTTTCGGGCGTCTCCTTGAGCCATTCATTCCAAAATTCTTCCTTGCACTCGGCTTTCGCGATGACGCGCCAGAAAAGGGGAACCTTAGTCACGGCGCCCGCAATTTCCGCCTTGCCGATTTCGTACATCGCCTTAACCTGGACCGCCTTGCTGGGCATGATGTAATTCACCCATTTGACGCGCTTTTCGGGAAGCGCCAGTGCCGTGTTGGGGGAAATTCCCGTGGGCTGGAGCTTTTCCGGCTGGAAAGGCAGCACTTTCACCGCCATCCTGGTGACGATTCCCAGGCAGCCTCTCAGGCCGGTGTATCCGCGCAGCAATCCGCGCAGATCGGGCCCTATCCCGTCGCCCCAGAACGGGTCGTCGCCGACAGCCAGCGAACCGGTTCTCAGGATTTCGCCATTCGGCAGCACGACTTCCGTACCCAGGATGCGCCGATGAGGAAGGCCGATCCTGTGGGTCAAGGGCGACCAGCCGTCGCCGATCAGGTTGGCGATCACGGAGGCCTGTGCGCCGCCGCCACCGATCACCACGTAGCCTCCCCGTTTCAGGCACTCCTCCTGAAACTGGGAGTAGATGACGCCCGATCCGAGGTTGGCGTACCAGTGTTTTTCGTCAAATTCGAAATCGTTCAGCCGCTTCAGGTCGATGAGCAGGGCGTTTTCCACATGGGGGTGGGAGCGGGGCCCGTAGAATCCGGTGCTGTAAGGAACGTAAGGGATCACGTATCGGTTGCAGATCTTGACGATCTTCTGAACCTCTTCCGTCGATCTCGGCAGAATGACCGCGCCCGGAATCTTGGTCATGACTCTTTCATAACCTGTGCCGGCTTCATACCCGCATGGACCCGACCTGTATCCTTCGCAGATGGCGGGGTCGTCCGAAAGGTATTTGGCGCCTACGACAGTCTCCAATGCTTTGAATGCTTCTTTAACTATGGCCATGATTCCTCCTTATGCCTCCAACGAAGCAAGAATAAGTTCAGAAAAGTCCATTACCCTCACGCTGTTGCCGTCTTCCTTGACGGCTTGCGCGAAGTTGTTTTTGCACCAGGGACATGCAGAAACCAGGACCTCTGCGCCCACTTCCTTCACCTCATCCAGACGGTGCTTCGCCGAGGAGGAGGCAAGATCGGGAAACGCTTCTTTGGTGCCGCGGCCGGCGCCGCAGCAAAAAGCATTTTCTCGGGTCCGGATCATCTCCACGAACTGGACTTCCGGGATGGCGTTAATGACGTTTCTCGGCTGGGCATACAGCCCATGGGTGCCGCGCCGCCGCTTCAAAGGCGGACTGACCGTTCCCATCCATCCGCGTTCTCCGCTCCAGGGAGTCCACGGATCCGCGAGCCGGCTGATGCTGCAGGAATCGTGGTAGGTCAAGCGGGCCGGGAAGGGCTTTTTCAGTTTGAGATCGCCTTTCTTCAGCGTTTCGTCGGCGAACTCGGTCAGGTGAACCACGTTGAATCCCAGATCCGCCGTGGCGATGTTCAGGAGCTTCGGGTATTCGACTTTCCACATCCTGTAGCCTTCAGCGCAGGAAAGCAGCACGGTCTTGGCGCCCGCGCTCTTCACCATTTCAATATTGCGCCTGGCCAGTTCGCGGGCCTCGTCCAGCATGCCGACGGACTGCAGCGTGTTGCCGCAGCACCACTCGTCCGGCATCAGCATAAATGGCGTCTTCGTGCCGTTGAGGATTTTTGCGGTTGCCTGGGCGATCTCCTTGTTCCGATAGGATGCGGTGCATCCGACAAAGTAGAGCACGTCGGCCTTCTTGGCCACTTTGATATCGTCGGTCACCCATTGCTTCCTGTTGGCATGGGTGGCGCCAAACACATTGTGAAAAGAGGCTATGTTCTGCGCGATCTTTTTGTGCGCGGGCATAGGGCCGGCGCCGTCCTGGACCGCCTTGACTCTCATCGCTTCCAGGGACAGTTCAATCTCCAAATCCAGGTTGCGCTTGCACCCGACATCGCAGGCGCCGCACAGCGGATCGGCATAAATGATCTCCAGCAGTTTCGGGCTCCAGTTGAGTTTCTTCTCGACCAGTCCCGTCCCGATTCTCATTTTCCCGAACGCCCCGTAGGAATCGAAATCATTCCATAAGTTGCTGGGGCAGCGGGTGCTGAATTTGACGCCGGGCTGATAGGTGTGCTCGACCCAGTAGCATCCTTTGCACTTAATGCACCGGCTCATGTCGTACTTGTAATTATTCAGGTCTGTTGTTTCCAAATTCACTTTCGTCGTTGGCATCATCGCCTCCCTAGAAGCACAAATTGCCCGGATTCATAATGTTATTGGGATCGAAAACCTTTTTCACCCGTTTGAGCGCCATCGTGTAACCGGCAGCCCGTTCGTAGACCATTGTCGCCAGATCGCCGTAAGGCCTGGTAAAGAGAGCGCCTTCGGCGATGAGGGCCCGTGCCGCATCACGGTATAGCGCCGCGATCCGAGCCTTGGCCCCAGCGTCGGCCCCGTTATAAAAGAACGTAAATTCCACCTGGCACGCGCGGTTGTGCTCGATGGGCTGGATGTAGCTTCCGATATCGGCCACCGGGTAGCCATGCTTCGGAGCGACGGCCTCGACGATCTCGACAAATTTGGGCGCCTTTTCCGGTCTCGCTATGAAGAAGAGACTCTGGGAAGCACCCTGCCAGCGGTTCTTCCAGTAGGGGAGGTCCGCAGGCCAGGGATTGCGAAGCAATGAAAGAAGCTTCCCGCCCAATCCCGGGAATCCGGGAAGAGCTTCATCAACAGTCAGCTTCCGGAATTCGTTCTTAACGATTTCTTTGAGCAGATTGACTTCATAGGCAATCTTTTCATCAGGACGGCGCGTGAGCCCGCTGATCACGATGGCCAGCGTCCATGGCGGCAGTGTTGCGCGCAGTTTTTCAAAATCAGCCGGCATATTTTCGGCAATGATTGCCGCCAGGTCGACCCGGTTGAGCAGAACGACTTCCTGGCCGACCCTGCGGGGCAGAAGCCGGTAAAGAAATTCGTTGGCGTATGCCAGGTCGTTGACAGGGGCGAAGAAGACCTTGTCTTTCTGTGTCTGGAACATGATCTTCAAATTCGTCCACGTTACGGCGCCCATGGTGCCCTGCGCCCCCTGCACTAGACGGTAGAAATCGATGCCCGGGCCCGAAGGGTTGCCGCCCTTGGATCCCGAATCCGGATAGCCGTTGACGCTGGCGGAACCCATTCTGAAAACCTCGCCGGTCGGCCAGACCACCTCAAACCCCATCATCGGCTCACCGTAGTCATAAACGGTGTTTGTCGGAACTTCTCTTTCAAGATAATCGACGAGCACGGAACGGTTGGCATGCGGCAGCAGAGGCATCATGACTCTCATGCCCTTCTTGGCAAGCTCGCCGGCCAACTGCCCCCAGGTGACACCGGCCTCGAAGCGAGCCTTTTTCAAATCCACATTGATCTCGAAGATTTTGTTCATCTTCGAAAGATCCAGTATGACGCCGCCCTGTTTCGGGATAGCGCCGCCGTTAAAATGCACTTTTGAGGAAACAGGGACTACAGGCACGTTATTTTTATTGGCCCATTTGAGAACATCGCCGACCTTTTCCGAGTCCGTCGGCCAGACCACGCATTCAGGAGCTCCCGGAGGAACCAGGCTGTGGTCACTGGAGTATTGGAGCAAAACCGCTGGAGTATCGCTCACATTCTCCTTGCCAACTATTTTTATAAGCTCATCCTTATCAATCATCTTTCCTCCTTTGTTTATTCACGATGGGTTCGCTGTTCGCGCACAGTCCGGAACCCTTAACGGATAAGGCGCGGAGTCCATGAATCGCGAGTCCCTTCCCGATGCCAAATTCCCGTTACTTCCTGTTTTGGAATGCGGCAGGTCGTGGCCGATTTTGAAGGATACAAGAGGGCATCCGTTAAGACATCGCACGAAAGGCGCAAGCAAGCTCGCGCACTCCCAAAATGCTCCGCGCCTCTCCGCAATTCACAAATTCTAAATTACTCCGGCCTTTTTCAGCTTCTTCAGTTTTTCAGGCCCATAGGCCAGATATTTAAGATAAACAAATCCATTGTCGTACCCCACCGGCCGGCAAGCCCACTTGGTTCTCGGGGGGGTTTCCGTCAACTTATATTGCGCCTGAGCGATAATGATAGGCCCGAACACCGGATCATCCACGGGAGTGAAGAGGCCCCGATCGTTCCAGTTCAGATCTTTGACAGTTTCCATCGGGTCGACAACCGGGCCCACTACCGTGGTGATTGGCGCCAAACGGCCCTTTTTCGCATATTCGACGGACATGTTCACCAATTCCTGGTTCGTGTATTTGCGCGTTTCCGCAAATACCAGGTCCGCCCATTTCAATTGCTGCTCTTCGGACATGAATGGAGCCATGGTCTTCCATTCCGCAGCGCCCCATTCGTCATACTTGCCGATCATGTCGACAAACGCCTGCCATTGCTCCAGCCGCAGAGCGCCCAGAAACACAGCTCCATCTTTGGTTGGCGCGAAACAATACAACCATCCCGCTATATCCAGGTTTCCGAAACGTTCACAGACTTTGCCGGTTCCCTGGTACCAAAGATAGGCCCAATCGTCAAAACTAGCGAAGGCTTCGGAAGTGGCGCAATCCAGTGCCTGTCCCTCCCCGGACATACCTCTCCAGTAGAGGGCAGCCAAGATCCCTGCTGCCATGAATTGCCCGGCCGGAGCGGCGCCGATCCAGGGACCGGACTTGGTTGGGACAGCCCAGGGCATCTCATCATATGTTTTTCCCTTGGGCAGAATCTCTCCCGTGGCATATTGGATGGCGGCTCTGGCCTGGATAATGCTGTCATAATCGGGCATTTTGCTTTTGCTTTTGGGTCCGAACTGCCCGAACGGAGTTATGGAGGCAAAGATCAGCTTGGGATTTATCTTTTTCAGCTGCTCATATCCAATTCCCCATCTATCCATTGTGCCTGTAGTGAAAGTCTCCAGAAGCACATCTGCTTTCATCGCAAGGCTCTTGAGCACCTTTCTCGCTTCCACCTTATTGAGGTTCAATGTCACATGGAATTTGTTCCTGCCTTCCGACAGGTAATTCAGGCCCTCGCCCTTATGCAAAATTCCGTAAGGAGTGCAGGTCCTCAGAAAATCCCCTTCTGAAGGTTCAATTTTTACCACCTCAGCGCCGAACTCCGACAACAGCGAAGTGCAGTAGCTGCCGGCGAAGCTGTTGTAGCTCAAATCCAGGATGGTGATGTCATCCAGAGCTTCCAGCTTTGTGTGGGCAAATTTCGGATCATCTTTTGCTCTAAACCATTCTGCGGAAGGTAGCTTTGCCATATTATTTGCTCCTTTCTGCTGTCTTGGCTTGTTGCCTCGCCATGATGATGCCGGTTTCGCCATCCCAGCTTGATGGCGGCCTCCGCGAAATCAAATCCGCCCATTTGCCCAAAGCGCCGCATTCATAATATTTCTTGATCTGTTCGCTATTCTTACCCAGTTTATGCGTCATTATATATTCGTTGTCGAATCCTATGGCCCGGACCGACCATTTAACCTTGGGAGGCGTCTTGGACATCATGACCGGGAATTCATATTCGTAGAACGGGCCGATCATGGGATCATCCACATAGGCCATAAAGCCCCTGGCACGGCAGTGTCTATCATCCACAATATCCTTGACGCTCAGGATACGGGTTGCTGCAAAACCGAATTCCTCTGCAAGGCGCTCGATTTCCTCCGGCGTTTTCTTCCTTGCCCAGTCCCCGATAATTTTCAGGAGTTCCAGGGTATTCTCATCACGCAAACGGGTCAGATGGTCTTTGAATTTCGGATTAAGGGCCAGTTTCGGCCGCCCCATCGCCTTGCATAATCCCTGAAATTCCTTCGGCATCGCCGCGGCGATTGCAACGAACCGGTTATCCCTGCAGCGGAAGGTATCCGCCGGACTGACGCATAGATCTCTGTTGCCTGCCGGCATGGCGGTCTTTCCCGTAATCTGTTGGTACGGCCAGACCCAGGACATCATCCGCATGATAGCTTCGGTTTGCGACAACTCGATAAACTGCCCCTGGCCTGTTCTCTGCCGGTGATGGAGCGCGGCCAAAACGGCGACTTCGCCCATCAGGCCCCCAAAGTTATCACAGACATAAAGACGGCTTTTAAGCGGCCGCTGCCCCGGGAAAGATGACAGCCAGGCAAATCCGGCCCAGGCTTGTGAAGCCCCGTCATTCGAGGGCATATTCTCTTCTGCGTATTTCCCCCACTGCCCATAGCCGTTTTTTGAGATGTAGATAATGCGCGGATTGATCTCTTTCAACTGAGGGTAGCCGACATTCCATTTTTCCAGAACTCCCGGGCGCATATTCTCTTCAACGATGTCGGACTGAGCAACCAGTTGCTTGAATATCTCCTGGCCTTCCGGCCTATGAAGATCCAAACCCATCCAGTATTTATTTTCGTTGGCATGCACAAAACCCGTTCCCTGCTCCCGGAAATAATCGCCAAAAGGAATAAGGTTGCGCGAGGTATCTCCCAAGGGTGGAATTTCACATTTGATCACTTCCGCACCCAGCTTCGCGAGGAACGACGGGCCTGAAGGTCCAAGAATCAGCGTGCATACTTCAAGCACCTTAATTCCTTTGAGCGGTGCCGGCTTGCTATGCTTGTTTTCCAAATAATTCCGCCAAGTAGCTTCAGCCATAGGCTAGTCCTCTCTTTGTGTTTGATAAATTGGCTGCTTAAATCGCCAAAGATTATGATTGAATGAGCCCGGACCGCGATCGGCATCACCAGGCAGGTCCCGCATCCTCGATGGCCCCGATCGTCTCCTATCACCGGATTCCCAGAATGACGGTTCGAGGCCACGGAGCGGCGGGACGGCAGACTGCCGTCCCGCCTTGTCGCGTTAATGAATCGATTCCAACACTAATGCAATGCCCTGGCCTCCTCCGATGCACATGGTTATCAGGCCATAGCGCAGCTTTCTGCGCCGCAAGGCATAGGCGCAGGTAAGGAACAGCGTGGCGCCCGTGGCGCCTAGCGGATGCCCCAGCGCAATGGCGTTGCCCATGGGATTGACCTTTTCCGGGTCTATCCCCATTTTTTCCATATCTCGGATGCACGCCAGCGCTTGCGGAGCAAAGGCTTCATTGAGTTCAATGATGTCGATCTGCTCTCCTTTCAGCCCTGCGCTTGCCAACGCTTTGCGTGTCGAAGGCACCGGGCCGTAACCCATGATCCGGGGATCGACTCCGGCAACTCCGTAACCGATGATGCGGCATAAAGGCTTCAGACCATACCGCTCGACATCACGTTCCAGACCCAGCACCATGGCCGCGGCACTGTCGACCACGGCGCTTGCGTTGCCTGCCGTGATCACCCCGCCGGCCTCGAAGGCCGGAGGCAGCTTGGCCATGGTTTCCAAGGAAGCATTTTCCAATATGTGAGTATCGTATTTGACCGTGACCGGCGGTTCAGATCCACCCCGCTCCACCGTGACCGGCACCAGCTCTTCATCGAACCATCCCGCATCGCGCGCTTTCTTGGCGTTTGCATGCGATTTGTAGCCGATAACGTCGCACTCCTCGCGGGTAATACCATATTGCCGGCCCAGCCTTTCGGCCGTATTGGCCATGGACAGCTTTGCTCCCGGGTCATAGAGGCACATGAGGAGCGCATCCTGCAGGGCGGTGCCTGCAGGCAGGGCCTTAGTGTCGACCGGACCGTACTTCTGCATTGCGTTTCCGACCATCCTTCCACGGTAGTTATAAAGGGAAAACGGGTACTGCATGCTTTCCCCTCCGCCCACCATGTAGAACGGCCGCGCCTCGTCGTGCCGGAGTCCGGCTGTGGCCATTTCCGCTGCAACCGTAATCGCTTCCGCTCCGCTGCCGCAGATGCGCGCCACGGTGAGGGCCGGCACGTCATCCGCCAGCCCGCCGCGCCACCGCATTCCCTGCGCGCCATATATGGAATCCCGATGGCTGTGGGCCGCCATGCCCATGACCACGTGTCCGATCAGTTTAGGATCGATCTTCGTATGTTCCAGAGTTGCCTTAACCGCCATCCCCCCAAGCTGAGTAGTGGAGAACCGCGCATAGAGGCCCGGCGCCCTGTTGTTATGCAAAATATCCGCTCGCGGCAGCCTGCGGCCACCGTCAAGAATGACGATCGATTTTTCCTTCGCCATAATCGCTGTATCCTCCTACTCGTGCATGAAGGCGGCCGGCGTTCGCGGGCCGTTCATTGTAAAGTTTTTAATGCCGATATCGGCGTCGATGGTTTCCTTGGTAGCTGCAAAGGCTTTTGCCTCGACAACAAGCCCCTTGTCAAGCGGGAGTTGAACGCCACGTTTCACCGCATCCACCAGTATGGCATCGATGAGCAGCGAACGCTGGCCGATATCCACATTCGGGATCGGGTCGGGGACCGCGATGGGCGCGGGATTCACGGTTGCCAGCTTGACCTTCCCGGCGATATGCTGCCGCAGGAGATCTTTGGCTGCGCTGACAGGATCGTCGACCGGTTCCCCTGTTGCCCAGCCCAATGCACAGGCTTCCTTTGCACCGATCGAGCGTCCGGTCCGGAGCAGTTCCAGGGCCTTATCAACACCGATGAGGCGCGGCAGACGCTGCGTAGCTCCATATCCCGGCACAATACCCAGGTTGACTTCGGGCTGTCCGAACACCAGGTTTTGACCGACCACGCGGGCGTGGCAGGCCATACAGAATTCAGCGCCGCCGCCCATCACGGGCCCGTTAACGGCCGCGACCACCGGCTTTTTCATCCCGGCGATCAACGCTTGAACGGGGTGGGCTTTATAGCAAATGCCTTCGGTCTCCTCGCGGGTGTTCAGGATTGCCAGCTCATTGATATCGGCGCCGGAAAGCGCCCCCTCGTAGCCCGTAAACACGACGCCCTGTATCTTCGGATCCTTGTCCAGGGTTTCAAACGCAGTCTTCAATTCCTGAACCGCCTGCATGCAGAGCGCATTTTTGAATTCCGGCCTTCGGACCATGACCACAGCCAGATTGCCGTCGCGCTCAACGACCACATCACGGAGATATGCCGGCAGCTTCTTTTCCGCAACGCATTTCGGAACCGGAAAATCCGGATGGGCTTTCTGGTAACTAAGACATAGCTCGGCCACACGATCGGCGCCGAGCTTCTGACCCAGGTCCAGCGTCCCTTCATTGAATCCAAGAGACATCCGAATCAGCCAGTTGAGGTCCGAAGGATCGCACACGCCGTTTTCCGCAACCGCGTACGTGCGGCCCAGCAAAACGGCCAGAATGCGGTCCAGCACCTGTTTGGCCTGGGCTTCCGTGTGCTTCGGATCGCCAGGCGCTTTGGGATTGTGCCATGCCTTGGCGCCCTGTTTTACAAGATAAGCCGGCGGCGCAAACCACAGCTTTCCGCCGTGGGCCTCCTGCATTAATTCCTGAATATGCACGATAAGGACGTTACCGTGAGTCAAATCCATTACATTAAACGGGCCGCCGCCGCCAATGGCGCTGTTGACGATGTAATCAACCTGGGCCGGCGTCGCGATACCCTCCTCGGCGATGCGCATGGCTTCGCAGATATAGTTGCTGAAGATGTCATCTGCGGCAAAAGCGGGCACATCGGCGGTTATGATGGGCACCTTGCCGAGCTTTCGAAGCACTTCAAGCATGCGGGCACTGAATTTTGCGTCGCCTGATGCTACAACCTCAATAGGCAGCGCGCGCCATGCCGGGTAAAACGGGTGATTCACAAAGCATCGCTCCGGATGCAGCGCCTCGGAGGCAATTCGTGATCTCGGGATCGCCGAAGTGGCGAAGCCGATCAGGCAGTCAGCCCGGACGACATTTTCAAGATTTCTCAGGATAACTTTTTTTGTCTTGAGGTCTTCGGTTGCAGCCTCAAGGACATAATCGCACGCGGCAAGATCTTTTATGTCCATGGTCGGGATGAGAGCCGCTCTCGTGGCGTCCGCATCCTTTTGACTCATCCGCCCGCGGGCCAAAGCCTTACCGATGTAACCTTCAATTCGGCCGACCCCCGCGTCCAGCGCCTCCTTTTTAATATCCAGGAGGTAAACCTTTCCTCCTTCCCCTGCCGCCAGGGCAGAGAGGAAACCGTATGCCAGGTCGGGACCGATGGATCCCGAACCTATCACTCCTACAATCATTGTAGACTCCTTTCCACATCGGCGGCCCGTCTCTGTCCGCCGGTCATCCGGCTGCATGGACCGGAACAACAACGCTCCTCCAGGCCGGATCCCAAATGTACCAACAAATCCGAACCGCTCGGCGCGCCTGGTAAAATGGATTAGAGACTCGGTGGGCAGGCTCATCCTACGGCCTCGTCTCTCTTTCCAAACTCAGCGTCGACGCCCTGAATCCTCTCCACCGGGTTCAATCAAGCGGCAAGCAGAATTCCGAGCCCTACCAGACACTTTGATACTTCAAACAATACAGCCGCTTTCTTTGACGATGAGCGCACTGCAACGGCAGGCGCTTCTCCATGCTTCGTCTCTCCTTCAACCAAACAGTCAATAACCGTCACAGGCGCAACCGACACAACGAAACACCTCGCACTCTGCCGCAGATGCGGCAGGGTTGACGGTTGCACCCGCTTCAGGATTTGCCAACTTTACATCAGTCTCGGTTACGCTGGACAAATCCCAGTGCACATTCCCATCGATTTTAGGGATTCCCGTTTCCAGCACGGCCCTCGAATGTTTTGCTTATGCCCAATCCATTCAAACACGAGCAGTGGCAATACCGAGGACCGCCCCCACACCTTTTTACTGCGGTTAACGCCGAAAACTCCCCAAATTAACGGAGACTACACTCCTATAGAAGCGTCACGATGTCAAGATAAAACCTTGAAGACAGAGTGGGTTCTGGCAAGGGCGCCTCGGGATAAAAACCTGCGCCTCCGCCTTCGCGCCAGCCGGCGGCCGGATGCTTCAGGAAAAACCGCAAGATATTTTTTTGCAACAATTTACATCGACTGCACTAAGGGCACCCTCAGACGGCCGGCATTCTCGGGGCGAGCCTTCGGCAGAGTCGACCTCAAGCGAAAGAAGGCGCGTGCCCCGAAAAGTCCGGCAGGCTCGTACGGGGGTAATCGACCACGCCTAGAAGGCGTGGCTTTGGCCTGCCCCGCAAAGCGGGGCGAACCACATATCGGAAGGCCCCGCTGGGGCCAGGAGCATAAAACCAATGACGAAGCCGGCGGCCGCGTAGCGGCCGACTGATTTTAGGCCGGCCTTTTAAGGCCGGCTCTGGGTGGATTCGAGGAATGCGTCGCGTCAGCGACGCACGACCTCAACCGTCGCTGACGCGACGGAATCCTCTTCCCTCATTCTGATCCGGGCCTTGAAAGGCCCGGCTAAATTCATTTTGCCGCTACGCGGCAACGAAATTCCTATTGCTTGATATACACACCCATCCGGGAGCTTTTCTCCCAGGGATCGCGTACCCCAACAGACGGCACGCCGGAACGGCTTAGCCTGTCAGGGTCGCACGGCCCGAGGCCGTGGGTTTAGAGGTACTAAATGATGAAGAGATCGAGGCCGCCCATGAGGTCGACGATGCTGCCCGTCATGTACCTGGCCTTCTCGGAGACGACGTAGGCGATGGCGTCGGCTACTTCCTGGGGCGAAGCGGCCCTTCGGAATGCTATCTTCCTCTCGATGTTCTTCCGGATTTCTTCACCTATCGGCTCGTCGTATGCTTCAGTCTGGGCCATGCCCACAAGGACGCAGTTGGCCGTAATGTTGAACCTTGCGCCCTCCAGGGCAACGCACTTCGCGAGACCGACAAGACCTGCCTTGGCGGAGCCGTAACTCGACTGCCCGTAGCCGCCCATGACACCCGCCACGGAGGTCATGTTGACGATGCGCCCCCACTTGTTGGCGCACATGTCTTCCCACGCCTCTTTGATGCAGTAAAAGGCGGAATTGAGGCAGAGCTTTACTTCGTTTTCCCAATCGTCCATGGTCGTCTTGGCGATGGTTACCATCCGGCGCATCTGGGCGACGTTGTTGACGAGGATTTCAACCGGCCCAAGCTCCTTCTTGATAGTGGCAAAGGCCTTCTGCACGTCGCCGTAATCCCTTCCGTTCATCTTGAGGGCGAGGGACCTGCGGCCCATCGCTTTTATCTCCTCAGAAACCGCCATAGCCCCATCCATATTGTTAAAACCCGTAACGACCACGTCGCACCCTTCCCGTGCAAGGGTGAGGGCTGTCGCTCTTCCGATGCCCCTGGGCATGGTGGCCCCCGTTACCAGTGCAAGTCTTCTTTCTACCGACATAGCTCCTCCTTTAGCGCAGGGTTATCATCTCGATACTTTATGAATCCTCCGTCATCGCAGAACGCGAGGCCTCGCCTCGATTGCCTCTTCCGCAGGCGGATCCTTCTTTGGCGTACTATATCATGGCGAAGCGGAGGCCGTATCTCCACTGTTGAAAAAAGCGGTCCCGCGAAAATCGATCGAAGCCCATAGCTGCACCCCCCATTTTCGCGGGACTTCCGAAAGATCCCCCATGTCTACGCGGCTTTCCGAATTTCGGTGGGATTCAAGAGCTCTTCCGATCTTACGGGGGAAAAAATCTGTTTGCAGCCTTGGCTACTCACATTTGAGCAGCATGAGCCCTTTGTCCAAAGCCCGCGGGCACCGTTCTCGAGTGCTGTCAGGGCATCCGCAGGTCGAAAATGCATGATCCGGCCCCTTCGCGAACCGTCTGCAGGGTTATCCTTTCCAAAGCTTCCCTGTCACGGGATGCGGGTAGCGGAAGGAAATCACCTCCGTTTCCATCCGCGGTGCCGCTGTCGGCGCGACGAGTCTGTCCGGACCGGCCGGGTCTTCAGGATACGTTTTTGAGAAGTGGGAGATAGAACCCGGCCTGGCATAAGCCCAGCCCAGCGCATAATCGGCCTGCCATATTGCATGATAGCCAAGCCTCTGGATCTTCCAGACGTCGCCGTCCCGCACATAGGAATTTTCATATATGCCGCCTTCCCACCACTGCAGGACTCCTTGCCCCTGTTGACGCGCCATTTCCATCATCGGCGAATCCGAGACCACCTCGACGCCCGTCTGCATGAGACAGTGGAATCGAGCCCTGGCGGACTTGCGATGCGGCGCAATATCTATAACGTCCTGCTCCTGGGTCTGATCGAGGAGGAAACCGTGTACGGGCCCGCTATCATGTCCGGTGAACCCCCGGCCAAAACAGTCGATATACAGGCGGCGAATACCCTTGTCTTTGCCCTCGAAAATGCCGCCGTTGAAACATACCTCTCCGTCGTCATCAAACAGGTTGACGATTTCCTCCCAAATCCCTTTGTCGAGATAGTACCCATATGCATGGTGCAGCTTGCGAATTGCGTTCGTGTCTTCGAGGATTCCCAGCTGATCGGACAGCCGCTCGACCTGTTCCTTCAAAGCGCCGGCTTCGTCGGGCTTGGGTTTTGATATGCCGGCAACCGCGGAAGCGAGCACGGCGGAAAAAGCCGATCCCGCCTTCCGGATAAAGGATCGGCGGTCCGTGTCGGGCTTCTCCGGGCGATCCATGGATGCTGACGGCTTTGTTAGCGTATCCATTTTATGCTCCCTTCCCTTTCGGTCCCATGAATCTATTTATGTCATAATATCCGGCGTTGCGGGCAAAAGCTCCGACGTCGCTGAGGCTCAGCCCATTCTTGCCGACGCCAAAGCCGAAACCGCACTCGCGCATCGTTCGGGTGTTGATCACGATTGTGCTGTGATGGCCGTTGCAGGCCTCCTCCATCCATTCAAACAGGTAAGCGTAATCGCGGAGTTTCACATAGTGGCAAGGCGAGCTCCACATCATGCCGAGGGTGCCGTTATCCATGAATATCGTCCACGAATAGGATTGGGGAGTGCTGTAGACATGCATGGAACTCATTGCGTCGCTGTAGGCCCATGTGAACGCGCAGCCGACAAGCTCATCGGTGAAGGTGTGGCGCCAATACCGGGGAGCCTCCAGGCCCTTCATCTCGATGATGCCGAAGACGATTTCCCGTGAAACTTCGTTCGCCATATACGGCGTGCCTAGCTTGGCGATTACGCAGGTCGTAAGCCCATTTTGGAAATCCAGGGCGATTTCGACACACTCGTTGGGGCTGGCTCCGCTGTGGATGTGAGCGAAAAATATCAGGCCCTCGGCAGGCTCAAAGGCTTCATAGATCTCCTCATGCCATTGTCCTTCGCCTTCGCGCTGCCATCGGAGTTTTTTGGGCTCGTCGAACCGGTAATTCCAGACCGGGCCGCGGTTGTCGTATCGGAGAGTGAGTTCCTTGCCGACAAGAAATTCGCTGAGCGGCAGTTTGTTGCTTGTCACCTCGCTGCCCGTACCGCTGGGGACGGCACCCATACCGCCGGCAAAAATCTTCGTGCTCTTTTGGATAGCCCCCTCAACTTCCTGCCTGGTCATGGGCGGATTCGTCAGGAGCGGACGGTACACGCGCCTTTGCCCCTTTTCCGTCGACGGCGGCGTTTTTGCGCCCATGACAATTTTTTCGCCGTGGTCGCGGAAGGATTCAAACGTGGCAACCTGACCGACGATTTCGCCGGTTCCCCTGAACATGTAGTACTCGAGATTATCGTTTTCATCGAAGCCGAGCCGCACGCCGATCTGTTTCAGGGAGAACAGGTCAAGGACATACATGGTCATGATGCCGGACATTACGCACTCTGTCCTGTCATAGATGTACATATTGTCGTTTATCATGATGAAGTCGGACGGGCCGCAAAACGTAAGCTCGCCCCCCTGTCGTGTGAGTTCGACAAAGGATGAGAAAATAACCGACGGAAAAAACTCCAGCGTCTCGATGCCCCTGTCGCTTGTCCAGTGGAAGCCTTTACCCTCGATTCTGTTTGTAAGGTGATGGCGCTCTTTCGGCGCTTCTTTGCTGGCAACCTCCACATAGCCGTAGTACATCTGGCGCTGAACCTCCCGGTTGTCGTCTTTGTAGCCGCTGAACCACACTTCGAATACCGTGGCGAGGTTTTTCTTGAGATCAACGACCACGTTGTAGCCTTTCTGAGTTTTGGGCACCATGTGGGAGAAGAAAACCACCTGCTGGAGCGTCAGCGCCCCGTAACCGGATTCAACGGAAGCTCCGCCGTCTTCGGCGATGGTAAGCCTGTTTTTGCCCTTAAAGGCGTAGCTCAAAACAGGGCCTTTGTCGGTCACGATCTTGAGTGACTTTCCGGCAAGGACGTCCGAATATTCGGACACGCATGCCGGGCCAGCCGCGGTCGCGACAAGCTTTTGGTCTATCTGCTCTTTGGTAAGCTTCGTGTATTGGATTCTGTGCATTGGCTCTCTCATTGGCTCATCTCCTCAAGGAAATATAAAAATCCACAGGCCCAGCGGACAGGGGCAAGGAACCTGCCGTTTTTACCGATCGCACAGCAGAATATCTGCTCCCACTCCTGATAAGGCCCTATGGCTGCCCGCTCTTGCTCTCCGGGGGCCACCCTCAGCAAAAAAATCCAACAGTGGAAATCTGATGGTATCTTACTACCAAAACACCGTCAGAGCACTAATTTGCAGGCCGCTTTCCGTTCCCGCTGGCATAAATCGGCATTTCCCATGGCAGGGGCCGATGAGAGAAAAACTGCGGCTTTCCGCCCGATAGCTCATTCTTCGATAAGTTTGATGAGGACGTCGCCGCCCTTTTCGCGAGTATCGAATACTGCGAACGCGCCGCTGTCCTGAGGCCGTCCGCTGAAAATCCTGGGTACTCCCTTTTCGGTCAGTCTGGCCGTTTCCTGCTTCAAGTCTTTTACAGAGAACATGATATCCATGATGCCTTCACCCCTGCGGTACAGGGTTTCCCTATAGATGAAATCGGCTTTGCCCGGCTCAACCAGCTCCAGGATCAGCCTGTCTCCTACCCGGCACTTCCTTGTCCTTGCCTGTACTTGAGCCTTGGGTGGTTTGCCGTATATCTGAACGTCGGACATTTTCCCGGTATCAAACTGTTTCTCGGACCGGCAAGGGATATGCCCTGTCGTGCAAGAGCTTCGGTTCCTGCCCTGACAGTGCTGGTTTCCGGGTATTTTCTCAATGAAAAAACCCACTTTATTGCATGCCCCGGAATCGAATGGCGCTATCGACGCGACTGTTTTCGGCTCAAACATTTTCATCCCTCGGTTTCACCCAAAATAGTTCCGGAGCAGGGGTATTTCGTGCTTGACTATGATTCTCGGTCTCTCCTATTCTATCTAACGAAATCTGCTTTCTTTCTGCGCACTTACGATATTGTCCGGCGCATGTTTGAGATTTCGAAGAGGCAAACCGATAACAAGCGTGAAGTGAATCCCCATGTTTACCATCGTGTCTTTTTCAGAGCCGGCGGCGTGTCATGGAGCGGCTTTGAACGGATTGAGGTCCGGGAAGCGGTCATGCCGCGGCGGCTTCAAGCAATGATGCAAGGGCGACGGAAGAAGACATTATTCGATTTTGCGGAAAACTTATGGACCATTTCAAAGCCCTGAAAGTTTGGCATTCCTATCTGCAATACGCAAACGTCCTCAAGGTTAGATTCTAATAAAGAGAGTCGCGGAAAACATATTCGAAAGGAGCTGGAAATGTTTAAAAACGTATTTGTTCCCTACAAAGGATACTGGAGCTCGCCTTTTTGCCGCTGGCAGGAATCCCTGCAGAATCAGCATGCCGTACAGCTGGCAGCGGCCACTGCGAAAAAGTTCTTCGAATTACGCGGCATCAAGCCGGATATTTTCGACAGCATCGTCTTCGGCGCGACCATTCCCCAAAAGATGTGGTTTTATGATGCCCCCTGGTTTGCTACGCTGATTGGCAATCCCTATATCAGCGGTCCCCGAGTCGCCCAAGCGTGCGCCACCGCCACGGTTTGCATCAAAACTGCCGCAACCTCCATCGAAGCGGGGAGCGATTCCAATATACTTGTGGCTACCTGTGACCGGGCATCGAACTGTCCGAACATCCTATGGCCGAACCCTGCAGGCCTCGGCGGAAAGCCCGACTTCGAGAGCTGGATGATAGACGGCTTCAACTTTGAACCGACCGGCGACACCGGCCCCCTGGGCACGGCTAACAATGTTACAAAAGAACACGGCATCACCCGGGAAGAATCCGATGCCCTGATCCTCGATCGATACAATAAGTACCTGATGTCGACGGCGAATGACCGCGAATTTCAGAAACGCTATATGCTCCCCGTTGAAGTCTGGCTCTCCAGGAAAAAATCCATAATGGTGGAAGCGGACGAAGGGATTACGCCCTGCACCGCTGAGGGCCTGGCAGCGCTGAAAACGATGGGCCCGGATTCCATCATAACCGCCGGCGCTCAGACGCATGCAGCCGATGGCAATGCCGGCATGATCGTAACCACAAAGGATAAAGCGGCTTCCCTTTCCGCCGACAAGGCCGTGACCATCCAGATACTTTCCTATGGATTTGCGCGCGCCAAAAAGGCGCACATGCCGGATGCGCCGGTGCCGGCTTCAAATCAGGCACTGGAAAAAGCGGGAATAAAGGTGTCCGATCTCAAAGCGGTGAAAACCCATAATCCGTTTTCCGTTAACGATATCATCATGCGAAAACAGATGGGGATCGACGACAAAATATTCAACAATTATGGGTGCTCTCTGATTTGGGGCCACCCTCAAGGGCCCACGGTCACGAGGTTGGCCATCGAACTGATCGAGGAGCTGGTCCTGAAAGGCGGCGGTTATGGACTGGTGGCCGGTTGCGCGGCAGGCGATTCTGGAGCCGCCCTAATATTCAAAGTGAATTAATGCGCAGACGATATTTGAAGGAGACATCAAAATGACGGTAAAAAACTTGTATCCAAGCTTTCAGAATCCCTATCTGATTCAGCCCACCCGGCCTATTCCCAAGGAAATGGCGGTGGTCGGATCCGGGACCATCGGCCCTGATATTGCCTATGGTTTTCGGACCGCTTTCCCCGAAATGAAACTGTACCTTGTGGACGTGGTTGAAGAGCCCCTCAAAAAAGCGCAGGCACGATTTGATGGATACGCGAAAAAGGGCGTCGAGAGAAAAACGATACGCCCCGAGCAGGTGGAAAAAATCCTGGGCAATATCGTATACACCACCGATTACAGTCAGCTGAAAAACTGCGAACTGGTGATTGAGGCGGCAACAGAAAACCTGGATCTGAAGAAGAAGATTCTTACTCAGGTCGAATCGATGGTCAGCAAGGATGCGATCATTACATCCAACACCAGCGGCATTCAGGCGTATCAGATTTTCAGCCATTTGAATAACCCTGCAAGGACTACAAATACCCACTTTTTCGAACCGGCGTGGCGCAGCATGGGCGTCGAGGTGATCAACTGGGAAAAGGCGGCCCCGGAAACCGTTAATTGGCTCCTCTGGTTCTTTGCCCAGGCCGGCAAGGCGCCAATCGCGGCCCAGGATGTCTTTTCCTTTGTTCTTAACCGGTTGTTTGAAAGCTGGGGAAGCGAAACCGCGTGGATGCTGGAAAAGGCTACCAGCAAAGAGATCGACCGCATCAGCGAAGAGTTTCTGGGCGCCGGGCCTTTTGGCATCATGACCAACCCGCTGACCTATTCCTCCCAAACCCGGAGATCGGCTGAAAGAGCCGCCTATGCGCCATCCAAGCTGCTGCTGTCTGTGGACAAATGGGCATACAACAGGCCCGGCACCAAGGTCGACGTGGATCCTGA
>CAYYTC010000015.1:0-77475 GCA_964474425.1 uncultured Acidobacteriota bacterium
GGGAAGAGGATCGAGGCTATCAAGGGCGCCAAAGGCGCGGCACCTTCATTCCTGTTTGTGCCGACCCTTCAGGCCTCATTGCCCAACACCGTTCAATCCCGAGCTGACGCTCGGGCCTATTTCCTGCCGGCCCTGTCGGGCCTGAAAATCAAGCTGAAAGCCGCCTGAAAGGCGGTGGGCTTAAACCGGGCGATTGAGCCAAAAAACAGTGACTGCGTGTGACCGCTTATTTCCGCAACAAGGCAAATGAGTCTGCCGCAGCGGCTTGCGGCAACACGACAGTGTGATTGCGCTGTTTTTCCGGGAAGAACCTCCTTCCTGTGTTAGGTTCTGCGACGTATCACGGAGAAGGGTCCGTCCTTTCCGGCAGGTCCGCTTCAGCGAAACGAGGTTCTCCAGCATGCTTTTTCTTGCATCTTTCCCTCTGGGCCGCATCCGGGGGATTCCGATCCGTGCACACTGGTCGGCTCCGCTTGGCGTACTAATCCTGATCGTGGTCCTGTGGCTGGAGCCGAGCGGCAGGACCCTTGCGGTGACTGTCCTGCAGAGGCTGCTGGAACTTTTCGTAATAGCCGCCGTCCCTGCAGCCGTGCTGATGCACGAACTGGCTCATGCGCTTGTGGCAGGGATCTGGGGGATAAAGACGCAGGGGATTTACCTGCATATCCTTGGGGGGCTGGCGCTGATGACGGATCCGGCGACAAGGATCCTGACGCACCCGAAAAAAATCGCCATGCTCTCGGCCGGCCCGGCCTCGAACTTCATCTGTTGCGCCATTGCCCTGGCCCTCGCCCATTTTTTGGATTATTTTGCGGGCGTCCGCATCCTCCGCAAATTGCTCGAATTGATCGCCGTGATCAACCTTGTAATGGGGTCTTTCAATCTGCTTCCCATATGGCCTCTCGATGGGGGACAAATCTTTAATTTTTTTCTGAAATGGATTCGTCTCGGTTCCGCCTGGTCGGATTGGATCACCCTTTCCGTATCGTTAACGCTCGGTATCCCGCTGGCCTATTTTGCCTGGGATGCAGGCTGGTACTTCAACCTCATGGTTCTGTCGCTTCTCCTTGTTGCCGCTGTGGCGTTTCTGGCGGTTTACAGGAAGGACCTGGAAGAGGCATCCTCCGAATCGACCGCTGAAGGCGGGCCGCTCCCATCAATGGCTGGGGCGGAGCAGGGTTTGGATCCCGTGCTGAATCCCGCGGATCTGCCTGTAAACCGATGTGATGGACCGTGACCCAAAGAACTTCCCTGAGGCGAACCTCATGGGCCGGCTTCCTTTGCATTTCCGCCGCGCTGTAATCGGCCGGTTGCCTGCGTCAGGCACTCGGGTCCGGTCCAGAATACAGAACGCCGGGAAACAGCAGAACGTTTCATAGGGGTGAGATCCGCTGGGCGGGATGGTAAAGGGAATGTCAGAACGTATGTTTGGTTTTGAAACCGAGTACGGTATTACGGGGATGCAGGGAGCCGAGTCCATGGACCGGGGGCCGCTCGTGGATCGCCTGATGCAGGCAGCCAGGGCGTTGCAGGAGAAAAGGTTCGACAAAGTGCTGATCGACTTGCCCTGCTTCATGAACCAGCCGGGGTGGCTGAACTCACGGCTGGATTCTTTCCCGCTTGTCAGCTCGCTGCTGGTAAAAGGAGACAGCGGGATTTGCTCCCTCTATCCGATCGTGCCTACCGATGCGGCCTGCGCGGCTGCCTGGTTGGCCGGAAAACGGTCCATTGATTTTGAATGTGTCGGCCCCCTGATTGTGGGCAAGCCTTGCGGATTCCCTTCGGTACCATTGCCGATTTCTGAAATTGAACAACCGGTCTCGCTCAAAAACCCATACTCCTGTTTCGATCCCGCGTGGCTCGCGCTGGATGCGCGGTGGCAAAACACTCCGGATGCTGAAATGAAGGATCTCGTTGCCCATGGAGAAACTGTGGGCAGCAGGATTTCCGAGAGGCCGGCTACCGGCCGGGCGATGCTGTTCGTATGCGAGTATCGATTATGGTGGGCCGTGCGCAAGGCGCTGGAAAACCCTCTCCTCCGGCGGGCGAAGGCTGCCTGAGGGCATGGCGGAAAGGATCAGCCGGCTCCATTTCATGTCCAACGCATTGAAGGTTCACCCGGACTGCGAGAGGATCATCGCCCGGTTTGTTGGATGATCAGGGGAACGAGGCATCCCTGAACCACGGAATCAGCATTTGCAGTGGATCTGCAGCACCTTCCGTTTCACTGCTCGAACCAGGACAGGATCCTATGGGTCAGCGACGGCATGGGGGGCGGCAGGAGCTGAAAATCCTGCAAGGACGTATGCTGCGCCTCAAGGAGGGCTAGGCCGACCACGCAGGCGTAAATAGGATGCGCCAGTTCCTTTTCCAGCCCTGTGAATCCCCTGGGCATCCCTTGACGGACCGGCATGTCGAGAACGCTTTCCGCCAGTTCAAGCAAGCCCTTCATCATGCTCCCTCCGCCGGTGAGGATGGCCCCCGAGACCAGTTTGTGCCGCACCCCGGAACGGGCAATATCATTCCGGACCATTTCCAGGAGTTCCGCGCCGCGGTCCCCCAGATTCTCACAGATAGTCCTGAGTGGAATGTCACGGGCTCCGCGCATGCCCAGGCCCTGGACTTCCACAAATCCGTCAGGATCAACCTGGTCCGGCAGGACACTCCCCCACTCGACCTTGATGCGCTCCGCTTCTTCGCGGGAAATCTGAAATCCCTCGACCAGGTCACGCGTGAAATTCGCGCCGCCCGCCGGGATGACCGATGAAAAACAGACGGAATGCTCCAGAAATACCGCGATATCGGTTGTCCCGCCGCCGATGTCGATGACCACCGCGCCGAGTTCCTTTTCCTCGGGCGTTAGGACGGCCTCGCCGCTGGCCAGCGATTGCAGAATCAGCCTCTTGACCTCGATCTCAGCTTGGTTGGCCGCATGGATCAGGCTCTGGCTCAACGCTCCGTCGCAGGAAACCACGTGAAGATCAGCATCCAGCTGGGAACCGATTAAGCCCACCGGGTTTTTGATGCCGCCCCGGCTGTTGACGAAAAACTCGCGCGCGAGCAGGTGGATGATCTCGCGCTCAGGGGAAAGTGGAATCGACTGCGCGGCACGCACGGCATGGTACATATCGCCTGCCGTTACCTGGCAGTGGTTTCCCCGGATCTCGATGCTGCCGCGGAAATTGTGGCTTTGGATGTGTTTGCCGGATATGCCGGCGACAACTCGATTTGCGGATATGCTCGACCGGGACTCGGCTTCCTTTGCCGCGCGGCGAATGGAGGCCGCAACCTCCTCCACGTTCACGACCACGCCCTTGGCCAGGCCGCAGGAACCGGCGAAGCCGCTGGCCAGCATTTCCAGCCCGCCGTCAGGAAACAATCGGGCAATAAGAAGGCATGTTTTGCAGGTGCCCGCATCCAATGCGCAGATAATCCGGTCTCTCTTTTTCATAATCAACCCTGTAAGCAAACAAGCCGTCTCGATGACATCATACCTGCCCCTGTTCTTTAGCATCCGGCGGCTGTTCATCGCCGCCGGACTCTGTTCTCCGCTGCGAGGAGATGTTCAGCAAAATGCCCGTGGCCATCAGGCTGATCACGAGTGAACTGCCTCCCTGGCTGATGAAGGGCAGCGTGAGTCCCTTGTTTGGCACGATGGACAGGGCTGTGGACATGTTGACGAAGGCCTGCAGCGCCAGCATCAGAGTGATGCCCCATCCCAGGTAGAAGCCGCCGCGGTCGGGGGCTTTCATCGAGATTTTCGCGCCCAAGATGAGATAGCCCAGGTAGGCCGCAAGAACCAGGACCGCGCCGATCAATCCGAGTTCCTCGCCGATCAGGGCGTAAATCGAATCGCCGATGACCTCGGGTAGAAAAAGAAATTTCTGCCGGCTTTGTCCGAATCCAACGCCCAGAAGGCCGCCGCGGCCCACCGCGATCGCGGTCTGCCGGGTGTGGTAGTCGGCGTTGAGCGGGTCGCGCAGCGCAGCCAGCCAGGCAAGGATGCGGGCGCGCCGGAAGGGGACTTCCCAGGTAAAAAAGTAAAACATTGGAAGCAATGGAAGTGCGGCAATCGCGATATATTTCCAGTCCAGGCCGGCAATGAAAAACAGGAGTGCGACGATGAAGAGAATACAAAGGATCTGGCCAAGGTCCGGCTCCATAGCGATCAGTCCGATGAACAGTCCCACGAACAAAATGCAGGGGAACAGCCGCAAGCCGGGATGCTTGATCTCCTGCGGGTGCTTTTGCAGAAAATACGCCATGTAGATAAGAATCACCAGCTTGGCCAATTCAGACGGCTGGAAGGAAAAGAGATCAATCCTCACTGCCCGATGAGCGCCTTTGATAGGAGCGTGAAGGAAAACAAGCATCAAAGCCGAAAGGCTGAAAGCCGACAAAGAGGCGATGGTTTGGAGCCTAAGCCACTTGTGGTAGTCGACGAACATCAGCACGATCATGAGAATGTAGCCGGCAGCTGCGTAGAGAGACTGCCGAACGAAATAATGGGATGGACTCCCTTCTCTTTGCGCAGCTACGACAATACTGGCGCTGTAGACCATCAGCAGCCCGAACAGCGTCAGGATGCTGATTCCCACGAACAAAAACCGGTCATTGCCCGCTTTGGTACGCATGGTTTTACGTCCAGGCTCAAGGATGCCTGCCAGGTGTTAGAAGACTCCCGTCCGGCGGTATGCGAAGACTGAGCAGGGTCTCCTGGGCGATTTTCTGAAACACAGGAGCCGCTACTTCGCCGCCATAGATGGCCCCTTTGGGCTCGTCAATCTGGACAAGTATGGTCACCCGGGGCCGCGGCAAGGGCGCAAAGCCGATAAAGGAGGCCATATACCTGTTTTTCGAGAAACGTCCGCGCTCCGCTTTTTGCGCGGTCCCGGTTTTCCCTGCGGCGCGGTATCCTTCCATCGCCGCACGCTTCGCCGTACCGCGCAGCACTACCCCCTCGAAGGCATTCCCTATCACGGCCGCGGTTTCGGGGCGCATCACGCGGATACGTTCCGGCGCATGCACCCGGACAGACGCTCCCTGGCTGTCGATGACGCGGTCCACCACCGAGGGGCGTACTCTATATCCGCCATTGGCGATAGCGTTGATCGCAATGAGTATCTGCATCGATGTGACGGCGATTTCCTGGCCAAATGAAATCGAGGCAATCGAAAGCGCCGACCACTTCTCCGGTTCGCGCAGCCTGCCCACGGCTTCTGCCGGCAGGTCGATCCCTGTTCTGGAGCCGAATCCGAAATCGCGGAGAGATTCATAGAGCCTTCCTTCCCCCAGGCGCATGCCCAGCACTATGGCGCCGATGTTGGAGGACTGCTCGAGGACCTGCAGGAACGTCAGCAAACCATAGGGCTTGTGGTCGTGGAAGACATGTCCGCCTACGGTAATGGACCCCATCCTGCAGTTAATGAGTTCGTCCGGTTTGGTTAATCCCGCATCCAAAGCGGCTGCCGCGACGACCACTTTCAATGTGGATCCCGGTTCGAACTGGTCCTGAACAGCCCGGTTCCTCCAAAGCTTCATGTCGTACTGGCCGTAGGTGTTGCAGTTGAAATCGGGGTAATTGGCAAGCGCCAGGATCCTCCCCGTTTCGGATTCCATTACGATAGCTGCACCGGCTGCCGCGCGGGACCGCTCCACTCCCAGGGCCAGTTCTCTTTGGGCTATGTGCTGGATGGAACGGTCAATGCTCAGGACGATCGATTTCCCCGGGACCGCAGCGACCGACTCGGTTTCACGGAAGCACCGGCCGAGAGCATCGACCTCGCAAGCGACTTTGCCGTTTTTTCCATTGAGCTGATTTTCGTATTGCATCTCCAGGCCTGCCGCCCCATTGCCTGCAAGGTTTACGAAACCCAGCGTGTGGCTGGCCAGATCCCGATTCGGGTATACCCGCAGCGTCTCGGCCTCCAGGTAGACGCCTCTGAATCCTAGGGCTTTGATCCGCGCTGCCACTCCCGGGTCGATCCTGCGTTTTACTCGCAAATACTTCTGGTGAAGAGGATCTCGCATCCGGTTCGCCAACTCCATGGGATCCATTTCCAGAAGGGGCGCAAGCTTTTCCGAAACCGCGGGAATATCCTGGATTGCCTTCGGCTCCACCGCGACCGTGTCGACCATGACGTTCGCAGCCAGTTCAGACATGTGACCGTCATAGATTGCGCCTCGCGGCGCATATGCCGTTTTCGTCAAAGTATATGCGCCGGCCGGCCGTTTGGTGTATTTCTCGTGTTGAAAAACCTGGAACTGAACAAGCCTCGCGACGACCAGAAGGCTCCAGACGGCGAAGAATGCCAGCACGGCAACAAACCTGCCGGGAATGAAGAAGCCTGTGCGTTCGAGCATATTTAATTGAGTTCAGGCGGTTTCGCCGGCTCAGAAGGACGCAGGAGCTTTCCGGACCGGGGAGTTTCCGATTTGCTTGTATCCCAGTTCACAGGGAGAGGCGCCGGGATGATCTGGTTCGGCCGGAGGATGATCATTCCGAGGCTTGTTCGGGCGATTGCCTCCAGCCACTCAGGATCCTCAAGGGTGCGCTGTTCCAAAATGAGCTGCTGGCGTATCTGCGACAGTTCCCGCTCCCGCGTGCTCAGCTCCTGGCTCCTGTATCCGAGCTGGATGTTTTGGCTGCGCACCCACACATGAAAGGCGAGAGCGCCCGCTATTAGGAACAGGGGCCCGATGATTTTCAGGTATTCCAGCACGCTTCGCGGATCGCCTGATTTCCTGAGACCATAATTCCTGGCTTCGATTCCGGCGGCTAAGTCGAGCATGGGTTTCTCCTTCCTTTTTCAGCTTTGCGCAAACAGAAGAAAGCCGCCCGTGAAACGGGCTGCCCCAATTCCAGGCTGCCGGCGCCAAATTGCAGGTTCCAGGTTGCAGGGTGTCGATCCGGGGACCAGGGATCGAGGCCTGCAACCTGCAACCTGAAACTTGCACCTGTGCCTGTACCGTGAAAACCGTGACTTCAGTGAAGGATGAGAAAAGAGTGGCTTCTACTTGTCTGGAAAGACTCCGGACCCTATGGTTTTGTAGTACACCTCATCGAAATCCTCACCGTCGCCGGTGTACTCCTCGAACCGCCTGGTATCCCAAATCTCCAGATAGGCGCCTCGGCCGATAATGCTCACATCTTTAAGGATGCCCGCGATCTTCATCTGGAGAGGCGTGAGCGAAATCCTTCCCTGCCTGTCGAGTATGGAATCACTCAGATTGCTTTGCATCAGGCGCTGGAACTTGTCGAATTCCCTGCTTACAGGTTTGCTGTTGAGCGAATCCTCGAATTTTTCCCATTCATCCTTGGGATATGCCCAAAGACAGCCGTCCGGCGCTCGACAGATCACAAAGGTTTCTTCCGCTGCAGGCGACAACAGCTTCCGGAACTTCGACGGGATGTTGATGCGCCCCTTCTGGTCAATGGAGAAGTCGTACCTGCCGCGGAATCTTGCCATGATTGCTCATCCGTAATATTTCCCACAATCACCCACGTTGTCCCACCTTAATAGATGCAGTAGTTTCCTGTCAACTATTTTGTGGACCTGACATTTCCGGGGCTCTCCTCGTCAGGGAGGAAGATTCAGGCTCAACGGTGCAGAATTACTGCTACAGCCGCGATCTCAAAGAGGGTGGGGAATCGCTGATCCGGAAAGAGGGCACGTTATATGTGGTATCGAGCCATTACCATGCTTTGAGCGTGGCGGCATGCTTCGGGAACGAGGGTGTGGATGCCCATTATTACTATACATGCGGGGGCGACCTGTTTGACGGCATCGCTCCATCTCTGGAAACGGTTATTTCATCCGGCGCGGCGTGCTATCAGGATTATACCGGCATAGCCCAAAATTGCGGCGCGACGGACTGGTGCGGAAGACAAAAACGTAAGTCCTGAAAATATTGGTGGATCCCGCCCTGAAGCAACAGCGGGATTGTAAGAAAATCCGACACCCGGGAACCTATTGTTCTTTAAGAGCCGTTATATTTACTAATTCTTACGTAAACCTCTGGAGTCAGGCGGCATTTTTCCTGGAGACTGTCGGGAAAATTTACAGTCGGCGGACGCAGGCATAGCCGGACTTCCGTGAAAGGACGGCTTTCGATTTTCATAAACCATTTGTTTGCAATTATTTCACGTTTGCTCGCGCCCTGTTTCGCATATAATTTGCAGACGTGGCCTTCCGATTGCTTTGCCTATAAATGATATTGGCATGTCTTTATGGCTGATGGTCGCGGAGTCGGTCTGTGGGTTGCTTATTTAGGAGGATGATGTGCCAAACAAAGAGCACGTTGAGACGCTGATGGCGGCCATTGCTTCTATGAGTATGGCACCGTGGAACCACTGGAGGATAGAGAATCCCAGTGTACGTCCGGATCTCCTGGGAGTGGAACTCGCGGAAACGAATCTGAGCTACGCGTACCTGAGCTACGCGGACCTCAGTCACGCCGACCTCAGCCGGACCAATCTTCACCACGCGACGCTGCGCTATGCGGATCTCAGTTCCGCAAGGCTCCAGGGGACGGATCTCAGTGAGGCGGACCTGAGCTATGCCGTTTTTCACCATGCCGACCTGAAAGGCGCGATCCTGCGCAACGCAAAATTGCACGGAGCGAACCTGGTCGGCGCCGACTTGACCGACGCCGATCTGAGCGGCGCGGACCTGGCCGAAGCTCTGCTCGATACCAATGTCTCCGGGAAAAGGAAAAAACGGTTTACCGAAGGCGTCAGCTATCTCGAGAAACTGGCAATAGGTTTGTTTTCCCGCTCCAAGGATAAGGATCTCCGCCCGCCGGAACGGGATGCCAAACAGCCTCCTTCGGACAAGCGCCTGCAATAACCATCCGAGGCCGCGCTGTCAGCCCGAATCCTCGCAAAATTACCTCGTCCTCCCGGCAACCTTGCACATTCCCTATTCTTTCTTTCCCCTTATCCGATGGGAGATCCGCCGGCTCTGACGGAGGATACCTGCGAATGGCGTCCTTTGTTGTCCCGGCCTTCATCATAGGAATGTTGATAAGCAGACGCTCCCACAGGCAGCCTGTTGTTCCCGTTTGCATTTTTCCTGTGCTATAGTGTCGCCCAGGCCGGCTCAATTTCCGGCGCAATGGACCCGGCGAATCATCCTGAAACAGCCAACAGGGGAACTATGAAGTATCGGATCATGCTGCCGTCCGGCATCCCCTCAATGTTTTCGCGTTTTTATCCGGTAATCGGAATGATTGCGGTCTTTGCGCTGTCGACGGCAGGCGCCAAAGAGGTACCAACCACTGCGCCTGAAAAGGAGGGCTTTCCCAGCCAACGGCTCGCCCGGCTCGACGCCAAAACTCATTCCTATGTCGATCAGGGCCTTACCGCGGGCGTGACCACGCTGATTGCGCGTCACGGCAGGATCGTGCATTTCGACGTCTACTTTAAATCGGATATCGATGCCGGTACGCCGATAAAGGCCGACAGCCTCTTCCGGATGTATTCGATGACCAAGCCGGTCACGAGCACCGCAGGGTTCATGCTTTAGGAGGAAGGGAAGTTTCAGCTCGACGATCAAATTTTCTATAATGCGTTCCTTACGATGCTGTATCCGGCGCTTGCGGAATAGTTTTCGGAACTTCCGGCGCCTTCGTCGGGAGCACGATCTCCGGACCGGCAGGGCTGAGGTGTGGGGCAGCAATGGTTCGATCCTTGAGGAGGGCACTCCGCGATGGATTGCTTCCAAACCGGTTTGGAGCGGAGCGTTGGACGACGGCTTTCCCCGGACGACTGCAGGGGGGGCCGTATGCGGACTTACAGAGAAAGGAATAACAGCCATGAATGACACTTACAGAATGCGGAAAAGCACGACCAGAAGGGAATTCGTCAAAAACGTTGCCTTTGGCGCGGCGGGCTTTGCAGCCGTAAGCGGCCTGAAAGTGCCGCCGGCCAATGCTGTTGAAATCGCGCCGGGCATCATCGGGCCGAAAAACGCGAAATATGCAAAATATATCAAATCCATCAACTTCGGGGACCCCGGATCAGGATCCATCCGGCCGTGGGCCAGAATGGACAGCACGTTCCTCGAAGGGGAAAACCTGACGGTCGATATGGGGACAGTCGTTTATGCCGGAAAAATCGGCAAGGAACCATTTGGGGCGCACGTGCACGACTACGACCAGGTCATCTACCTGCTCGGCGGAGACTGCTATAGCATGGGCGATTTGAACGCGGAGGTGGAACTGTGTCTGGGTGACGACAGAGAGGTGCAGCAGATTAATTCCACGACCGCCCTGTATATACCTCGTGGAATGCCCCATTTCCCTCTGACCGTGAGGAAGATGACCAAACGGTTCTATTACATCGAAATCTCGCTGGCCCGCGAATATAAGGAGACTCCGGCACCCGGGAGTCAGGCCCCGGGCAAGATTGCAGGCATGGTGTCCAAATATAGAAGCAATATGGTGCGCCCGGCCTTCATGCGAAAAACGCCCGGGAATATGAATCCGGAAAGCAAAGATGATAGCGGCGGAGCGCTGGCTGGAATCAACAATAAGCTGTTCCCGACAGTGATCATGTGTGAAAGCCTCATCAGTGCGCCCTACAGATTCCCGAATCCCGACTACCACACGCATTCACAGCCGGAATTTATCCTCTTCCACGGAGGCGATACCGGCGATCCCACCAAACTGGGCGGCGAGGTGGAACTGTACTTGGGCAAAAAAGGGGAAGCAGAAAGATACCTTGTCACGGTGCCCGTGGTCTGGATCGTTCCTGCGGAACTCCCGCATTGTCCGCTGATCGTGACAAAAATCGACCGGCCTTTCATATTTACCGACATTCGCCCGTATGGAACCGGAGACGCTCCCATGAAGCAGGGATAGAGGACCCCTGATTCCGTGCATGAAGGACGGCGCAAAGAGCGGAGCCGGGATCCTGCCGCCAGGGCTGCGACGATGACACCCTTTGTCGGATGCAATCAGGCCCATTTGAGGTGCCAGCCACAGCAAGGCTTTCGGCTCTGCCGGAGGACATTGACGGAAGGCATCGGACCTGGGTGCCCATGGGGCTCTGGAAAGGCCCGCGGACTTTCGGCAACCTACTGTTTCTGCAGAAGAGCCAGCAGCAGGATAAGGGCTATTGCGGCCAGCACTGCCAGGGCGATCTTCCACGGGCTCTTGGGATACTGCCCCGCAAGGACCCCTGTGTACCCGTTGGCGATGACCTGGAAGGTGCGCCGCCCGTAAGTATACGAGAGCAGCCAGATGGGTGTGAGAATGTGCTTGAAGGTCCTGTCCGAGTAGTTCGGTCCTATGGTTAGATTGCGGTAGGTGTCGCCCGGCACCTGGCGGCCGCAAAGCTCCGTCAGCTTCTGATCCATGGCCTCACGGGCTTTCCGGGCAGCTTCCGTCAGGACGACCTGGTAATGCTCGACAACGTGTCCCGAGAGGTAGCCGGTATCGTACGGTACCAGTTCCGAGGTCGGAAACGGCTCGACCCGGCGCAGCAGGTCCATATTCACGCCCTTGGTTCCGGGTATGGGCTCATCGTCGAAGAAATGATCGATTTCGCCGGCGGCGGGTTCCCACCGGACCTTCTGGACCTGGCGCACCTGGGCCCGTCCCTGGCTGTCGCGGTATTCCTCCTTGACATAGTAATAGTGGCCGGCCTCGGCGGTCCAACGGCAGTGGACCTGCGCGTCGAAGGTCCAGTACGGCAAATAAATTCCCTTCAGCTGGTCCACGAGCGCCTTGGACTTCAGCGCCCCCGGCGCGAACCACTTGCTGCCGTACCATCGATGGATGCTGTCGCGCACCTGGCTTTGGGAGATCCGGAAAGGCAGCAGGCTTTGCGGCTGAATAGGCGACTTGATCTCCCTGTAGTCGACCAGCGCCGGTGAACCGCAAAACTCGCAATTCTGCCCGACGCGCGACGCATCGTAGACCATCACCGCCTTGCAGCTCTGGCACTGAACGCTCCGGCGCCCGGCTTTCCAGCCGCTGTCTTCCTTTGGAACCCGCCGAAGGGCTTCTGCCAGATCCAGTTCCTGCACCTTGCCCTTGTCAGACTCGAGCTTGTAGGGCGACTGTGTGCCGCAAAACGGGCAGACCAGCATCTGCTTGGCCGGGTTCCATTCGGCCTGCGCGCCGCAAGCGGGGCAGGCATGCTTTTCAATGGCGGAAATATCGGCCACGAACGCCTCCGCGAACGCTGAGCCGGGAGCGTCAGCCCCGAACTCCGGGGGAAAGGGGATCCTTACTGCGCCAGGTACGCGTCGAGCGCCGCGCGGGTCACGCGATAGCTGGCGCCGATCTTTTTAGCCTTCAGCTCGCCGGACGTTATGACTGCCATCACATCCGACTCCGGCACGCCGAGCACCTTCGCCACGTCGGCGGGGGTGAGCAGGTCCACGGTTGGAGATGCGGCGGCCGCGGGCGCCGGTCCGGTCTTCATGGCGGCATCCGCCTGCGGCTTCATCAGGTTCTGCTGCATCATCTGCTGCGCCATGCCGAAGCCAACCGCCAGCTCGGCGGCCGTACCGCCGGCGCCGGCGCCGCCGCTCTCCATTCCCCGGGCCATCTGGTATTTCACGAAGTCGTTCAGATTCCCCACGGCAGCCATGCCGGAGCGCTTGTCGATGGATTCCTCGACCTCCTGCGGTACCGATACGTTCTCGACGATGAAACTCGTGATCTCGAGGCCGTACTTCGTGCCCACAACGGGATTGATCACGGGCAGCAGCGCCTCGCCGAGCTCGGAATATCGCGTGGCCACATCGAACACGGGCACGTGCGACTCGGCCAGCGCCTCGCTGAACACGCTCACCATGCGCGAGCGCATGGTGTCGGCAAACTCGTCGATGCGGAAGTTCTGGTCCGAGCCGGCGACCTCCTTGAGGAAAAGCTTCGGATCGATGATTTTAAAATCAAAGGTGCCGTAGGCGCGCAGGCGGACGATTCCCAGGTCCTCGTCGCGGGCCATGATGGGGTTCGCCGTCCCCCACTTGTTGCCCGTGAAGAGCCGGGTGTTGATGTAGTAGACATCGGCTTTGAAGGGCGAGTTGAAGCCGTATTTCCAGGATTTCAGCTTCGTCAGCACCGGGATATTATCGGTAACGAGCGTGTGCTTGCCGGGGCCGAAGGTGTCGCCGAACTGGCCCAGGTACAGGAACTGCACTACCTGCGATTCGCGAACAATCAGCTGCGCGCCGTTCTTGATCGCTTTATCCTCGTCCGGATAGCGGTAGGAAAGCGTGTCGCGCGAGTCGTCGGTCCACTCGATGAGGTCGATGAGTTCGCCTTTGATAAAATCCATGATTCCCATATCAGACTCCTTTCGATGACGGCTACTTCAGTTCCACGACAGTCTGGCTCGATGCGACATGAAGAATGGGAATATTCCCGATCTTCACCAGGTCGGCAACAGATTGAGGAAGCCTTCGGTACTGGAGCGTTGCCGTGATTGTAACGGCTCCTTTGGCCATGCCGTCGGGCACATTCCAAACATAAGGCTCTGCAACGGAAACAAAAGGCTTCAACCTGTTGTCAAAAACGTCCGTTTTTTCCGAATACCATTGAGCGATGGTCTCCTCTCCCTTCGGATTCAGAAAGACTTTTCGGAACAGGCGGTCGCCCTCCGGAAGGGAGTCCCTGGCAATTCCCTGAAAGCCCTTGATGCCCATGATTTCGCCAAGATCCTTATAGGCGGGCCTGTTTGTGGTCACGCTGTAGCTTTTTTCGGGCGCATCACCCGGCGCGAGGCTCGCAGGAATATGATAGGTCTTCCCGCCGGCGTCGCGCGCCTCCAAACGAAGCCAAAGCTGCCTTTCTTCCGCGGATCCTGTGGGTATCCGGTGCCCGGCCCGATTATTGGCGACAACCACCATTATTTCAAAAGGCTCTCCGGCGCGGACATCCTTGCCGAGCGGATAAATGTACAGCGTTGCCGCCCCATTCAGCATTGCCTGCGAATACGCCCCCTGGAACAGGTGCTGGGCAACGTCCGGCCGCTCGCTCGCTATGCTTGAGGCCTTACCGGGGGCAGGGGGGACATGGCAATCCACGCAATTCACGTTGGCGTTTGGATAAGGGCTGCTGCTCCATTCCCTATAGGTCTCCTTGACCCAGGCTCCATAGGGGCTGGTCTCGTCGTGGCATGTCCCGCACAGCTTTGAGCTTTCGTGAAAGGATGAGTACTGGGTTTCATGTCCCATAGACTTCGCATCCTTTCTGGCGCCGAACTTGACCTTGCCCGGTTTGACCGCAAAATTGCCGTTGACCGGAGTATCGCCATCGAGCCCGACGATGGAATGACAAAGGTCGCATGAAACTCCATCGGCCTTCGGGTCTGCCTTCCCCGCTTCCGGAGGCGGGATGTCTCCAGCCAGGAAGGCTTGCGGCGCATGGCAGTTGATGCATCCGGCTTCCACCGGAGCGACTTTTGCTTCAATCTTGGTATGGGGGATTGCAAGCTGGAAGTATTCAGCCTGGTCCCAGGGAAGCACCTGCGATTTCGCCATTGCAGATTGCTGGTATTGAGCGGAGATCTGCTGGTGGCAAACAGCGCATTGAGCGGAGGACTCAAATGCTTCATATTTGTGAAGCCCCTTCTGGGCCCTTGGGATGGATCCCTGCGAAAAACAGAAATTCCCGCTGTGCCAGAACAGGCATACGACGGCCATCAACGGAATCAGGCTGCGGTTTCTTCTCATCGTATCCCTCACTTTCAATTCGCCATCTCGGCAGCATGCAGGCGATCCGCGAATGCCGAGCCGGCACTGCCTTCGCTGCAATCCGCCGTCCTCAGCAAACCAGACGGGGATGAACGGCTGTTGGAATCCCTTTCCAGTCGCTCCGCAATCCGGTGAAGGAACCGTTTTTTCCCGCAATCGGTGCTATTGCCGGAGCAAGTCCGGCGTCCCATGAACCGCGCTTTGCGGCCTGAAAAATATCAGCGTCCTGCCGTGCGCAGAGCCCTAAACGCATCCCGTGGGCTTTGGCACTCCGGCCCATTTGCATGCCGAGTTCGCAGGCCCTTCGGGGAACAAATCGTAAAGCTTTTTCAGATTAAATCCTGTCTCTTTGATAAGCCTTCGGATCATTGGACAAATGCCGAATTCAAGGTAGTAATTCCTGAGGTAATGGATCGCCTTCCAGTGATCTTCAGTCAGCTCGTTTACATTTTCCATATGTGCGTAGGCCTTTGCGATGTCCGTCGTCCACCTGTCGGTCTCCTGCATGAACCCGTTCTCGTCCACTTCAAGCATCACACCAGCCAGTTCCATTTGTGCCATAAAATCCCCTTCTTTGTAACCTGACTTCCCGCGCCCCGCCTGCGATCTAAGTACCAGCGCTGCAACCAAATCACCGGAAGCCGCCTATGATTCAATACCGTCCGCCGGGAGCGATGGGTAGTATCCGTTATTGCCTGTTCTCATGGCAAAAAGTGCAATTGCCAAGCCTTCTTTTCCCTGTTCTCTGGTCCATTTTTTCATGACATCCCGCGCATTCTCCATGCAGCGCCGGCTTGTATCCACGGACTTTCATGTAAAACGGGTTGCTGTTCGGATACTCTGCATGGCACGAACCGCAGGCTTTCACATCCTGTCCCTGCCTCTTGCCGGCATTGTGGCATTCCCGGCACGAATTCCCGGCATGAAGTTTTGCATGTAAACCGTGATTGAAAATAGGCGTGGATGCTTCCATGGATGTGTGGCATTCGCAGCATGAGGACGGCCCGTCGTTGGGCCTGCTCAAATGATGGCAGGTCCTGCAGCCTGCCTCCCCGCTGCCAGCCAGTAGTTTATGTTTTTTGTGATCAAAATCCACATATTTCCCGTTCCTGTTGCCGTCAATCCTCAGCATGTCCCAGCCGACCGCATCCTTAACGGGATCCTCTTTCCCTTTAAAGGACCCAGAATGCGCCGCAAGCAGAGCGGAGAACAGAATGACGGCCGCGACGGAAAAAACGGACACCGCCACATGGATCTTTTTCCCGAGCGCAACAGTCGATGAGCCGAAAAAATCAGGCTTCGTGATGGGCTCCCCGGCGTCGTCGGTTTTATCGGTGGTCATATCTTTTTCTTCTCATTGCCGTAAAGCAGCTTATTGAGTTCAGCGCCTGCATTGGCAGGAAAATGCCAGGCGATGGCCGATGCCGTTCTCACAACAGGAAAAAGAATGCAGTGGGCCATTTTCGTGAAGGGAAGCAGCATCAACAGAAGGTTTCCGCAAAGCGTATGGACCAAAAGCCTCGATTCATAGTCTACGAAGGATGAGTTCCCCGGAACCAGATGGCCGCTTATGAAAACGATCAGAATGAGCGCCAGAACGAGGTAATCGTAAGCCGCGCTCAGATTCCTTCGAGTCCTTGAAAGCACCCTGTAAGCCAGAAGCGCCAATCCTGCGGCAATGGTGATCAGGGTCATGACATCGGCTGCCGTTTTGTCGATGGAAGGCCATCCGAACCGGAATATCTTTTTAAAGACAAGGATATGTTCCATCAGAAAAACGGGTAGGAGGATCAGTCCGACATGAAATAGCAACGAAACCGCGCTGAATGCGATATTTGCGTTGGCCGCTTTTTTGCCCGGCAGCATCCACGCCAGCGTCTCCTTCAATATGGCCGGCAGCCGAATATTCTTATCGCCGGCACGCCTGTACGCGGCTGTCATGGAAGCTATTGCAAGAACCAACAGGCGCAACAGTCCGAGAATCATCAAAGATATGGAAAATGCGAAGAGAGGACCCATTGAGAATTCAATCGCCTGTGCCATATCAATCAGCGCCCTTCATTTTGATCGCCTCAAAGATGAGATCATGGAGTCCGGCATGCCGCATAGGGAGCTTATAGTGTGCAATCAGTTCCCCGATCTGCTTTTTGCAGTTCGCGCAGGGGGTGATCGCTATCGCGGCGCCGGATGCTTTCAATTCCTGGGCTTTCTTTCTCCCGGAAACTTCCATCCGGTATGGCTTCACCTCGTCGACGGCAACTGTCCCCCCTCCGCCTCCGCAACACACACCGTACTTGCCGTGCGATTCCAGTTCCACAAAATCCTTTATAAAATGACCTATAATCTGCCGAGGTTCCTCGATGATCCTGTCCAGGCGGGCTATATTGCACGGATCGTGATAGGTAACCTTTTCCTTAATGGCATCTTTGTCCAGGTTAATTTTTCCCTCTTTGATCAGCTGCAGTGTAAGCTCCATTATACTGACTACGGGAATTTCATCGCCATCGTTGTATGTCGGCAGGAAATCTTTTATCGCCCTGTACGCGTGGCCGCATTCGCCCACGAGAATCTTTTTTGCCCGCACCCTCCGCACCTCCGCGATGAGGCTGCGAAGGACGTCCCCCAGGACGCTGTCGCTGTAAAAGAGGCCGTAATTGACGGCGTCGTAATTCAGGCTGGCTAGGGTCCAGTTCACCTTTCCCTCGTGCAACACGCAAGCGATCCCCATAAGGCTTTCGGGTTCGACCAGATAATCGCTGACCGGGGTGAAAAAAACGTATTCGGCGTCGAACACGTCAACCGGGTACTGGACTTTCACACCCTTGATCTCCTCTATTTCCTGCTCGAGGAATTCGAGAGTGTTTTTCAGGGCTTTGAGCGGAACTTTCGAGGTATTCCTTGTGGCCCCCTGCAGCTGCTCTCGGGTGGAGACAAGAAGGTTTTTGGGCACAATGCCCATTTCGCTCAGAATATACCTGCCCAGCCTCAGGATGATCCTGTGGTCTATTCCCAGGGGGCAAAAGAGAACGCAGCGCCCGCATCCGTTGCAGTTCCAGTAAGACTCGAGCATCTGGTCGATGTCTTTTTCGGTCAGCTCGCTGCCTCCGGTGAGTTTCGCCCTCAGCCAGCCGCCCAGGGTAAAATGCCTCCTATAAATCCTGAGCAAAATACTGCTGCGAAAGCACGGAATGTCTTCGGTTTTGCCGGTTGCATCATATATTTGACAGGAGGACGCGCATCTTGAACACTTCATAGTGACGCGCGAATACAGGTCGAGGATATACCGATAGCTGGAAGTCTCCAGGATCGCGGCAAAAATGTTCAGGAATTGCGCCACCCGTTCATGTTCTGAGGGATTTTCAATGTAGTAGGGGTACTTCTTCTTGTTAGCCATGTCTCATGTCCGGCAAGGATTCCAGGCACATCATGTATTTCATCGGAAGCCCGCGGGGATGCCGCTCGAGAAACGCTCCGGGCGGTCTGAAGGATACCGGTGATCCAAAACGGATCAAGCCATGGGGAGCTTCGGACCCGGCATCTGTCGTATAGTCCATGCCCATTTCCATAACGAAGCGCGAAGCTTTCCGAGGCGAACGCTTGTTCGGCATGACCGATCCATGCCGAACAAGCAGGCGAATGCTGCACTTTTCGAAGGCCTCGCTTTGTGGCCCGGTTTTATGCCCGGATATGCAGGCAAAGGATATGTACCCTGCGTCCACATCCGGAGATGTCCGGAAAAGCGAAGCACGCACATCCGGCATTTTGGGGAGGGATACCGTGTATCGGTCCGGGCCGCCCGACAATGATTGTATCAATCCTATTGCCTCCGGAGATGGTTTGGGCGCGCCGGAATTCAGGGTCACTTCATGCTATCGATCATGAACTCCGCGGCGAGCCTTACGCCGACTCCGGGAGGAAGCCCGCATTTCTCAAAACCCTTTTCGTGCGAAAACTGAACCATGGCCCTATCGCTCTCCCCGGGATTCAGTTTATGCCCGAGGATAATGTTTTCAATAATGTCGGCGCAGTACATATGTCCCAGTTCCCCTTCAAAAAAGGCCATGAATTTCTGGGATATTTTGATAACCTTGTCTGTGGCCACATAATCCAGCCTGTCATCAACCCCAAAAAAAAGGCCGAAAGCCATCAGGCTGCCGGTTATACCGCCGCACATGTCTCCGGTGCCGCCTACTCCCGGGAACGGGGTCAATGCCTTGATGATATCCATATTGCCAAGGCCGAATTCTTCCAGGAGGGCCAGAGCCGTACCCTGCGCGCAATTTTTCAGGATAAAGTTATATTCCTCCGCACGGAGCTGAACCCGGTCCAAAATTTCGTTCTTTTTCGCCCTCATTTCCTGGGGATCAAGCTTTTTTCGGGGGATGCCATCCTTCGACATCTGCCGGATGCGGGCTTCAATAGCCGGAATATCCCAGGCTCTTTCCGATAATTCGTCTACCCTGGCTTTCAGTTGTTCATAGTCTGCCATTATTCAAACGCCTCCTTAAACCATAGACCAATAGATCCGAACACACGCTTTTCACCATGACGGGAATTGCGGAGGATCAATGACGATTTGGCTTGCGACATATAAAAGCATTCGCGTTCGCTGCAATCAATTTTTTTAAAATTCCACTCGAATCCGGCCGGTTCACCTGCACCAACGGACGGGCAGGCCGTTCCACGATTCGAATTCCGGCCGTGCAATGAATTCTGGGCTGCGATCGGGCTATGCTGAAATCTGCAGTTTGCTTCGGGTTCCCAAAGGACCCCGAAGCTTTGCGAGCAAAGACCACGGCAATGCGTCAAAATCCATCAGGCGTCGGAGGAACGTCAAAGGAAAAACCCAAACTTTCCTAAGCTCGGATTGATGAGAAGCAATCCGGGGCCCCTCGCGGCGTGAAATTTCAGTATAACTCCCGGATATTGAAAGAAACAAGCTGGCTTTGCTGTGTTCGGCAGAGCAAAAACCTACGGTCGAATGGAGGGAAGCGGGCTTGCCTGTGGGCTCCGTCTGCGGCTCATATGCGAGATGCGGCTGAAGCAGGCTTCTTCAGGGCAGGCGGCAGCATAGACCCATTCCCTGAATATGCATTGCTCCCTGAGGCATAGCAAGCCGCCATCCGGACCTCAGCCCTGACTTCCCCTGTCCAGCCCAAAGCCCCGGCTCATTTTGCGGCCTGTGCCCTTGCAGCGTTCGGGATTGTGGTCGCCAGCCCGCCGGACCCTCCGGCTGCTTCATCCGCAGGTTCTTTAAGGCTGCCCCTCCTCCGTCTTTTGCGGTTTCAGCCGAGGGTATGTCTTGAACAGGAAATAGACGAGCGGCAGGACCCCCAGAACGATAATGATCGTATCGGGCACGATCCTGAGCTGGCCGAGTATCGACACGAAAGGCCTTTGGAAGAAAGTCGCGTCCCGGGCTACCCAGAGTCCCTCTCTGTAGCTTGTCCACGCCTGAAGGATTCCAATCGGAAACAGCGTGAATACGGTCATGACGAACAGGCCGATGTTGAATCCCCAGAAGGAGATTTTCAGAGGCCCATCCGACCAGTATTTGCGGTCCACCATGCCCCGCCAGGAAAACAGCAGCAGTGCAATGGAAAGCATCCCGTACACCCCGAAAAGCGCTCCATGCCCGTGGTTGACCGTAAGATAGGTGCCGTGCTCGAAATAGTTGACTATGGGGAGGTTGATCAAAAATCCAAAGACGCCGGCTCCGAGGAAATTCCAGAAAGAACTGGCAACCAGAAAATACATGGGCCATTTGTAGGAAAAACTCCCGCCCTTTTCCCTAATCGACCTGTATTCCATCAGGCTGCGCACAACCAGTCCAAATAATGGCACCGGCTCCATGCTGGAAAAAACCGATCCTATCGCCAGCCAGAGCGAAGGGCCTCCATACCAGAAGTAATGATGCGCGGTACCGAGAATTCCTCCGAGGAACACCAGGGCAGCCGTGAAGTAGGCAACCCGGAGCGCGCCCGCGGCCGAAGCAAGACCCATGGCAACCAGGAGAACGGAGATCACGGCGACGCCGAAGAATTCGAAGATGCTTTCGACCCAGATATGAACCACAAACCATCGCCAGTAATCGGCTACCGTCAGGTGCGACCCCCGGCTGAACAGCAGACCGAAGGCAAAGAAGACGACAACCAGGATGGCACTCAGTACGTAAAAGGTGATGAGGCTTTTAAAATCCTGGTCGCCAATCTGGGACGACCGTTTCCCGACCGCACGATAAACGATGAACAGCCAGGCAAGCAGCCCCATAAAAAGGAGTATCTGCCACAGCCTGCCCAACTCGAGATATTCCCAGCCCTGGTGCCCGAGCCAGAACCACAGGTTGCCCAGCATCCCTTTGATGCCCGCAACCTCGCCCGCGAGGCTTCCGACCGCCACCAGGACAATTGCGGCGAAAAGAACCTGGACGAGAACACCCTGGCCGCGCGGCTCACGCCCACCGATGATGGGAGCCAGGTAAATGGCTGAAGCCACCCAGGTTGTGGCAATCCAGAATATGGCAAGCTGCAGGTGCCAGGACTTCGCCCAGCTGTAAGGAATAAGCTTCCCGATAAAGGGAATGTAAAAGCTGCCCGGATGGACCGTGTAGTGGGCAAGCAGGCCGCCAAACGACGTCTGAAGGAGAAACAGCAGTATCACAACCAGGAAGTATTTTGCGGCTTTGATTTGACTCGAGGTGAGAGGTATATCGACAAGCTTTTCCGCAAGCGGGACGCCCACGGGTTTCCCATACCAAAGCCGGTCGCGGTGAATCCAGAAGATAAAGAGTCCCAGAGTCACAAAAAGCGAAATGATGCCCGCGATACTCCATATATAGGTTTGGGTCGTAGCGACATTGCCTGCCGCGCGATCCGGAGGCCAATTATTCGTGTAGCTGAAGTCGGCTCCGGGACGGGCGGCGGAAGCAACCCAGGCAGTCCAGAAGAAGAACCGGCTGATCTGTTTGCGCTCTTCCACGGTGGGGATTGTCTCCGGAAGGAACCCGTAATTCAAATCGCCATCCCGGAATGTGCGCTCCCAGAGATCCTCGATGCCCTTCAACGCGGCAGCCCGAGCGGCGCTCAGACGAAGAGTATCGGAGGCAGGATTGTAGCCGTTTTCTTTCATGAGGCGCCGGGTCCTGACGTCCACGAGATCGCGCTCTTCGGCGGCAAGCGAGCTGTACGGGCGCCCGAAGATTTTATCGGAGATGTCTTCCTGCGCCCTTTCTGCAATTTTATGCAACGTCAGCGCCGAGAACTCCATCCCGCGCTGCGAACCGTGCCCCCAGACGCTGCCGTGGTCCATCAGGCCGTAACGCTGATATACGTCCTGCCCGGCCAGGATATCCGCCCTGGTAAAAAGCGTTGCGCCGTCGGGTCCCGCGACACGGCCGGGATAGGGCGGCGCCTCGCGATTGGCAAACAGGCCACCCAGGAGCAGTCCTCCCATTGCCAGGACAAAACAGACAATCGCTGCAGTCTTCAGTGTCTTGGTCGACATCTCATTTATCTCCCTTCCTGATTATCCTGATCTGAAGGCCTCAATCGGCCGGTCCCCGGATCCTTTGTTTAGGGAAACCGCCTACTATGACAGCCGAACTTTTGGGGGCTCCGCCGTATGGTATGCATATCAAATTTCGAAAATCCCGGCGCAGCCGCTTCCCCATTCGGCCGTGGATATCCATCTCAGCCCAATTTCTGCCTGAATGCATGTGCCATCCTGGATCGTGTTCGGACTCAAATCCTTGATCCATGTCAAGAACCGGGGTTTGGTAAAGGCTTGGCGGCCTCCCGCCTGTGCCCGAGCTCGAACACGGGTTGACAGCTCCCCGGTCCTCAAACACCGGCCCGAGCAGATCCAGTGGGGGATCCGCCGGTTCTTGCCCGGGCGATGGACCACAGCGGAGGGCGTCTCCGGGACGACGAAGAACTCGAGAACCGCAGTGCCGGCGCAGGAACAGGATGCAAGGGGCTTCTATCCGTTGCCAGTGTCGCGATCACAGGTCGTTTCCTCCAGCGGCCGAATCAGCCTCGACGGAATTGCCCTCCATTCTATCCCCTTCCATGCTCGTGCGCGATGGAACTTTTAGATTGGCGGGGGCGTATATAAGAATGAGCGAAGGACATCAGGGAGCTCCGGGGAGGCACAAAACATGATTTGCACACACTGCCAGAGAGAGATCGCCGATTATTCCCATTTTTGCTATTTCTGCGGCATGCGTCAGACTGTATCCCCCGACGGGACGCCGCGGGCTTCAAGAAAACTGAGGCGGTCGGCCGCGGATCGCAAGATCGCGGGCGTATGCGGCGGCATGGCCGAGTACTTCGAGATCGACTCAACGATCGTCCGCCTGATCTGGGTACTGGCCGTCATAATGCCTATCCCTCTTTTGCCGGCTTTCATCGGCTACTTTGTAGCCTGGCTTGTAATGCCGGAGGCTCTGCCTGTCCCCCCGGCGCCGAACCGGCCCGTCATAATCCCGAATCCGACCCAACCGGAGTGAAGGATTCATCCCATGTGGAAAAGGCCTCGGCAATCCCGCTTTTGCCGGGCGACTCACAAAGCTTGCCAACTCCGGGCTAAAATAACTACCTGCATATCGCAAACCCGTGCAAAACACTTGCATACAGGCAAGCGGAGGATGCCACAATCGCGGGTAAGCAACGGCAGCGAGTATCGCGAACAGGTGGCTTATCCCACCCCTGCCGGTGAAGTGCATGGAGATGAATTGCGCGAATCCGAAATGGCCGGCTAATCCCGGCAATTCGGATGAATCCCTGGCGACTGGTAAATGTTCCTGAGGCTGATTGATATAGATTGGGAAGAGCGTCCTTTCGTCCTCGACATGGAGGAATCGCTGAAACCGGGTGCTCCAAAAGTGATGACGGAAGTGAAACGCTTGGACCCTACGGCAAAAGAGCCGAACGCAATCCTGGCGCGCGATGAAAAGATATGGTGCCCGCGTACGGGCGTGGCGCTCAACCACGACCTGATCGGCTATCATTTCGGGACCATGAACGATTATCCGGCCGTTGCCTGCATCCTGAACGAAAGCCATTTGGGGTATTCTTCCTACGGCGCTTGCGGCGTCGGCGAGGATGCGGGCGCCTCCATGTCCGGAATTACATGCGGCGCCGTTTACAATGCAATCGGCAAATGGGTTTTTGATTTCCCGATCACTCCGGACAGAGTTTTAAAGGCTTTGGGAAAAATATAGCGGCCTTTGTGCGGCTTTCATTGGGGGATCCTATTTGCGCTTCATCGCCGCGATCACGGCGTCGACCGCAGATCTGATAATGGTTTCTATCTGGTCGTTATCGGGCATTTTGGCCGAAGAACGCCTGAGCCCGCTCGACTCAGTCGGAGACAACGCGATTTCACCGGATGACCGGGGAAGGGCGGATAATGAGCCTTCGGGCATATCAAAACGGGCATCGGGAAGTCCCAGGCGCTTTTTGATGGCAAGCAGATCCCGCACTTTTTCGCGGGGGATCCGGGCATAGGGGACTCCAAGCTGCCGGCTGATCAGCAGCGTCCAGCAGTAATTCTCGATATTCTCGGCGTACCATTCCGCGTGAGTGGGCGTATCCGCCCAGCAGACGATTCCATGATTTCCCAGCAGGATGGTGTTGTGGTTTCGCACAAATGGAATTACGGTTTCGGCAAACTTTTTTGTGCCGGGAGTCTCGTAGGGGGTAACGGCGACGCTGCCTATAAAAACATCGAATTCCGGAATGACCGCCAGAGGCGGGACGCGCCCCGTGATGGCATACGCGGTCGCGTGCGGCGGGTTGCAGTGGACCACGGCCCTGGCCTGGGGCACATTTTTGTATATTTCGGTATGAAGAAAAACCTCGCTCGTGCGCGGCAAATTGCCGGCAAGCTGATTCCCGTCGAGGTCCACGAGGCATAGATCCTCAGGCTTCAGGTCGGCTTTGCTCAAGAGAGTGGGAGTACAGATCACAGCGTTTTTGCCGATCCGGCAGGAGATGTTGCCGCCGTTGCCGTCCACGTAGCTTCGCAGCCACAGTTTCCAGCCGACTGCACAGATCTCCTTCTTCAGGGCCTTTGCCTTCGGCGAGTGAAAAAGCCGATCCGACTCCGGATCTACAGATTCGGGCACAACCGTTGCAGCACGGATCTTCGGCCGTCCATAGGCCAGCGCCGCCTGCTTCTGGTTGCCCATTTTCCTGTCTGGGGCGGCGGTGCCGAAGCCACGCCCGCCGGTTCCTTTTTTTCCACCTCGGCCGATTTTCCTCATCTCATCCCGCCCGATAATTGCATTGGTAAATCCCCGGCTCTGCCGGGGGACTCAAAGAGTTTGACAGCTCCGTATTTTGAAACGCTGAGAAACGCTGATAAAAGCGCTGCTCACCGAATTGTTCGGTGAGGGTGGCGTTGACCAGCCCGATCACGAGGGCGGCTATCAGGGAGGCTGATGCGCCCGTTACCTGAAAGCCGGGCACAACCCGAGAGGTGAGCCACACCGCCAGGGCGGAAACGAACCAATGCAGCAGCATTCGGAGCATATGGAAATCCTCCGGTCCATAAACAGATTCGAGCAGAGTTAAGACTATCGTATAATCCCCGGCTTGAAGCTAGAAAAAACCTGATTTTCAGAACGCGCCCGGTCCTGCGAGAAGCCCTCCGAAGAACCGGCGCCTCAACGTATCAGGTCTTTCCGCCAAAGGGGATTCTCCGATGAGTTTGTACCGGCCGATGGCGGCTCTGGTGATTTTCGCGGCGCTCTGGATCCCGGAATCTGCGTGGTCCTGGGGCAGGATCGGCCATAGGGTGGCTGCAAGAATGGCTGAAGAAAGGCTGACCCCGGCCGCATTGGCTGCCGTATGCGATCTGCTCGGGACGCGGGTGAGGCTGGCCGATATTTCCACCTGGGCCGATGAGCAAAGCGAAATTTCGCGAACCACACCCTGGCATAGCGTCAATGTGCCGATTACCGAATCCCGTTATAGCCCCAGGTTTTGCCGGGCAGAAGGATGCATCGTCAGCAAGATCGGGGACTTCGAGCGTGTACTGCGGGATAGGAAGTCCGGCAAAGGCCAAAAGCAGCGGGCATTGAAGTTCCTGGTTCACCTGATCGCAGATCTGAACGCTGCGTTTGCCAATGCTGGGAGAACAGGCCTGCCCTCAAGGCGTACAGAGGGCTTTTGCGCCGTCCCCTGTCCTGAAATCTGCCTGTGTGCATTCATCGCCGCGAATGCATCGGAAATCCCGCGGCTATGCCGGGGAGGCAGTACGAGTCTGGCAAATCCTTTTTTTCCTTTCCAGGTCCGGACAATGACCAAGAGGATGAACACTGGGATATCGAGTGTCGAATTTCGAACATCGAACCATCGGTTCCAAAACATCTATAACACATGGAACCTCTTTCATCAGAATGGGAGACGGTATCTTGAAAATAGCAATCATAGGTTCCGGCGCCATGGGAATGCTTTTCGGCGGCTATCTTTCCAGGGACAATCCCGTCATACTGATCGATACAAATCGGGCCATGGTTGATGAAATAAACAAAAACGGCATCTTCATCCGGGAACCCGGCGGGAGTCTCCTCAGAGCACATGCCGGGGCGGCCTGTTCCGCAGAAGGCCTTGGAGAAATGGATCTCGTAATGCTTTGGGTCAAGGCCATGGATTCGAGGAGCGCCCTTGGGGTTTGCCGTAGATTGGCGGGCCCAACAACCTTCCTGATGTCGTTGCAGAATGGATCCGGTCATGACGCCGTTCTAAGAGAATTTACCTCTGAAGAGCAGATTATTGTGGGGACCACACAGCATAACAGTTCCATCGTTGAATTCGGCGTTATCTCGCATGGCGGTGCGGGGAAGACTTATATCGGCCCTTTAGCAGGGGACCCAAACCGGCTGAAACCGGTGGAGCAAACCATGAACCGATGCGGGTTCGAAACGGAGATATCGGATAACATACGGAGAAATATTTGGGAAAAGCTTTTTTTAAACGCATCCGCCAGCGCCCTGACGGCAATTTTGCAGACCCGATTGGGTTTTTTACTGGAAAGCAGACATGCGGCGCTTTTGACCGAACGATTGGTCCGGGAAGCGGTGGCCGTTGCCAATGCGGAGGGAATGGGATTTGATGAAGAAAGCATCCAGAGGAACATCCGCAAATCGCTCGAAAATGTTCGCGGGGGCCATACATCGATTTATGCGGATATTCGCGACGGGCGCAAAACAGAAGTGGATACTATCAGCGGCGCCGTGGTAGCGGCAGGCAGGCGAAACAATGTACCGGTTCCCAGCCATGAATTCGTGGTTGGATTGATCCATGCGCTGGAGGATAAAGGGACCTCGTAGACCGGGCCTGCAGGTTCCATGCATGGATTGCCGGCTACACGAGGTGCAGGATCTGTTGGCGGGCCTGTTTCCGGCTTTGAACCAATGGACGCCGGAATTCACGGGAATTCACGCCCGCTCACAGCGGCATGATGGTGGCGGGATAACATTTCTGATATGATAGGTGGTCGTCCACTGTCGTTTCAGCGCCCTGGTGACGATGAAAGCATCAAGACAGCGAAATTTGGCATTTCCCAGAACAGAATGAGAAAGCAACTCCAAAGGAAAAGAGGATAGGATCATGAAAAAGCGAACCAAAATATTGCTGGTTGTCTTGTCGTTGGCAGGTTTGATGGCTTGGGTCGGAGTTGGGGCTTTTTCGCAGCAGGCAGGGGATGGAACGAAATTCGGGAAATACGTCCTGACGGATAATATTTACGCGAAAATAGCGCACTATACCGGAACGTCCCTCCTGGCGCGCGACGGTAAGTTGCAGGGCAACGTCAGCTTTTGCTATCATTGCCTGGCCAAACCCATAAGCTTCGATAAGCCGCATTCCCATGATTTCGAGGAAACTCTCTGTTTTATCGGGGGCAATCCCCTGGATATAACCGATTTCAGCGCGGTCGTTGAATACACCATAGGCGATGAAAAGCATGTTCTCACAAAGCCCGGCTGCGTTTCGATGCCGCGTGGGCAGATACACTGCCCAGTCAGCGTCAAAAATGTCAGCCCGGAGAAACCTATAGTATTTATTGAGATATCCCTGTCAACTTCCTACGGGACGCCGAAGCCGGCAAAGCAGTAGCGGTCCGGTTGCAGCGATTTGGCTCTGATGACGGGTGCTGCCATAACGGATCGCGCATCAGAGCCACAGAAATCACCCCTGTGTCCGGTGCTCCAGCAAAAAAAATGGCCCCTGTCGGCAATGCCGTCCGGAACCGCAGGCAGGCGCTGAAAGCGCGGCGCGGTTCGAGCCGGGACGCAGGTCGCAAGGTGCGCCGAAGCCTGGATGGGAGCGTAGAAAAAGCCTTGAAAGAGACGCAGAATACCTGCGAAGTTCTTTAAAATCCGTGCGCTATGACACGGGGCTGAAGATTCACCGGCTCCTGGACTCCGAAGGCCGTTCGCCGAATCCGCTCAGGAGAGCAAGAACTGCGTCTGCAACCTCCTGAACGGAGAGGACGTCCGTTCGAAAAACCGCATCGTAAAAACGAGGATCGTCCGGGTTCTGCCTGAAATGCTGGCGGATGAAATCGCGGCGGTCCTTATCCGTTTGCTGCAGTTTCCGGCGGGCATTTTCGGCAGTCGTGTTCCACTCCCTGGCCATTCGCTGAATCCTGACGTCCTGGTCCGCTGTTATGCGGACATGGATGCCGCAGCCGGCGCCATGCAGCACGAAGTTGGCGCCGCGTCCGACCAAAACGGCCTTCCCTCTTGCGGCAAGCAGCGCAAGCGTCTTCAGCAGGGCCTCATGATATTCCTGTATTCCGAAGGAATGGCCCTCGGCCATGTGCAAAAAACGCTGAACCGTGTCGTGCACCAAATTCTGAGAGCGTTCATCGAGTTCCTCCACAAGGTTCTGACGAACGCGGCTGTCCTCCGCTATGGCGTCGACAATTTCCCTGTCGTATACATGCCAGCCCAGGCGATGCGCCAATTCTTCGGCGACCCGATCGCCCAGACTGCCGACCACGCGGGATATGGTCAAAAACCTGTAACTGGTTGATTTTTCCCCAGGGCTTGGCTGGGATGCCCTTTGCTGCACATCATGCAACCAGATCTGGCGCTCCGTGATATGGGCGCTCCCGTAAGTTTCCCCGGATCCCGTAGAGTGCATAACGTCCTCCCTAATCCGGTTTTTTTACATTTTAGCACAAGCCCTGCCGGTAAGACAATTGACCCGGTATCGGAGAACATATTTTAAAGGCGCATCATCCATGGGCATTCCGGTTCCCGCAGGGCTTTCGATCCTCACAAAATCAGCTTGGGCGCGGCCAGGCGCCGCGGTAATCTGGGGACGTGCAGTCACGCCTGGAATGCAAGGGGGGGAAATGGGATTTCGGTTTTTAAGAATTGCGGTGGATAGAAGAGTTGCCACGATTTTGATGAGCCGCCCCGAGAAGCAGAATGCATTGTCGCCCGCCGTTTTGGAGGAGATAGAGCTTGCCTTCGATCGGTACGGCGCCGATCAGACCGTTCATGCAATCGTGTTGACCGGCGGCGAAAAGGTATTCAGCGCCGGCCTGGATCTGGACCATATCCGAAGAATCGAGGCAGAGGACAGCGGCCATTTTTGCAGCCTGTATCATCGGGCCTGCAGGGCGATTCTTTTTTGTCCTGTGCCCGTTATCGCGGCGGTTGGCGGAGCGGCGATTGCCGGAGGGTTTGACCTGACTCTTATGTGCGATATCCGGTTTGCATCTGCCGGGGCCCGGTTCGGCCAGCGCGAGGTGCCGCTCGCTTTGACGCCGCTGATGGATCCCCTGTGGCGCATCATTGGATTGGGCAATGCCCTCGAAGTTGCGCTCACGGGCCGAATCTATGGCGCTGAAGAGGCTTTGCGCATGGGATACTTGAGCAGGATTTTCCCGGAAGGGCAGCTCCTCAAGTTTGCCATGGAGGCCGCATTTGAAATGGCGGACTATGACCGCAGAGCCCTGGTGGAGACGAAAGCCCTCAGCCACGCAGTCATCCATTCCGACCTGGACCGCTCCATGCGTGTCCAGGAGAGGATGTTGAGGACCTTTATCGGGACCGAAGAGAACCGCCGGAGAGTGGAAGCCCTGCAGAAAACGATTAAGAAGGAATAGACAAACCATGGCAAAGGAAGCGGGGGGGAACCGGTTCCGTGGCATGCCGCTGCATGCACGCATTCTCATCGGCCTGTTGACCGGCGTCGTGGGGGGTATTGGGGGAAACATTATCCTCGGCGGCAATCATCCCGCGATTGCATGGACCGTGAGGAATGTAACGGAGCCGGCAGGCACTCTATTCCTGCGTCTCCTTCTGCTGGTTGTGATACCGCTGGTATTCTCGTCTTTGATTGTCGGCGTCGCTGCGGTTGGCAGCATCCGAAAACTTGGGCGCATCGGGCTTAAGGCACTCGGGTATACGCTTGTGCTTTCCGCCATCTCCGTCCTGATCGGTCTGACGCTGGCCAACGCGATTAAGCCCGGAAAACGCATAAACCATCGCACGGCGGTCCAGCTTGAAGACCACTATGGGCCGGAAGCGACCGGCCGGATAAATGAGACCACGGCGCCGGGCGGCGGCATGGATTCTGTGCTGACACGGGCAGTCAAGACACTCGTCCCATCGAACATCTTCGCGTCTGTATCCGGCGAGACGCCCAATATGCTCCACTTGATATTCTTTGCGCTCCTTATCGGCGTGGCGGTCACGCTGATTCCTGCGCAGACGGCCGCTCCCTGGGTGCGCGTCATGGAGAGCCTGTTTGCAGTCTCAGCCCGGATTATCGACATCATCATGCGCCTGGCCCCCTATGCGGTGGCTTGCCTGCTCTTCAACAATACCGCCCGGTTCGGTCTTGATCTTCTGGTTGCTTTGTTCTGGTTCATGCTCACAGTCCTTGCCGGCCTCGCGATCCACATGTTCGGAATTTACACCCTCTCGGTACGTTTTCTTTCGCGAATTTCGCCGATGGAATTTTTCCGGCGGATCAAAACAGTGATGTTGACCGCATTCTCGACTTCGTCGTCCAACGCGACCCTTCCGACAGCACTCCGCATATCGGAAGAAAACCTGGGTGTGCCCCGGGGAATCAACAGCTTCATCCTGACGGTCGGGGCGACGGCCAACCAGAACGGAACGGCGCTCTACGAAGGAGTCGCCGTGCTGTTTCTGGCGCAGCTGGGGGGTGTCGATCTGACTTTAGGACAGCAATTGCTGGTACTGTACCTGGCAATTCTGGGCGGGATCGGAACGGCCGGCGTGCCCTCCGGATCGATTCCGTTTGTAGTGGTTGTTTTGACGACCGTAGGAGTGGAGCCCTCGCTGATTGCAATCATTCTTGGAGTCGACCGCATTCTCGACATGTGCCGCACTACCCTGAATGTTGTCGGCGACATTACCGCGGCGACCTACGTTGCCCGCTCCGAAGGCTATCAGTTGCTGAAAGAGCCCCCATCCGTCGAGGAGTAGCCCGTATTTCCATCCGCTTTCCTGCCAGGGCCCATCAAACGCGAATCGATGTTCTTGATTTAAGGTTGCGGGTCCGCGCCTCGAAAAATGGAAAGCTTTCATTCGGCGGCCCTAATATGCATGATATAGAAGCAGGCTTGCAGTCGGTTGGCGATCAGTAACTCCCGGATCCGAGGGCCCATGAACTTCTACCGCATCTTCGTCGTGGCTGCGCTTCTGGCAAAATTTTTGGTGGATCTTATCTCGGAATGGCTGAACCTCCGGTCCCTGCGGCCCGATCTTCCCGCCGAATTGCAGGGTTTCTATGACCCGCAGCAATATGCTCGGTCCCAGCAGTACACGCGGGCACACGCCTGGCTCGGGATCGCAGGGAGTTCTTTTGACCTGGCCGTCCTGCTGATTTTCTGGTTTGCCGGCGGATTCAACTGGCTGGACCAGCTTTTGCGGAGCTTCGGCTTTAACAGTACGATCACGGGCATTCTATACATCGGCGCGATTTTCATTGCGGATACGGTGCTTTCCATCCCGTTTTCCATCTATTCCACTTTTGTGATTGAAGAAAGGTTTGGATTCAACAGGACCACGCCCCGCACGTTCGTCATCGACCGGCTGAAATCGCTCGCCCTGGCTGCAGTCCTAGGCATCCCATTGCTGGCGGTTATCCTCTGGTTCTTCCAGTATGCCGGAGGTCTCGCGTGGCTTTACTGCTGGACTATAACGGCGCTGTTCGTGCTTATCCTTCAGTTTGTGGCGCCGGTCTGGATCATGCCGCTGTTCAACAAATTCACGCCGCTCCCTCAGGGGGAGCTGAAAGAGCATATTTCGCAATACGCGGCCAGGGTCGGATTCGCCTTCAGGGACATCTTCATAATGGACGGGTCCAAGCGCTCCAGCAAGGCCAATGCTTTTTTCACAGGTTTCGGCCGGAACCGAAGGATTGCCCTGTACGATACGCTGATTGAACAGCACACGTCCGCGGAACTCGTTGCCGTGCTGGCTCATGAAATCGGACATCAGAAGAAAAAACATGTTATTCAGGGCATCGGTATTGGAATCGTACACGCGGGAATCGTGTTTTTTTTGCTGTCTTTGTTCCTGAACAACGCGGGGCTTTTCGATGCTTTTTACATGGGGGGCTTTTCGGTGTACGGCAGCCTGGTGTTTTTCGGCCTCCTGTACGAACCCCTGTCTTTCGTCCTGTCGATCCTTCTCAACGCCTTCTCGCGCAAGCATGAAAGGGAAGCGGACTCCTTCGCTGCCCGGACGGTGGATAATGCCGAAGAGATGGTCTCGGCGCTGAAAAAGATGTCTGTTAAAAACCTCTCGAACCTGACGCCGCATCCTCTATTCGTCTTCCTGCACTACTCGCATCCGCCATTGCTGCAACGGATCGAGTGGATCCGGAAGACCGCTCTCCCGGCCTGAGGAATCTCCCGTGACTCCGGTTCGGCCTTTATGTCTTGCGGCCTGGCGGGCCTCCCTCCCAATTCATGGAGACCCCCATCGGCTCTGCCCGTGAGGCAGTGTCCGTTTGACAGATACTGGAGTATGCCTTTTCACCGGTGTTCTGACCGCAGCCAGAGAAATAATGAATGTCGAATTTCGAATGTCGAACCGCAGAAGGGCTTCGACATTTTGCCGTTCAAAAAGCCTCAAAGCTATCTATGGCGCATGAAGCTTCCATTATTTTTTCATCGGGTGAGATCAAGCCCCTTTGAGGGGCCAACAACCGCAAAGCCTCCGGCTCTGCCGGGGGGCACTTAGATCATGATCAGGATCGATACGATGATCTGCGCGAGGATGATCTTGGCGACCATCGCGGCCGGGTAGACCGTGGTGTACCAGATGTTGGGCAGGTCGTTATCCGTCTGCTGGTTGGCATAGGCCAGGCAGGCCGGTTGCGTCTGGATGCCCGACATCAGTCCCATCACGGCCGCCATCGGCAGTTTGAGGAATTTGTAGCCGACCAGGAGGGTGAGTATCGTCACGAAAGTCGTAATGATTGCGGCGGCCCCGATCAATCCCCATCCGCCCGTCTGGAAGGTCGCGCCGAATCCGTCGCCCGCCTTGGTCCCGATCGCCGCCAGGAAAAATACCAGACCCACCTGGCGCAGAACCAGGTTGGCGTTAAAGGGCATCTCCCAGGTGATCGGACCCGTGCGTTCGAGCCGGCCCAGGATCAATCCGGCGATCAGCGGACCGCCCGCGAACCCGAGTTTAAAATTCAGGCCGTGCGGGAGGGGGATGGGTATCATTCCCAGGAAAACGCCGAGGACTATTCCCAGCGAAAGCGATAGGTAATCCGTTTCGGAGACCGATTTGAGCGAATCGCCGAAAAATTTGGTGACGCGGTCCATATTATCCCGCTGCGTGAGCACGCGGATGCGGTCGCCCATCTCCAGCACGGTGTCCGGCCCGGGAACGATATCGACATCGCCCCGCCTCAGGCGGGTAATGATGGCGTGCATCTCGCTGGAAAGATTCAGCTCGCGGATCGCCTTTCCCGCCACTGCCTTTTTCGAAACGAAGATCCTCCGATAACTGATGCCGCCCAGTCCTTCGGCCAGGTGCTCCTGGGCCTGCTCCCCGAATATCAGCTCCGCCCGCTTCATGGCGGTCTCATCGCCCACGGCAACGATCAGGTCATTCAGCTCGAGTACGGTTTGAGACTGCACGATGTCGGTCCTGTTTCCCTTCTTGATCCGGCTGAGGACGAATCCAAAGTCCTTGACCGGCGCAAGCACATCCTCCACCGTCTTCCCCACGATTGCGGGGTTAATGATTTTATACGTGCGGCTGAAGATGGCCTCTCTGGCGGATTCCCTGTGCGCCTCCGTTGCCTCTTTCGCAGGGTCGATCTTCACGAATCTGCTGAAGATGAAAAACCACAGGATCACCCCGAACACTCCGAACGGGTAAGCCAAGCCGTAGGTAACTACCGGGCTGTTGACATAGAGCTCGCGGGTTTCGGCCGGGAGGTTTGCGGACAGATTTTTGGCGGTTTCCACGGCTGCGGCCAGAGCCGGCGTGTTGGTCAAGGCTCCGCAAAAAAGTCCCGCCGCGCTGGGAGCCGAAAGGCCCATAAAAGTGCGGATAAGGATCGCCGCTGCCGCGCCGGCGCAGAGAAGCAGGCACGCGATGATGCTGAAACGGAGCCCCCGCTTTCTGAACGAGGCAAAAAAACCGTGGCCGGATTGGAGGCCGATCGCATAGACAAACAGAACCAGCCCGATGATGTAGATATGTTCGGGCAGACTCAGGCGGCGGTCTATCGCACCGAAAAATATTCCCGTGAAAAGCACCGCCGCTACTCCCAGCTTGAAGCCGAATATATTGATATTGCCGATCAGGTAGCCGATGCCGATCACGGTAAAAAGCAGCAGCAGCGGATTTTGTGCCAGTAAATCAACCACGATAAATCCTTCCTTCGTTTCTGTCCAAATTCATCGGTGACCCTCGAGCCCTGCCGGGGGACTTAAAGAGTTTGGCAGCTCCGTATTTTGAAACGCTGATAAAGGCGCTGACAAACGCTGATTTATTCGGCGAGGGTCGGCTTTCGCCCGCGTAAGTCAGCGTTCAAGACCGGCCTCGTAAAAGCCTTTGTCCATAGAGTAACCGTACTTGTGCTGAAGATTCCTTATCGCAAGAATGTCCTCGGCTATTCCAAGACGGTTGGACAGGTACTCTAACTGCTTTTCAAGCTGTGCAATCCGATCGTCGTTGGTCACAAAAATCTCCTTTCGCGCGAGTGTCATTTTGACCGGATTCAGGACCGGAAGCAAGCCGGGCATGAATTGCGGCCTCAGCCCGGCGCCGACAAACGTTGGCAAACTGAGGAAAATCTGTGGATCAGGGCAGCTTCTTCACAATTTCCGCGAACTGTTCTTTTGTGAATGCCCGGAGCGTCGTGGACCGGACATTTCCCTGCATGCCCTGTGCCAGCAAAAATGCGGAGGCTTCTTCATCACTGGGTGCATCGAAAATTGATACCAGGTCGTATGCGCCCATTGTGAGGTAGACGCCCAGGGATTTGCCGCCTGTCTTTTCTGCAGTTTTAGTGGCGGCCTCAATGCGGGCGGGCGCGTCCTTGACGCTCTTGATACCTTGTTCTGTCCATTGATACAGCGTTATGTATATCGGCATTTTGAAATCCTCCTTTTTCATGTTCGTAGATTCTGATGTGCCCCAGGCGGAGCCTGGTCCGGTATATAGGTATTGTGACCTGAATAGCCTCGGATTTTACCGAGCTTTGTTGACCGACAGGAAGGTATTCAGGAGCAAGGAACCCGTAGAATCCGGACAGGGATGTTCGTTTCCCGAAAAATAAAACAAACGGATCCCGCTAAAATATATCCGCTACGCGATGCATCCGGAAAAGCCAGCCAAAAATTGACAGGAGGCTGGTTCTGTGAATTAGTATAGCGCTTTGAACCGATTGTTTCGCGGAATTTGTGTATTGTGCGGCTGTTTTGGCGCGGATCTTATGGAAACATTGTGGAATTTGGCAATTTTGATCTGATTATAGTGGGCGCGGGGCCCGCCGGCTGTGTGATCGCCGAAAGGGCCGCCCGGGATATGACTTGGAAATGCCTTGTCATCGAGAAGCGCTCTCACGTGGCCGGCAATCTCTGATTTCCACGCTGGCAGGGAAAAAGGAATGGGCATTCTGGGGAGCGATCTATGATGTTTGGCTTGCTCCGGGCGAGCCGGGCGAAAAGCTGAAGGATGAGATCCGCAAGGCTTTCGAGGAGAGAAAATTCCGCGCGGTGGTGTTGCGGAAGAAATTCTTCATGCAGAGTCAGTTTCCCCACGCCCAGCTGGAGAAGTACTACCGGCCCGCGACGCATCTCGAGGCGACGCCATCTGGCTGGGAGGAAGGCCTGGCCGTAACGGTATTCGTTCCCAGGTAAGCCCTGATTTTTGGGGGGGGGCGGAAGGCCGCTCCAAGCCGCTCCTACTCACCTTCCCCGGGATTTTCGCGGTTCGGCCTTCCTTTTCGCTTGAGCACAGCCTGCTTGAGCAGATACTCGATCTGACCGTTGATGCTGCGCAAATCGTCCGCGGCCCAACCCTCCAGCTCGGCCCACAGCTTCGGATCAATCCGCAGTAAAAATGACTTTCTGTTGTCCATCGCCTGAAGTCCAATATCAAGCGTACAGCGTGCCGGTATTGACGACAGGATGAACCTCGGATTCGCCGCACAGCACCACCATCAGGTTGCTGACCATGGCGGCTTTCCGTTCGTCGTCCAGCTGCACGACATGTTTTTCGGCGAGGTCCTTCAGCGCCAGGTCCACCATGCTGACCGCGCCCTGGACGATTTTCTGCCGGGCGGCGATGACGGCCTCGGCCTGTTGCCGGCGCAGCATCGCCTGGGCAATCTCGGGCGCGTATGCCAGATGAGTCAACCGCGCTTCCTCTACGGCAACTCCTGCCCGGCTGCAATCCGCGGAATTCGTGGCGTTTTTGAAGTTAGGGCTATCCCAATTTGCCTTTGTTCTGGAGCGTGTCGGCGACGCGTTTCAACCCCATGCTTTCCAGGGTATCCCTCCTGGGCCAGCCGTTGGCCGGATTCCAGCCCTCAAATTTGAAGAACCGGGTCTTCCATTCTTCAAACTTGGCCCGGTCCAATTTCCGGCCCGCATTTGCCGCATAGCTCCACTTGCCGTTCTCGTAGGCAGGCATGATATGCGCCTGGGACGGTTTGTCGTAAATATAGTCGGGGAACACCTCCTGATCCCGGTGCCTTCCCTGAAGAACCCAGATAGCCTTGTTCAGGTTCCAAATCTTGCGCCCGATCTCCATACCGTCCGCAAAGGTGATGTTTTTCCCTGTGACGGCATTATAGAACCTGGGCTCGGCCTCAGGGGTGGCTCCCGCCTTATTCACGGTGTTGTTGGTGAAAAACATCGGCCAGCGCCATCCGCAAAAGCCGGTGGAGTCTATCCAAAATCTTTGGTAATGCCTGTGCCATGCTACTTGTTTGACCCTGTGATCCGAATAGATGCCGGTGGGGCCTTCACCGTAATCCAGCATGAACGGGTCGCCCTGATACGGGATCATGGCATTGGAAGCCATTTCGACCGCTTTTTCCGCGGAAAGATAAGGTTCCACTCCAGTGCGCATCATGGCCGAGGGCATCCAGTGCAGGGGATAGTTGAAGGTGTGCATCATGATGTCCCTCTCCCCGAGCAGAGATCCGTATCCCCAGTCCACCTCAACCCTGGGGTCGTAATGCTCCACGGAGCCCCAGTAGGGCAGGTTCAGGACGCCGCTGGACAGATCTTCTTTGAAGCGGCCCCATTTCACGGCCGCCCGTGCAAGGCCTTCGCTCAAGGCATCCCCAATCCCTTCGCGCCTGGCTATCCTGCGCATGAGCGCTTCGGTGAATTCCAGCGTATTGAACCGCTCCATGGGCAGGTCGCAGTCGATCTTTTTCCCCGGTCCCAGGATTCCCATCTTGTACAAGGCGTTGATATAGTTCCTGGGACCCGCGATATGCCAGTGATTGATGCCGTATGCGTGCAGCAGATCGGTCGCTTTCATCTTATCGATGCGGGGGCCTTCCAGACTCATGTATTCGACGGTGCCGGCGCAGACCGCTTCATTGCTTTTGCCGCCGGCCAGTCTCATGCGGCATCCCCTGGGACAGGATACGCAGGCGGCCGCGCGAGCCGGTTCCAGCGGGATACTTAAATTGTGGGTGTTGCCTCCGCTCGGGGCGCCGTTGAAAAGCATGAAGGACCTTGATTCCATTACGGGATCCAGGGGCTTGTCCACATTCCATTGGAACTGGTTGAACCATAGCCTGGCGTCCATGAGGGCCTTGGGATCCGCGATCGGCACGCTCCCTGTTCCGATAACACTGATTGCCTTCAGCTTTTTGGATCCCCAGACGCCCCCGAATCCGCCCTGCGCGGCGCTGCTGCCCGCGCCGTGGACAATGGAGGCAATCCGGCTCCGGTTTTCGCCGGCCAGCCCGATGCAGGCGACTGCCGGGATCTGGGTCGAATACCCGTTGTCCACCTCCGCCCATTCGCCGTATCGGGCGCCGGGCAAGACGCGTCTGCAGATTTCCTCCTGGGCGTCGGCGGTATCCATCCCCCACAACCCGGCGTCGGCCTTTTCGATCGTGGCTTTGTCGTTGACGATGTTGATCCAGACCGGTTCGTCGGAAGCTCCCTCGATCACGATGCCGTCCCAGCCCGCATACTTCAATTGGGCCGTAAAGCGTCCTCCCCAGTTGCTGTGGCTATACCATTCGATGGGGTAATACATGGGCGCGAGTCCCTGTACTTCGCATCGGCCGGAACCGGGCACATAGGTGCCCGAAAAAGGTGAAGTCATGACCGTTACCACATTCCTGGGATCGAAGGCGTCGAAAGGAAGCTGGTCGCCGACAAGATCAAAGAAAATGGCTGCGCCTATGCCGTGGGCGCCGCCGAATTCTTCATACTTCTCAGTTTCGATCGTTCCGATCGCCCTTCTGGTGAGATTTACCCTCAAGATTTTGCCTGCATATCCACCTGTCATTTTTGACCTCGGTTCGAAACAAAGGATTTCCGCGGGACGAAGTTTTTCAAATTATTGCGCCATTTTCGCAAATCCAGGTTCCAATGTGTAACAAAACGCGAGCGTGTGTCAACGGCAATCGATATGCGGAGGGGATGCGACGGATCCTGGAGCTGCCTGTTGACATAAGTTTCTCAAAATTTTGATTTTAGACCAGGCGCACAAAGTGCGGCTATTCCAGGCGGGACCCCATTTCGCGATGCGGAAAATATCGCCGTTCTCGCTTGGGATCCGTTACTTGGATTCTTGTTGAAATTAAATTTTATCTGGTATAATTTGACATGCCTCCCTCATGACCGAAGTCGTAGGTAGACATTTATGCGTTTTTGCCCTGCAATGAATTCAAAAATCACAACCACGAAGGAGTAAGCCTATGCCTGAAGGCAAAAAAGCCGAAAACGGAGAAGGTGCTGCCAAAAAGAAATTCTCCCGAAGAGATTTTCTTGTCTCCAGCGGAACGGTTGTGGCGGTGGATGCGCTTATAGCGGCCAATCCCGCCACCGCGGCCGTGGCAACACCCGATCCCCCAACCCCGGCGCCCAAGTCGGATTACCCCGTATCCAAGGGTTATCTGGTTTATGACAGCAAGAAATGCATCGGATGTACGACCTGCATGCTCAGCTGTTCGATGGTACACGAAGGAGCACAGAATCTTTCGCTGGCGCGCATACAGATAATCCAGGACTCGTTCGGGAAGTTCCCCACCGACCTCAAGATGGCGCCCTGCCGTCAATGCAAGATGCCGGTTTGTGTGGACCAGTGCCCGGTCGGAGCTGCCTATGTGGATACCGCAAATGGCAATGTTCGGAGAATCGATGCCAAAAAGTGCATAGGCTGCAAGACCTGCCTGGGCGCCTGCCCGCAGCAGCCCCACCGGACCGTTTGGAATCACATCACAAAAAAATCCTCAAAATGCGATCTGTGCCTCGACACGCCGTACTGGAATGAAAAGGGCGGCCCCGGAGGCAAGCAGGCTTGTGTGGAAGCCTGCCCGATGAAGGCCATCAAGTTCGTTACCGAAGCGCCCAACCAGAAAGAGACGGAAGGCTACGATGTGAGCTTGAGGAACGAACACTATTTGAACCTTGGTCTGGTTGACAATGCAACAATTGTGCCACCTTTACTGGCAGCGCAGGCGAAAGCAAAGAAACCGCAGACGGCTAAGCCCAAGGAATAGGGAGGAATTATGACAGGTGGATATACGGGCAAAATCCTAAGGGTCAACCTTACCACAAAGACCATCAGCACGATCGATACGGCGAAGTATGAGGAGTTCGGCGGAGGCCACGGCATAGGATCCGCGCTTTTCTTCGACCTGGTCGGAGATCAACTGCCTTTCCCGGCGTTTGATCCCAGGAATGTCGTGATCATCATGGCCACTCCGTTCTCTGGAACATTCATGCCCGCTTCCGGGCGCTCCGAAGTGCAGGGCCTGGGGCCCATGCTTTACCCTGTCGAGTGGTTCGGTCACAGCAACTTCGGTGGACGCTTTACCGCCCAGCTGAAATTCGCGGGCTGGGACGGAATAGCGGTTGAAGGCGCCTCCGACAAACCTGTTTGGATCAATATCGTCAACGACAAGGTCACGATCGAAAGCGCCGATGGGGTGTGGGGCATGGATACTTGGGACACACAGGAGGAAATCTCCAGGCGTGTCATCCCCAGCTTGAAATACGGCGAGTGGGCGGATCTGAACGCAGGCTATACCACGCAGATTCCGGCGGTTGTCTGCTGCGGACCGGCGGGAGAAAACCTGAGCCGGCTCGGCTGTCTGCTGCACGGACCGGGATCTCAGGCAGCGTTGTGCGGCTTCGGTGGAGTTTTCGGCTCCAAGAAGCTCAAAGCGATCAGCGCGATCGGCACGGGAGGCGTTCCCATTGCGGATCCCAAGGCTTACATGGATGCCAGGCTTTGGTTCCGTCAGTTTCAATGGGATGTGGATAATCCGAGGGAGCCCGAGAGGTTTGCACAACGGGGATACATGCTCATCAGCGGACGGCCCAGCGGAGGCAATGTGCTCAACGGCCAGCTCCCGCTCGTTCCTGCGCGCGCAGCGGCCTGCGCCTCTTGTCCCAGGGGCTGCCGCATGCGTCTGGCAAGCGGCGAGAGCAACGAATCGGTCTGCGCCGGCACCATGGCAGTCCGTGTCCAGGGCACTCAGAAACTTTCCCGACAGGCAAACGATCTAATGCAGAAATGGGGGCTGGGTCACTGGCAGTTCATGCCTCTTCAGAGCTACATTCAGTCGCTCTACAAAAGAGGGCTCCTGGGTAAGGGAAAGCAGATCGAATGCGATCTTCCGATGGATCAGTCCAACACTATGGGCTTTGCCGACATGCTCATGAGACAGATATCCCTGCGCCAGGGTCTCGGCAAGGAGCTGGCCGAAGGCTGCGCCAGATTTGCGGAAAAATACGGACTGTACAAAGAGGATGTCGCAAGCGGCGTGCTGCCTCTGCCCTATTGGGGCACTGCCGATCATTATGACGCAAGGATCGAGGCGGAATGGGGATTCGGCTCTCTTCTGGGAGAACGGGATCTCATGCTGCATATGATGGCCAACTATCCTCTCTATTGGATGGCTAATTCGGGTGATCCTTACCTGACTGCCGAGGAGGCCGCCAAGCTGTATACCGATGCGATGGAACCCTACAATGGCGACGTCTTTATGGTGGACTACAGCGACGGTCCCACGGGGATTTATTCGGACTCCAAGGTCAAGCAGGTCGCCTGGGTCAAGCACTATGAAAAATTCTGGATCGGATCCGGCGGCTTTTGCGGCTGGCGCTGGCCGATGTGCATCACGAATAACACGGCCGACAGGCGCGGCCCGACACCCAAGGCGGAGCCCAAATTCTGGAATGCCATCACGGGAAAGAACCTGACCTTCGCAGACTACATGGAGATCGGGCACAAGATCTACACTCTGGACCGGTCTATCTGGGTGCTTCAGGGCAGGCACCGGGATATGGAGGTGTTCCCGGATTACCTCTACACCCAGAAATCCAGGGGAGCGCACCTGCCGATGTACGAAAACGGCAAGTGGGAATACGGCACAGGCGCCGGCCGTACACTGGATCGGGCCAAGGTCGAGGATTTCAAGACCCGGTTCTACAAATTCGAGGGCTTCAATCCGGACAACGGCTATCCGACGAGAGCCACCCTCGAAAAGATGGGATTGAAAAAGGTCGCCGATTTGCTGCAAACCAAAGGCAAACTCGGCTAACCGTTCTGCAGAAACGCCACGAATTTCACGCCTGCAACCTGTGAAATCCGTGGCGTTTTTTTGTCTGTAGTTCGGGAATGGCCTCTTTCCCTCACCGATTTTCTTTATGACCGGGGTCTTTGCTGGTATGATTTTGTTACATACAAGGCATCATCGCTGATTTCTCCGCCGCCAAACGAACTCCGACGAGGCCGAAGACATTGTTCAAGCGATATCAAATCATTGTTTTGTTCCTGGCGCTTTCCTGCTCTCAACTTGCAGCTCAGAATAAGAACAAGAAAGGCCAAAAGGAAGAAGCAGAAAAGGCCCAGACCACGTTCAAGGTTCCCGTAAATGTCATCGTAGTCAACGTTACAGTTGCTGATAAAAACGGGAACCCCGTAACCGACCTGACCGCGAGCGATTTCAAGGTGTTTGAGGAGGGGAAGCCGCAGGCCATTCAGACTTTCTCCATGGAATCCTACAATCCGGCGTTGATAGAGGAGGCGAAAATCCAGGAAAGGCCTTCCGCCCAAACCGGAAAAACTCCGGGCTCCAGCCGTCCCAGGCTGATCTCTCTGGTAATTGATGATGCCACGGTAAATTCGAACGATCGCTATGCCCGAATGATCCAGGCCGTAACCAATTTTGTGGGGAATGACCTTGGCCCCATGGACCAGGTAACGATACTGTCGGGTTCCGGGCGTGTGCGATACCCGTTCTCCGACGACAAGCAGAGGCTCCTGGAGGAAATCGACGAAATTTTTGGGAAGCTGAATCTTGCCGTGGCCATGCAGTCGGATTGCCCCGAGCTTGTCGATCTGCAGGCGCAAAGAATCTCGGATCGCCAAACGTGGGGCGAATCCATCGAAGGCCAGGATCCCTCGCTTCAAGTGGCGGTTGCGGAGACCATTCAATGCCTGAACCTGGATACCGGCGAAACAGAGGAGGAAAAGCAAAGAATTTTGCAGATGGCCCAAAATCATGTGCAGATGGAGGCTTCCAGGCGGACCCAGGAATCTGAGTACCGGACGTACAACCTGCTGGACACCATCCGGAAGCACTTGCGGTCGTTGAGACATTTCGAGGCCACCAAGAGTCTCGTTCTGTTTTCCGACGGTTTTTTGTCTGATAGCCGATCCCCGGTATCCTTCCAACTCCAGGAAGTTGTCGACCTCGCGCTGCGTTCGGGAGTTGTCATGAACTGCGTGGACATCCGGGGACTGGATGCTTACGCCCCTTCGGCCAGCGACCGATTCATCGTCGATGCGTCCACTGCGGCGCAAAAAATGTCTCTATACCGGGAAGACCAGTTGGCGCAGGAGGATCCACTGGTTCAAATGTCCAACGAAACGGGGGGGCTTTTTTTCCATAACAATAACGACCTGTATCAGGGACTCCAAAAGATCGTCCACCGGCAATCCGCTTATTATGTCCTGACCTACGCCATGCCTTCGCAAAAAGCAGATGGCCGGTACCGCCGCATCAAACTGGAAGTATCCCGTCCGGGTCTGGAGCTTTCGTATCGTAAGGGATACTACGCCCCCAAAGAGGAACTGACTTTTGAAAGACGGAAAAAGGAAGATATCCTGGAAGCCCTGCAGGCCCCCGGCAATCTCAATGAGATCCCCCTCAACCTTGCATACAACTATTACCAGGAGGATGATTCGACATACGGAGTCTCATTCCTGACGAATATCAGCATACGCGGCCTTCATTTCCTGGACGAGGACGCCAGGCGCAAAAACCTGATCAGCATGGTCCTGGTGGCTTTTGATGAAAATGACCGCTACATCGATGGCGTGGAAAAATCCATCGAGTTCCGGCTGCTGGAGACAAGCTACGCCAGCCTCCTGGATCAGGGCATTACTTCCAGGGTGCAACTCAAGCTCCCGTTGGGCCGTTACAAGATCAAGGCTGTGGTGCGTGAAAGCACTCAGGGCAAAATAGGTTCTGTTACCAAGGCTGTTGAAATCCCATGAGGATTCAGATTCTAAATCTCGAATTTCGAATCTCGGATCATAAGGAGGATTATGTCCGTCAACAAGGCAGGCAAAATCCGGGTCGTGCGAATTCTTCTTGGATGTCTATGCTTTTGCGGAATTGTTATCTCTCCCGATTCCCGGGACCCGGCGGGGCGGCAGGCGGCTGCCCAGTCCGGGCGGTCCTTCAGTCTGCGCGTGGATGTCGAGCTGGTGACGGCTGAAGTGATCGTGCTGGACAAAAAGGGCAAGCCGGTGCCCAGCCTCAAGAAGGAAAATTTCCGGCTTTACGAAGACGGGAAGGAGCAGGAAATTATCAGCTTCGACGAAGTTACGGCGGAGCCGGGCAATTCTCCAAGCCTCGCTGCCATGGAAGAGGACGACCTGCAAAGGGGAAAGACCGTGCTGATCATTTTCGACGACAGCACAATCACACCGGCGCATATCAAGCGTTCGCGCGATTCAGCCGAGAGGTTCATCAGGGAGCACATGAGGCCCCAGGATTTGTTTGCAGTGGCTTCGTACGATAATTCGCTGAAAATTCTGCAGAACTTCACCCGCGAGCCCGAGGATATTTTAAAGGCCATAGCCCAGCCGGCGGTGTCCAGCGCCGACCTGTCGCCGGATCCGCGCCTGTCGACGGAAACGCGGCGAGGTGCGGGAACCTGGCCGATGCAGGACGAGCCATCCTCGACGAAGGGATACAAATTGGGGAATCTGCTCCGCGCCCTTCACTCGCTCAATCTGTCTATCGAGCATCTCAAGGGCTCAAAATCCGTGCTGCTTTTTTCCGAATCCGGATATTTCAGCGCCGATATTGTCGACACACTCTACAAAAGCACTCTGAATTCCGCGAAGAGATCCAATGTGGTTTTCTACACCATTGACCCGGCCGGATTGGATTCGCGCATCATCGGAGAGCTTCGCAAGCCTGAAAAGAATCCCACAGCTTTTGCGCTCAAGGAATCAGCCCAACCGGCTTCCTCATCAAGGGGATTTTCCGCGCTTTCATGGGGCTTGGGATCCGGGAGCCGGAGCTTTTTGGGCCATTCGATGTTTCAGCAGCAAGGCGGCGGAACAGGTGGCGGCACCGGCGGCGGCACCGGCGGGGGAACCAGTGGCGGAACGGGTGGAGGAACCGGCGGGGGTACGGGCGCCGGTGCAGGCAGCGGAAGCAGCAGTGGTGCGGGCAGCGGCACAAGCGGCGGAACGAGCGGGGCTTCCGGCAGCAATACCGGGGGCTATGCAGGCAGCAGTACCCGGGGATATCCGGACAGCAACATGAGCAGCTACCCGGACAGCTCCGTCTTCCCGGATTCCAGGAATCCAAACAACATGAATCCCTGGGCGGACAACTCATCCATGAGTCTGCTCAAATCTCTGGCGTCCGACACGGGCGGATTATCCATTTATAATACCAACGACTACGACGTCGAGCTTGACAAGCTGGACCAGCAGTTGAGCAACTATTACATCCTGGGTTTTCAATCCAACAATCCGAAACACGACGGCGCTTTCAGGAAACTCGAGGTCAAGACCGGTTTGAAGGGAGTGAAGTTGAGATACCGGAAAGGCTATCTGGACAGGCGTCCCATTGATGCATTGGCCAGCTCCAAACAAGAGAAGACGCTTCTGAATGCCCTGGCCGCACCCGAGCCGGCAACCCAGCTGCCCCTTGTTTTTCGACCGGCGTATTTCTACGATTCGCCCCGCATGGCAAGGGTTTTGGTGCTGGCAAAAATCCGCGCCGAAAAGGCGGAAGTCAAGAAGAAGGGCGGCCAGTCAACCTGCGACCTCAATGTCATGGGCGTGGCCTATGCGGAAGACGGCAGCGTTTCTGCCCGCTTCAGCGAAACCATCCACTTCGCATTCGACAAGGAAAAAGAGCAGGATTTCCGCCAGGCAAATCTGAACTACCGCAATTACTTCAGGCTGCGCCCGGGGAAATACCGTCTGAAGCTGGCCACTTCGGACGAAGCGAACAACCTTGGATCGACCGAGCAGTTTCTGGAAGTGCCTGTCCCGCCGGAGCGCGGATTTGCCGCCAGCAGCCTCATTCTGGCGGAAAATTTATCGCGCTTGCCCGGCCTAATACAGAACCTCCAGGCCAAATTGCTGGATGACAGCGATCCTTTGCTCTATGCCGGCATGCAGATCACTCCGAGTGTGGATAACAGGCTCAAGGTCGGGTCTGCGATCCCCGTCATGTTTAAAATATACAGCATCGCGGGCAGCGGTCAGTGGGATTTGACGGCAAAGGCCAGGCTGATAAGCGAAAAAGGTAAAGAGGTGGCTTTGCCGCCCCTCTCTCTGAACAACAATCTTTCTCTGGCCAATAAATCGGAAGCCGCCATCGGGTTCTCGATGAATTTTCCGGATATCGAGCCCGGCAAATATAGCCTTGTGATAGAGACCACCGATAACGCCTCTTCTCAAGTTGCGACGGCGCGGGCGGACATTGAATTTACAGCGCAGTGACAAGAGGGATCGAATCCATACTTTTCTGATGCAGTGAGGGCAGGGTTCTGTTCGACGGTCCCCGCCTGAAAGATTTTTCAAACGGAATGCCTGTCTGAACGGGAGGGACGATTCGAGGGCTTCGGGTGTTTCGTGTTTGTGGAGAAAGGGAGCCTGGCGGCATGCAGCCTGCTGATCTTCTTGTTCCGCTTGCCCGACGCATTCAAAATGCGTCGAAAATAACCGTGCTCACGGGAGCCGGCGTGTCGGCTGCCAGCGGCGTGCCGACATTCCGGGGCGAGGAGGGACTCTGGAAATCGTATTCGCCGATGGAACTGGCGACGCCCGAGGCCTTTCAGTCCAATCCCCAACTTGTTTGGGAGTGGTACGATTGGCGGCGGGGATTGATCTCCAAATGCCGGCCCAACGCGGCGCACCGTATTCTGTCGATCTGGAGCAAACGCTATTCCGGATTTACTCTGATCACTCAGAACGTGGACGGCCTGCATGAGAAGGCCGGGACCGAAAATGTGATCCGCTTTCATGGATCGATCTGGGAGGTTTTCTGCTGGAATAACTGTGCATCTTCCCCTCGGCGGTGGGTATACGACGCCGTTCCGCTTCCCGGCATACCACCATCCTGTCCGTATTGCGGAGGGCTCCTAAGGCCCGGTGTGGTCTGGTTCGGGGAGAGCATCGATCCTGATACACTCGGCCAATCCACCGCCGCGCTGGACTGCGATGTCTTTATGGCTGTCGGGACATCTGCGCTGGTCTATCCCGCAGCCGGCCTTGCCGGTCAGGCACAGAGGAATGGAGCTTTTACAGTGGAGATCAATCCTGAATCCACGCCGGCTTCGGATTCGGTCGACCTGTCGATCCAGGAACCGGCTGAAGCCGTGATGGGAAAATTGGAGGCCCTGCTGGAATCCCCGCGGCAGCCGGGACGCTGAGATTCAGTGCTCGGAGGGAGAGGATGGAGGAATGGATCTTCGACTGAAAGGGAAAATCGTCCTGGTTACGGATTCAGCCAGCCCGACGGGCTACGGAAGGCGCATCGCTTTTTGTCTGGCCGGCGAGGAACTCCGCCTTGGGCCGGTTGTGCACGCCCGATGATGTCGCTCCTGTTGTGGCGTTTCTAGCATCCGATGTATGCAGTTATATGGCCGGGCAGTTCATAACCCTAAGCGCTTCCTGATTCAGCGTATCCCATGGGCAGCCTTGTAGGAATCCCAGGTGTCTTTGAGGTGAAGGAAGGCTTTGAAGCTTTTGCAGAGCAGGAAGGGGTTGTTGAGTTTTTCATAGCCCAGCGTTGAGCTCTGCATGGCGCCCTGCCCGCCGTAATAATCGTGTCCGGGGAAAATTTGAATATCGTCGGACAGCTTCATGATGCGCCGCAGAGATTCCCATTCGGCTTCCGGAGAGGACCCGGGGAAATGACGCCCGGTCCCTCCCACCTTTCCGCAAAAAAGCAGATCTCCGGTTATCAGCTTCTTTTCGAATAGATAACAGGCATGGCCGGGCGTATGGCCGGGTGTGTGATAGACCGTAATCGTTTTCCTGCCTAGACTTAGCCTGTCTCCATCATCCACCGCTAGGGCGCCCGGAACCTTTTCGCCTCGGCCGGCATATATCGCAGCGCCCGTGATCCGGGCCAGCTTGCCGGCCTCATCCCCATGATCGGAATGCCCGTGAGTCAGTAGAATTCTCCGAATCGTGAGACCGCGGTCGGCGGCTGCCGCGGCAAACTGCCCGGCCTTGAAGCCGGGGTCCACTGCAGCCGCTTCTCCGCTTTGCAGGTCTCCGATCAGGTAGCAGAAATTCCGGTCTCCGCCAAGTTGGAGTTGAAGGAAACAGGCACGCCTATCGGAATAATCACGAAGCATCATCCGTTGCATCCTACTTGGTATCCAGTCCCCATTGCTTGAACATGCGCTTATAGAGTTCCGGCTGCGGGAAATCGGGCATCATGAACATATGATGGTTCAGATAGCCGAAGTATCCCTTCGAACTCTCTCTCAGGCTGGCCATGAGTGATTCCATCCTGCCGGGCGGGATCGAGAACATTATTTCATCTTCCCCTGTGAGCGCCCGCTCATATTCGCCGGGATCCGGAAGCACGATCCAGTATCGGCCGGTTGTCATCGGATTGTAGACAGCCCAGGAGCAGGAGGGAGGGAAGAAATGCCCATTCACCAGCGGAACGTCTTGGACCTTCAAGGACATCAGAAGGCCCCTCAACTGTGAAGTATTGGAGTACATGATGACGGCGTCGGGCTGGAACGTGGCGCTCCTCAGGGGAGCCGTGACAATGCCGACATATTTCCCTTGTTCAAAGCATGTGTACGGATGGCTCCATTTTGATACATCCTCCGACTGTTTGACCAATCCATAGGCCATGAGGGCTGTCGGGCACCAGTGATCTTCTTTCAACATGGCTACGGTGGTTCCCTCGCGGCGCGACAGGGCGAATGCCTGGCATTGCGCGAGGTGGTGGCCGCGATCTTTTTTGGGCCGAATGGCCTCTTTCGGAATGTCTCCCTCCTTTTCGAGCATCTTTACCGCGACAGGCGACGTGCGCAGTCGCAGCAGTTTCTCCAGTTCCTCACCATAACGATTCCATTCGCTCATATCAGGCATACGTTTTACCTCTTGATGGGTTTTTTCAGGTTTTGTTCTTATTGCGGAAATTGCCCGGCTGCAGGCTCCTAAAACCACGGAGCCCAGTCCCATTCCCAGCACGGTGCGTCGCGAGCAGGTTTGTTTCATCGATGAGTCCTCCGGTTCGGCTATTTGAATATTAAATCACATATCAACTTAAATGGAATTGTATTTTCCAAACTGCGGCTGAGGCCATGCATTATCGGATGATTGGCTAAAATCCGCATTCTCCTGGTGCAGGAGAAGCTGCTACATAGGGGAGAATCGCATGGGAACGGCGCACGGGCAGGGAAAAATCTTCAGCAGATCAGGATGGGCAGCCGGAGGGAACTCTCGAGCAGATGGCGGCCGGCAGCGAGCTTTTCGGCCATTCTGTCGCTGCCGGAATATCCCGGGGCTGTGAGGATCAGGACGTCGCCTTCGCGCTTCAATTCAAGCCGGTTGATGCGCCCTTGAGGGGTGACATCGAAAGAGCTTGCCAGCCTCAAAATGCCGCAGAGCGTAAAGACCAGGCTTTTCACGTCTTCGGACATCCCGGCAAAAGCTTTCTGCGCGGGGCGGGGAAGTGAGCCGCGATGGAAGCGGGCGACGAGAGCCATATGCCGGAGGCACTCGGCATCGCAGCCCGTTTGAGGCTTGAGCTTGCGGATCATGCGATAGGAGTGGACCTGGTGATTTTTGCGCGCCCGGGTTATTCCGACATTGTGCGCCAGAGCTGCTGCGTTCAGTAGGAAACGCGCGTCCGGGAGGACGCCCTCGGGGATCAGGCCCAGCGAATCCAGTCCGTCATAGAGCTGCAAAGCGAGTCTTGCCACGTGCTTCGAGCCGGCGGAATCCGGATCCCGATACGCAGCCCAGCTTCCGATGCGGGCCAGTAAAGCGGGCTGGATAAGGTCCTCGGCCGGAAGGCCCGACCGCCACGCGGATAGCAGGGATGCTTTGCCCGTCATTCTTGTGTGATAGCTTTGGAGCCGCCGGGATCGCTCATCCTCAATCCTCTGTCTCCACTCGAGACGGGCTGTGTCGCCGGGAAAGGCTTTGATGAAGACGGCGGTTCGCCACAGCACGTCCAGGTCATGCACTTCACCCAGAAGATCCTGAAGCTCTTTCAGGTCCGGACCCCAGAGGCTGTGGAGGGCCGGTAGAAAATTCTCAATGGTATAGCGAAATTTCTTAAGACCGATTCTGAGCCTGTGATAGCCGATACGGCTCCGGTTGCGCAGAGCCTGTCGATGCAGATGATGCACCTCGGACCAGCGTTCCAGGGCCAGGTGATGGAACGTTAGGCATCCCGCAGGCATTCTCAGTGTTTGCCTGCCAAGCAGCTTCGTCCATGCAAGCCACTTTTTCCGGTTGAAGCGCCGAACGGCATCCGACGCGCCTTCCTTGAGATGGTCCTCCTCATATTTGAGATGACGGTTCAAAGCAAGGAAAGCAGCATCTGCCGATGGCGCAAGTTTTTCGTTCCACGCCAGCATGACCTGGGTATCGCGCAAGGCGCCAAGCTGCTGAAAAAGCCTACGCCCTTCATCCTTCATTTGTTTCCAGGCGGGATTCGGATCGAAAGCCATGTATCCGTCGGCCATGGACCGGCAGCGTCTGAGCGCGACGCGCAGGTCATGGATGGGATCAGGCGCGAGCTCGTTCTGCACGCGGTCGCACTCCTGTATCACGCTGGCCATCCAGAAATCCAGGCCGGCGGATTCGATTGTCTTCATTCCCACAGCCTGAAGCTCCACGCTTGCCTCCATGCGAAAGGCCATGACATTGTCCATTGTGGCAGTCGGTAAGCCGGACTACAGAAGCGGGAACAGCAATTGCCGCTTTTTAGCTTCAAGCTTCCCGATCCTGTTCATTCAAAGGAAAGGAAACTCGCATCATTGATCCTTCAAGCATACAACGGATGCAGCCCATACGGGAACCTGAGATTTTGGATCCTTTTCGCAGAGATTTGCGGCTGCATCTGCTATTTCCGTTGTATGATCATCCTGAGGTGACGGACATGGATCGAGTCACAAAGGCTGTTATCATGGCCCGCGGACTGGGGACTCGGATGCGGAAGCCCGACGAATCCGCCGTGCTGAGCCGCGACCAGATCGAGATTGCGGGAGCCGGTATCAAGGCCATGATTCCGATTGGCCGGCCATTTCTGGATTATGTTTTGAGCGGCCTTGCGGATGCGGGCTACTCCGATGTGTCCCTGGTCATAGGCCCGGAGCATCAATCCATGCGCGACTATTATGGGATGCAGTCGCCTCCCAAACGCGTCCGAATTCATTTCGCTGTCCAGAAAAAGCCTCTCGGTACGGCAGACGCGGTTCTGGCGGCAAGGGAATTTGCCGGCCGGGAGCACTTTCTGACGATCAATTCGGACAACTATTATCCTGCGACGGCTCTCGGCGCATTGAGGGAGCTGGGTCAGGCGGGCGTCGCCCTCTTTGACCGCGACCGATTGGTCTCCGAAAGCAACATACCCGAAGACCGGGTGCTGAAGTTTGCCGTGGCCCAAGCCGACGATCAAGGCTGCCTAAAGCGCATCTATGAAAAGCCGGACGAAAAAACGATCCGTGATCTGGGTTCCCCCATCCTTGTCAGCATGAATTGCTGGGTCTTTTCGCCGGCGATTTTTGAGGCATGTCTCAGCATCCGCCCGTCGGTCCGTGGGGAACTGGAACTGACCGACGCGATCCAGTATTCCATGGACGCCCTCGGGGAGCGGTACAGGGTGCTGACATTCCACAGCCCCGTCCTTGACTTGTCCAGCCGTTCGGATATAGCTGTTGTCGCCGAAAAACTTCGCAGTGTGAATCCCAATCCGTAAATTTGCAGTCCCGGAACATGGAGAAACCACATGAATTCACTGGAACAGAAACTAAGCGACCTTGCGGAAAAAATATCGGGCAATAATCACTGGCGCCAGAGAAAGTGCCTGAACCTTATACCTTCCGAGAACACGCCTTCTTTATTTGTAAAGCTTTGCGAAATAAGCGATCCCTCCGGCCGTTACGCCGAACACAAGACCGCGCTTAAGCGGGAAATCGACTCGCTTGCTGGGACCGGCGTGCTTAAGGGAGATCAGGTCTACTACTACCAGGGGGCAGATTTCATTTACGAAGTGGAGCAGCGTCTGAAGTCCGAATTCGCGGAATTCATCGGTGGAAACGAGGTCGAGACGAGACCTGTGAGCGGCCAGATGGCCAATGAAATTGTCTTCAAAGGATTTGTGAAATTCCTGTCGTCGAACCCCAAAGGATTTCCCGCTCTGGGTTCCACGGGGCGCCTGACATGCGTCATGAACAACCATCTCAATTTTGGCGGGCATCTTTCGGCGCAGCCCTATGGCGCGCTCTTCAACTTTGCCGAGGATCACATCGTCAATTTCCCCGTCGATGAAAAAAATCCTTACAGGCTTGATGCGCAGAGGATGATCGAGCTCATGGACAGGCACCGGCCGTCGCTGATTGTTTTCGGGAAAAGCATGTTTCTGCATCCGGAGCCCATCCGGCAGGCTTGGTCTTTCCTCGACGGCATTCCGGATTATGCCCCGCTTGTGATGTACGACGGCGCTCATGTGCTGGGAATTCTGGGCTCTCTGTTCCAGGATCCTCTGGCAGAAGGGGCAAGCATTGTGACCGGGTCGACGCACAAGACGTTTTTCGGTCCTCAGCGGGGAATCATCGTCGCGAAAATGCCTGAAGACGGGCCTTTCCGCAAGCTTTGGACAGAAATTGTCGCCCGGACGTTTCCCGGATCAACCAGCAATCATCACCTGGGCACACAACTGGCAATGCTGGCTGCCACGATCGAGATGAATGCTTATAAAAATTCCTATCAGAAGCAGGTGCTGTCCAACGCGCGCGCCTTTGCCAAAGCCTGCGCATCCCGGGGCGTTCCTGTGGAGGGCGGGGAAGCCGAAGGGTACACGCATACGCATCAGGTGATCCTTCGGGTGCAAGCCTTCGGGGATGCGAAGGAAATTGCATCGAGGTTGGAATCCAACAACATCATCACCAATTACCAGGCGCTGCCGAAGGACGAAACTTTTTACCACCCCAGTGGAATTCGCATGGGCGTGCAGGAAATGACCCGGTTCGGAATGAAAGAGCCGGACTTTGAGGAGCTTGCCCGCTTTATTGCCGATGTGATTCTGCAGAAGAGAAACGTGGCGGGTGATGTTGCGGAATTCCGAAGCCGCTTCGGTGAAATGCAATATTGCCTGACCCTTGAAGATACTCTGCGCATCGCGCCGCGGCTGTTTGAAAGCATTTTCCCTCGGCACGGCGATTTTCACGAATATGTCGAAGCCCTTCAAAACCTCTAAGTTTCTTTGCGGCAGGATGCGTCGCCGGATTCCTTGAAACCAGCGCCGCAGGTCTCGCCCAAAAGCCGGCTGCAAATCGCAAGTTTGCAGTCGGCGGTTCCACTGTGAAGACAACCCCTTGTCAGGGCAGGTTCTCGAATGGCGCGGGCCCGAAATTGCCGGACGTCTGTGCCGGTCAGGAGGATCGGGTGCTGCTGGGAAAGATGGAGCGGCATTGGATGCCCCAGATCCCGTCGATTTGGGTCACGATCCAAAGCGCCTGATAGGTTGCATAGCGGGCATTATCGGCCTTGTGCATGCTGAGCTGAACCTCGAAGTGAACCTTCTCGTCGCAGCTTTGCCTCATTTCGCAGGAGTCCAGGGTGGTATGCGTCCACCCTTCCGCGGCGAGCGACTGGAAATCGATCTGAAAGGATTCCGGATCGTTCAGAATGCTCAGTTCATTCCCTGCAATCTGGATGTGGGGGTAATGAAGTGTTCTTCGGCCGCCCTCCAGGTCGCGGGCGTTAAAAGCCGCGAAGAAATCATCAATGGGCTTGCGCGCCGCAACTTCACGCTCGGATTCCTGCATCCCCGCGGCGCTGATGTATCCCATCAGCAGCGACAGGCCTCCCAGCACGCCCAGGGAAACCTTTGCAGCCTTTTTCCAGGTGCCCTTGCGTTTCGCATCTTCCTCTTCAACACTCACATCCTCGGCCATACCCAGATCGACCTCCTTCGGCCCGGCTGATTTTGGATTGTGTTCCCTTGAAGCATTGTGAATCCTGACTCCCCCACACTCAATCCGTCGATCGACGGAAGCCAAAGACCTGCGGGGAGCGGAATCCGCAGATGCCGGATTCGCCTGTCTGCGGATCCCGTTCCCATGGTTACTCGCCCGACTGTTCTTCGAGATACTCCTCGTATTCCTCCGAGCTGAGGAGTTCCTTGAGCTCTTCCGGGTTGTTGAGGCGAATCCTGATCATCCAGGCCTTCTGGTGGGGCGATTCATTGATCAATTCGGGGCTTTCTTCCAGCTTCGAATTGACCTCCATCACTTCGCCGCTTACAGGACAAAAAACCTCCGAGACGGCTTTGACCGATTCGACCGAGCCGAAGGGCTCGCTGGCCTCGAAGGTGTCGCCAACCTCCGGCAGATCCACGTACACCACATCGCCCAGTTCGTGTTGGGCATAGTCCGTGATACCGATGGTCCCAATATCTTTCTGAACCGAAATCCATTCGTGGTCTTTGCTGTATAGATTTTCCTCGGGATACATCGATCGCCTCCGTGGTTTCTGTTAATGGTAGTTAAACCGGCTATGCTCTCCTGTAAAAAGGCGTCCGAACAACCCTGGCTTGAGCCGCCTTTTCTCGAATGATCACCTTGAATTCCGTCCCCACGGCTGCCCGATCCGCGGGAAGGTATGTCAATCCGATGTTTTTCTTCAAAAAAGGAGCCGGGCTTCCGCTCGTGACCGTGCTGGCTGGCGCGCCATCGAGTTCGACGGGATAGCGGTCCCGGGCTATCCCGCGTTCGACCATTTCAAATCCCGCCAGGGAGCGCCTGACTCCGGAGTCGCGCTGCCGCAGAAGCACGTCGCGACCGAGGAAATCCCCCTTTGCAGGCTTGCAGATCCAGCCCAGGCCGGCTTCGAGGACTGTGGTGGTATCATCGATATCGTTGCCGTACAGCATCATCGCCGCTTCGAGCCGGAGCGTGTTGCGCGCTGCCAGACCGGCGGGTTCGAGCCCGAAGGGCTTGCCCGACTCCATGATTCGGGCCCAGACCTTTTCGGTCTCCGCCGGGCCGCAATATATTTCGAAACCATCTTCCCCGGTGTATCCGGTGCGGGAAACAATGGAGTCCACTCCGGCAAATTTCCCCTCGGCGAACCAGTAGTACTTCATGCCGGCCAGGCTGATCGCGGTCAGCGGTTGAAGTATTTCCAGCGCGCGCGGCCCCTGTACGGCCAGCTGAGAAAAATCGTTGCTTCGAAAGATCACTTCCGTGTTCGGGAGCGCATTGCCCCGTATCCATTCGTAATCCTTGTCCTGGTTCGATGCGTTGACGCACAAAAAGAAGCTGTCGGGCGACTTGCGATAGATGAGAAGGTCGTCGATAAAGGTGCCCTGCGGGCTGGTTAAAGCGGTGTATTGGCACTGAGAAACGGCGATGCGGCTTACGTCGTTGCAGGTGAGCTTCTGAAGCGTCGCTTCGGCGTTGGCGCCAAGGACCTCAATTTCCCCCATGTGACTGACGTCAAAAATGCCGGCCTTCGTTCTGACTGCAAGGTGCTCCGGCATCGGTCCTGCATACTGTACCGGCATATCCCATCCGGCAAAATCCACCATCCGGGCTCCAAGCTGACGGTGAATCGCATTCAGCGCGGTTTTTTTAAGCTGGACAGAAGCCAAAGAGAACCTCCATTGAAAGCAACTGCGTGCGAATCTAGCATTCCGTTCCGGTCGAGTCAACTGCCTCGAAAGGCAAAATTCCGCCTGAATTCCAGCGCTTTCAAGGAGGGATCCCCCGAGCCCTTCAAGCCTTCGAACGGCCTTGCCGAAGGCTTGAAGAGTCAAGGATTTCGCTCATTGTGCAAACTGGAAATCCGTCGACAGTTTGGTGGCTCCCCAGCTTAACTCAAAAACGCCGCCTTTAGGCGCGCTTTTCAGCTCGATCTGGAAAACCTCCACGGGATTTGATGGGGAGTCCTTTTTGAGCGGGACCCGGTAGACATCTTTGGAGGCATCGTGCTGCATTCCCCACTGTCCCGTCTGGGAATTAAACACAAGCTCGTATTTCTCCGGGGCAGTCCGGTTGAGAAACAGGCTGTAAGTCCCTTTGGCTACCTTGACAGATCCGAAGGACAGGTCGACGGGAGTATTGATCACGGTCGCCTGGTTGGACCCCATCCTCCAGGACTGTCCCACCTCCAGCTTGGACAGCATATCCCGCCCTTTGAGTGCCGGCTGGCCGTAGTCAACGGTGATGCTGCCGGCTCCCGCTTTCAGCTCTGCCTTGCCTCTCGTTCCCTGGGCGAAAACCGATACGACGAAAAGAATACAAATCATCCATGCAAGAGTTTTCCTTAAGCGCATTGGTATCCTCTCCTTTGGTATTTGAGTTGACACTAGGATATCAGGAGAAGGATTCCGCATCAATCCGCTAGACTCCAAATTCGTATCGCTTCCGGATCACCGTTCCCATGCCTTTGCATCCCCGGATCTGTTAAAATCAGCCTAATCGTTCAAGGGAGGGACCCTCATGCCAACGGAATTCAAAAATGAACCTGTGCTGGATTTCAGCCGGGAACCCAACCGCGCCGGTCAGGCGGAAGCGCTGGCGCTTGTGCAGTCTCGACTAGGCCGCGAGTATGATCTCCGGATCGGTTCCGAGCGCCTGAAGTCGGATAAGACCTTTCAATCCATAAATCCCAGCAGGAAAACGGAGATCGTGGGCGTTTTTCAGAGCGCCGGCAGGGAGCAGGCGGCTCACGCCATAGAGGTTGCGGGCCGGACTTTCGAAAAGTGGAGGAGGGTGCCTGCCCGGGATCGAGCCGAAATACTGTTCCGTGCGGCTGGCATTCTCCGCTCCCGGCGCTTTGAGAACAACGCGTGGATGATTCTGGAGGCCGGTAAAACCTGGGTAGAGGCGGATGCCGATACAGCCGAAGCCATTGATTTCTGCGAGTTTTACGGCCGAGAGGCACTGCGCTACGCCGGCCCTCAACCGCTCACGCCTTTCAAGGGCGAGAGCAACGAGCTTCGCTATATTCCTCTTGGAGTTGGCGCGGTTATTCCGCCCTGGAACTTTCCGTGCGCGATTCTTGCAGGCATGACGACGGCCGCCCTGGTGGCGGGCAACACCGTAGTGCTGAAACCATCCTCGGATACGCCGGCCGTAGGAGCTTTTTTTGTAAGCATCCTGGAGGAAGCGGGACTGCCTCCGGGTGTGGTGAACTTGATAACGGGAAGCGGCGCATCCGTCGGCAATACTCTGGTCGAGCATCCCGGGACCCGATTCGTGTCGTTCACGGGATCGAAGGAAGTCGGCCTGGGAATTGCGGAATCGGCCGCGCGCACGCAGCCCGGGCAGATATGGATCAAGCGGGTGGTGGCGGAGATGGGGGGCAAGGATTTCATCATCGTGGATGAGGACGCAGACCTCGATGCCGCTCTGTCCGCAACGGTCGTCAGTGCATTCGGCTACCAGGGGCAGAAGTGCTCGGCATGCTCCCGGTTGATTCTCCACGAAAAAATCTATGCCCGGTTTCTACCCAAACTGGTGGAGAAAATCCGCGCGATTACGGTGGGACCGGCGATGGACATGGAGAATTACATGGGCCCCGTAATTAATGAGAATGCCCGCAAGAACATTCTCCAGTATATAGAAATCGGCCGGAAGGAGGGGATCCTCATGGCGGGGGGCGGACCGGTGGAAGGAGACGGGTACTTTATCCAGCCTACCCTAATTGCCGATGTGAAGCCCTCGGCCAGAATCGCCAGGGAGGAAATCTTCGGGCCCGTTCTGGCCGTAATAAAGGCAAGGGATCTGCACGATGCCATCAGGATAGCCAATGACAGCGAGTTCGGCCTGACGGGTTCGGTCTTCTGCACGAACCGCGAGCATATCGATAGGGCGAAAGATGAGTGTCATGTCGGAAACCTTTATATCAACCGCAAGTGCACGGGAGCGCTTGTCGGTGTCCATCCGTTCGGCGGATTTAACATGAGTGGAACGGATTCCAAAGCCGGCGGGAGGGATTACCTGTTGTTGTTTACCCAGGCCAAGGCAATATCGGAAAAGCTTTAGGATCCGGGAGGCCATACGGGCCTGTTTCTTCGACGCCCGGGTGCCGGCAGGCGAAACATCGAGGGATGAAAGACCCGAAGGGCCTTCACGGTTTTTCTATCTGCATCCTCAGGAAGAGCAGGCCGGTAAGAAGCTTGGGAAAGAAATCGGTCGATTTCTGAGGCATGCGTTCGCCGAGTGAAGCCACGCGCATCATTTGCCCGGCTGTTGTCGGGTTTAGAAAGAACACCGCCTGATATTTGCCTTCGTCCACCTGCCGGATGCAGAATTCGCGGTCGCGCGCATAATCCAGGTTGGACTGGGCGGCCAGCCTGCCTTCATCGATTCCAAGGTAGTCATCCAGAAGCAGAGCATGCAGGATGCTGATATCCAGGTCGCGGTAGGCTTCCCCGTGTTTCATCAGGACAGGGTCCTCGAACGCTTCTTTCCTGAGCCGGAGCAGGAAAAAATTTTTCTGGCCGGCGGGATAGAAGCCATAAACCTTTTCGTGGATCCCCTGCTTCATTTTCTCCCACAGGTCTTCGGGTGCAGGCGCCGGTTCCACATGGAAATGCTTTTGGATTCGATTCAGGAATGCGGCGGTGTCAAATCCGGCCAGGTCCCGTATGAGGCGATGTGTCGGGAGAATCGTCGCACCCTCGGCGCTGTTGAAACAGGTGACCATGCGTTTGTCGAATGATGCGGGGCCCGCGGGCTTCCATCCTTTTTGCTCGCATTCTTTCATGAAGTTGACGGAGGTTTCGAATCGGTGGTGCCCGTCGGCGATAAACAGGTTTAGGGGAAGCATGGCATCCCCGATCCCCTTCATAGCCGCCCGATCGGTGATGGCCCACACCCGATGGATCGTCTCGTATTCATCCCGGACCTCGATCTCGGGCTGCCTGCCCGCTACACTCCTGTCCATGATTCGGTTCACGGTCCGTTCGGCATCCGAATAAAGCATATATATAAGATCTTCGTTGCCTTCCAGGCTTCGTATCAGGCGGAGACGGTCCTGTTTGGGCGCCGCCAGCGTGAGTTCGTGGGGAAGGATGGCTGAGCCGAAATCCTTCAAATCCAAAAGAGCGATGAAGCCCTTTCGCAGAGTGACCCGGCCCTCCATGGTGTATTGCTGATAGTAGGCATATATGGCCGGCGTTGGATCCCGGATCAGAACCCCATAATCGAGCCATTGCTTGAAGGTCGCGCCTGCCACGGCATAATCCGTTTCGGGGTTCCCCCTCTTCTCCAGATTCAATGTGATGCGAACGGCATTATAGGGCGACCGCAGGTAGTAGGCATCCTGCATGGAGGGCGTGGTCTTATCATAGGGCTGCGTGACGACCAAGTTGAGGTCCCGGGCTACTTCCGGGTTGTATCGAATTCCCTGAAACGGATAAAGGAGAGCCATGCGTTCTCTTTATGGATATTGCGGCGTTAAAGAGCCAAAGTATCAGGAAGCAGGGAGGATCCCGAGGCAGGGAAATGCTTCCCCCCGCACCCCTTATTGCGCGGGTATCAAGCCCAGTCCCGACAGCACCGAGGCGACTTTGGCCCGTGCCCCCTCGGAAATTCTTCCCATCGGGAGCCGGTACACTTCCTGAATTTTGCCCATCATAGCCAGTGCCGCTTTTACGGGGATGGGGTTGGATTCCACGAAGTTGACTTTCATAAGGGGATACAGCTTCCGATTCCAGCTGCGCGCGTCTTCCCAGCGTCCCTCCAGACATGCTTCCGCAAATCCGGCCATCATTCCCGGGGCTTCGTTGGAGGCGACCGAAATGATGCCGTGGCCCCCGAGCGCGATAGTCGGGAGAGTCAGAGAGTCGTCGCCCGAAAAAACTCTGAAGCGGGCGGGCGCTTTCGTGCAAATCTCGCCGATTTGAGAAATGTCTCCGCTGGCTTCTTTGACTCCTGCGATATTAGGGATTTCCGCCAGGCGGATGAGGGTATCGGGCAGGATATTCGAACCCGTCCTTCCCGGCACGTTATAGACGATGATCGGCAGGTCTGTGGACTCCGCAAGCGCGCGATAGTGCTGATAGATGCCTTCTTGAGTGGGTTTGTTGTAATAGGGAGAGACCGATAGGATGCCGTCCACGCCAAGCTTTTTCAGCTCGGCAATGAGGCCCATTATCTTTTCCGTATCGTTCCCGCCGGCCCCGGCCAGCACCGGCACTCGGCCCGCCGCGGTCCGCGCGACCGCTTCGACAACAGCGAGGTGCTCCGCGTGCTTCAGGGTCGGGCTTTCTCCCGTCGTGCCGCAGGGAATAAGGAAGTGAACGCCCTCCTGGATCTGCCAGTTCACGATTGACACCAGAGCTTTTTCGTCCACCTTGCCGTTTGCCGCAAACGGCGTGACCAGAGCTGTGCCGCAGCCTTTAAGCCCTTTGAGATTGCCCATAGATTCCCCCTTGCATGGATTCCAAACTCGAGATTCAAAACTCGGGATGTGGCGGTGTTTTGAAACCCTGTTTTTGAACCAATTATAGGCCAACAATCTCCCGGAAGACCTGCCGGAAATCATAAAATCCTTTTTTCCCGGCGATCCAGCGCGCGGCCAGGATTGCGCCTTCGGCAAATCCCTGGCGGCTGCGGGCCCTGTGCTCCAGGATGATGGTATCCGCCTCGCTGTCGAAACCGATCACATGGGTGCCCGGAATCCAGCCCGCGCGGATGCTGGCGATGCTGAGATTCGGATCGTTCAGGTGAGGGCGCATCGTGTCGAGCAGATTCAGGGCCGTCCCCGAAGGGGCGTCCTTTTTTGCCCGGTGATGCTCCTCTGAGATATAAGCGTCGTACTGCGGCATCATCCCGATGAGGCGCGCAGAATGGGATACAATCTCAAAGAAAAGATTCATGCCCAGCGAAAAATTGGCGCCGTAAACCAGGCCGATCCCGGACTCACGGACGATCTGCTCCGCCCTGCTGCGCTGGTCCGACCACCCGGTGGTTCCGATAACCAGGTATACCCCCGCGCGAGCCGCGGCCTCTATGTTGGGCAAGACGGCTGCGGGCTGGCTGAATTCGACGGCGACGTCGACGCCGGCCATGGAGGCGGGCGTGATGCCGCATCCGCCTTCATTGTCCGGGATGTCCAGTTTCGGGCCGACCTCCCAGCCCTGGCGCAGCGCAAGCGACTCCACCAGCTTGCCCATCTTTCCGTATCCGAGCAGTGCAATTTTCATAGGTCTCCTCCACTAGAGGGATCCGTCGTCAGGCGAAAACCCCATCCGGCCGGTTCATTCGAAGATGTGCCGGTCGACCTTTCTGAAAAAGGCGTCGTGAAGCCCGCGCACGGTTTCCGGAAGCCGGTCTTCATCGATCACAAACGTGATATTGATGGCCGAAGCGCCCTGGGAAATCATGTGAATGTTCACATCCTGAAGCGCATTGAAAACCAGATGCGGCACGCCCGGGATATTTTTTAAATTGTCGCCGACGCAGCAGACGATGGATTTGGATCCTTCCACATTCACCTCGCCGATCTTTTTGAGTTCGGTGACGATATCCCAGAGCGCGGAAGTGTCATCCACCGTCAGGGAAACCGATACTTCCGACGTGGAAACGACATCCACGGGCACCCTATAATGATCGAATATTTCAAAGATTTTTCTGAGGAAGCCGTAAGCCATCAGCATGCGCGTGGACGTGACGTTGACCACGGTGATGCCGCTCTTGTAAGCGATGGCTTTTATGGGATTTTCGCAGGGCGGCGCCTCGTCGGTGATCAGAGTTCCTTCCTGGTCGGGTTTGTAGCTGTTAAGGACATGGACCGGGATCTTCTTGCGCACGGCCGGTATGATGGTGGCCGGATGAAGAACCTTCGCGCCGAAGTAAGCCAGTTCGGCTGCTTCGTCGAAGGAGATGGATTTGATCCGCCGGGCTTCGGGAACCATCCGCGGGTCGGTTGTCATGATCCCGTCCACATCGGTCCAGATCTGGATGTCTTCGGCGTCCAGGGCCGCGCCCACAATCGCTGCGCTGTAATCCGATCCGCCCCGGCCAATGGTGGTGGTGATCCCGTCCCGCGTCCGGCCGATGAATCCCTGGAAGACCGGGACTTTGCCTGCCTGGATGACGGGGCGCAGTTGTTCGACGATGGCTGCATCGGTCGGTTCGAACAGCGGGGCCGCGCGCGTGAAATTATCGTCGGTGGTGACGCACTGCCGCGCGTCCATCAGCTGGGCCGGGATGCCCTGGTTTTCAAGAACCTGAGCGAGGATGGCGGTGGAGAGCCGCTCGCCATAGCTGGCCATCGCATCCATGACGCGGGGCGTGAGCTCGCCCAGAGCCGACAGCCCTTTGGCCAGGTCGCGCATCTCCTTGAAGTATGCGTGAATCGTTTCGAAGACCCGGTCCTCGGTCACTGCAATCCCGAGCTTCTGAGCTTCCTTGAGATGCCTCTCCTTTATCCTGGAGAGAAGATCCAGCGCCTCCTGGCGTTTTCCCTTCGCGGCCGTTTGTGCCGCCTCAAGCAGTTGATTGGTTGTTTTTCCCATTGCGGAAGCCACAACCACAGGCTGTTTTTTCAGGCGCGCCCGGATGATGTCAGCCAAGCGCGTCAACGCTTCCGCGTCCTGCACAGAGGTGCCACCGAATTTGCAGACTATCATGAATTACCCCAGATACCCCCGGGCTTTGAGCAGTTCCGCGTTCAGGATGGAAGCCCCTGCCGCCCCCCGAACTGTGTTGTGGCCCATCAGGGTGAATTTAAAATCAAAAATGGGACAGGGCCGGATGCGGCCCACGAAAGTTGCCATCCCTTTGCAGCGGTTGACGTCAAAGCGCGGCTGCGGGCGGTCCGGCGCATCCGTCACCACGAAGGGCTGCTCGGGAGCGCTCGGCAGCCCGAGCTGCTGGGGCACGCCGGAATATCCGCGCAACAGATCGGCAATTTCCGCGGCGGTCGTCTTTCGGGCCAGCTTCACCGAAACGGATTCCGTGTGCCCGTCCTCCACCGCGACTCGGTTGCACTGAGCGCTGACGGGGAAATCCGCCAGGTCGATGGAACGACCGTTGAATGCGCCCAGGATCTTGCGCGTCTCGATCTCCACCTTTTCTTCTTCTCCGCTGATGAAAGGTATGACATTGCCGAGGATATCCAGGGACGGGACTCCGGGATACCCTGCACCCGATACTGCCTGCATCGAGACCATGAAAACCTTTTCGATGCCGAAAACCTTATGGATGGGCCCGAGAGCCATGGCCAGGAACATCGTCGTGCAGTTGGAGTTTGTGATGATGCAGCCGGCCGAATTCCTGTTGCGGCGCTGGACCGGGATCAGTTCCAGGTGATCGGGATTCACCTCAGGGATCACCAGGGGAACGTCTTCATCGAGGCGGTGATTTTTCGAATTGCTCAGCACGAAATAGCCGGCGCGGGCAAACTCCTCTTCGATGGGGCCGGCGACTCCTGCGTCCAATCCCGAAAAGACGATGCGGCACTTCAGGTCGGGCGTGCAGGGACGGACTTCCAGCGGGCGGACAGACTGGGGAATCGGCGTGACTTGCTTCCAGGAAACCGCTTCTCCGTAAAGCTTTCCTGATGTCCGCTCCGAAGCGGCAACTTCGGTCACCTCGAACCAGGGATGGTCCTCCAGCAGCTTAATGAATTTTTGGCCGACGGCGCCTGTCGCGCCAAGGACCCCCACGGGTATTTTCGTGCTCATTGCAGTCCCCTTTCGAATTGAAAGATCCGCATTTTCGCATAACGCATGGAACGCGACAAGCGCGGAATTTTTATCCGCTCATGGTTGGGCTTGGATATATCGGTGCGTCTGCGGGTTTTCGAAACCGACGCGATGCCCGGAGCCAGGATACGAGGAATCTGGGAAGCTCCATTCACTGCGCCGCATTCAGCCAGCGTCCCAGGCACATGATCGGGAAGTACAGCTTGTAAAGGTGGTAGCGCAGGTAAAAAACCCTGGGAAATCCCGTGCCTGTGAACCACGGTTCCTCCCACGTACCCGAGGCCAGCTGCGTGTCGAGCAGGTAGCGGATTCCCCGCAAGACTCCGCTATCATGGGGTCCGTAGATCGCCATAAGCGCCATGGTTCCCCAGGCCGTTTGAGAAGCTGTGGAAGGTCCGGAGCCTTTCAGGGCAGGATCCTCGTAAGTCTCGGCGGATTCGCCAAAGGATCCATCCTGCTGCTGAACGCTGCGCAACCAGGTGCCCGCTCTCTGGATCCAGGGCTGGCTCATATTGGCGCCCACGGTCTTGAGCCCGCAGACGACCTGCCAGGTTCCATAGATGTAGTTCACGCCCCAACGGCCGAACCAGCAACCCTCGGGCTCCTGTTCGAATTCCAGGAATTGCAGCGCTTTCTGCACGGCGGCATGGTCCGGGCGAAAACCGAAATGGCCGAGGCATTCGAGCATTCGCCCTGTAATGTCCGGGCAGGACGGATCCTGAATGGCGTTATGGTCGGCGAAGGGGATGTATTCCAGGATGGGCCGGTTGATCGTGCGGTCGAAAGCAGCCCATCCGCCGTCTTCGTTCTGCATCGCAAGGATCCATCGGACTCCGCGTTCCGATGGATCCTTGCCTTCTTCGCATCCTGAACGCAGGAGCGCCATCGCGACCATGCCGGTATCGTCGACATCGGGATAGTAGGAATTATTGAATTCGAAGTACCAGCCGGAAGGCTCCACGGGCTGGCGCACGTTGGCTTTCCAGTCGCCGAAATGTCGGCACTCTTTCCCCGCCAGCCATTGGACCGCTTTGCGCATGGAATCGTGATCCTGATTGAATCCTGCCTCGCAGAGGGCATAGGTGGCGATTCCGGTGTCCCAGATCGGAGAGAAGCAGGGCTGAAGCCTGATGCAGTCGCCTTCCTCGATCATGAGCCGTTCGAGCTGATGCGTGGCTTCCTGTACACGCGGATCGTCCATGGAATAACCCAGGCAGCGCAGGGCGATGATGATGTAGACCATCGGGGGAAAGATCGCGCCCAGCCCGTCGGACCGCTTACCGTCGGCGCGTTTGAGGATCCACTCCTCGATGCGCTGCAGCGCGCTCCGGCGCATGGGCTTGAGGTTGGTTTTTTCCCAGAGCTTGAGCCCCTTGTCGATGGCCAGAAAAAGGTTTTTCCAGCTTAAAAGCTGCTTGTCGAATCCGATGAAAGGGCGGTGCACGTAGTCGTGGTTAGCATACAGCTCCATAATTCCCCGGGGCGCGGGCAGCTGCCGAACGGGACGGTAGCTCGAGACCACAGCCAGAGGCATGATCATCGTCCGCGACCACGCGGAAACTTTGTCGAGGTGGAAATAAAACCATTTGGGCAGCAGGACCACTTCGGGAGGTATGACCGGCACCCAGTCGTAGTGCATCTGGCCCAATGCCGCAAGGTAAAATTTAGAGTAGGTATTGCAGCCCTCCGCTCCTCCCAGCGAGAGTATCAGTTCGCGCGCAATTTTCATGTGCGGGGCGTCGATGCTGTCGCCCATCAGCTTCAAAGCGAAATAAGCCTTGACGGTGGCGCTCAAATCCGGCTTGCCCCCCGGATACTGAATCCACGCGCCGTCGGAAGGGCGCTGCTGCTTTCTCAGATAATTGGCGATCTTGGGGAGACGGGGATCGTCTTCCTGCTCCACGATGAATTTCAGAAGGATATATTCGCTTTGCAGGATGGAGTCTCCTTCGAGCTCGGCGCACCAGAACCCTGACGGGTCCTGGATGGAGACCAGGCAGTCCGTCGCCCTGGAGAGGGACTGCCGCGCCTGATTGCGCAACGCCGCATCCTCGGCGGAGCAGGGCACCGTGCCCCTCATGCCCGATCCTGAACCTTCGGATTGGGACGTCTCAGCTTTTAAACGGTTCACTGTATTTTCCCGAGCACTCATTGGTTATCCTCTGCGCTTTATGCTGAAATCCATTCTATTCTATCCGGCCTTTCGGGAAAACCTCATGGCGAGCGCCCGCAAGGCGATGGCGGTTTTTTCCGCGCCGCCAAGATGCACCGGGACATGAAACACGTCAAATTGCCGCTGCGCAATCCTGTCCAGTATCCGCTGGTAAATTTGAATCATGGCCCAGAGCGCCGGCCGGCTTGCTTCCTCGACCAGCGGGACAAGGTTTCGCGCCGCCGCGTAATATTCGCGCGCCCGCCTTTCCTCGAACCGCATCAGCCCGCGGAACCTTTCATCCAGAACGCCGCATCGCAGGTCGTCCGCGGAGTAGCCGAATCTGCGGAGGTCCTCCGCCGGGAGGTAGATGCGGCCCATTTCCGCGTCCTCTTTGATGTCCCGGAGTATGTTCGTGATCTGGAAGGCAACGCCGCACTGCTCGGCGTACTTTCTGGCGCGCTCTTCGCTGTAACCGAAAATCTGCAGGCAGACCAGACCTACGGCCGATGCGACATGGAAGCAATACCGGTACAGGTCCTCAAACGTCTCGTATTGAAAAATATCCAGGTCCATCTCGGCCCCGTCGATGATCCAGTGAAAATATCGGGCGGGGATCGAGTAATTGCGCACCGTGTCGCGGAAAGCGGGGAGAATGGGATTTTCTCCCCGGCTGCCGGTAAATGCGTCGTCGATCTGGGCGCGCCATTCCCGCAAGGCTGAACGCTTGGCGTCCATACTGGAATTTCCGTCGGATACGTCGTCGCAATAGCGCATGAAGGCATAAACAGCGCAGAAAGCGCGTCGCTTCTCCGGGGGAAGCACCTTGAAGGAGTAATAAAAGTTGCTTGCGCGCCGGCGTGCGACCGATTCCGCAGACTTGTACGAGGCTAGCAGTTCCGGTTTCATCGGTTTCTCCGGAGTGAACGGCGGCCGCAATCCAAGCGGGATTTTCCCCCAAAAATCCTCAGGGGATAATGGCTATTTTGATGTCCCCATTCCGGTTCAGCAGCCTCTCCAAAACGCTGCCCAGGGCTGCGAGGTGCTCTTCTCCCGTGATAAGGCTTCTGGCCTTCAGTTTGCCGCGGTGAATGGCGTCCAGAGCTTCCCGGATGTGGCGGGGCGTATGGTGAAAATTCGCCTTGATGGTGATTTCGGAATAATGAATGAGGGTGCTGTCCAGAGGGATGTGTGTTCCGGAAGGGCACCCGCCGAACAGATTGATGGTTCCTCCGCGCCGCACCATTCCCATAGCCTGCTGCCAGGTTTCCTTGGATCCCACAGCTTCAATCACGACATCGGCGCCGCGCCTGCCGCCAGTCACTTTGCGGACTTCTTCCACCACGTTGGATTTCGTGGAATCGACCACGTAATCCGCTCCCATGGCGCTCGCCATCGCCAGCTGGCTGCCCCGATTTCCCAGAGCAATGACCCTGGCTCCCATCGATTTGAGCACTTGCACGAACATCAGCCCGATGGGGCCGATCCCGATCACGGCGACCGTGTCCCCTTCCTCGATCTCGGTCTTCTCGATGGCGCGCAGCACACAGGCCAGAGGTTCCACGAGAGCCGCTTCATGGAAGCTGACGTTGTCGGGCAAGATCAGGAGGTTTTGACGGACGATCGACTCGGGTATCTTGATAAACTCGGCGTATGCGCCATTGATGAACTGCAGATTTTCGCACAGGTTGGCCAGGTGGCGTTCACAGTAGAAGCATTCGTTGCAGGGCCCCGAGTTGGCCGCCACCACGCGCATCCCGGAAGAGAAGCTTTCCACGCCCTCGCCGACTTCCTCGACAACTCCCGACAGCTCGTGGCCGAACACGGCGGGAGGCACGATCATACGCGCGTGGAATCCCTGACGGTAGACTTTCAGGTCGGTTCCGCATGTCAGTGCCGCCTTGATGCGGACCAGGACCTCTCCCGGGCCTACGCGTGGGATAGGGATTTGCTCGATGCGCACGTCCCGCTTCCCATACAAAACGGCTGCAGTCATCTTCTCTCTGGCAATCAATTCTCTCATGGTTGTATCACGACCTTTAGCGAGTGCTCCGAAGGATGCGATGCAATATGGATCCCTTCCGGGAGCATTTCCAGTGCAAATCGATGGCTGATGAGCCTCGCCACGTTTACCTTGCCGGTGAAAATCAGATGAGCGGCTTTGTCCTGAAGCTCCACCGAAGCGCTGTAACTGCCGATAAGTCTCTTTTCCTCCACGCATATCCGGGACGCATCGACCGAGATCCTCTCGCCGGGAACCGTCTGAGCGAACAGCAGCACCCGGCCGCCCCTCCGGATGATGCCTTGCGCATCTTCAATGGCGCGCGGGTTCGCTGCGGCGACAATAGCCAGGTCCGCTCCCCGCCCTTCGGTCCGCGCAGCGACAGCCGCATGAACGTCGTCTTTTTCAGGATGGAGCGCCGCATCGGCTCCCAGTTCCCGGGCAACCGCCAGCCGGCCTTGCAGAAAGTCCAGCCCGATCACCCGCGCCCCGTCGCACCGTGCAGCCTGCATCATAAGCAGGCCGACGGGGCCTTGTCCGTAAACGACCACCACCTCGCCGGGTTCAAGCCCGGCCGTTTCCAGGGCCTTTAAACACGTGTTCAGCGGTTCAAGGAAGCTGGCTTCCTCGAAGCTCACATGCCCGGGGATGGATACCGTGCCTTCTCTAACAATCCAGTCCATGACCCTGACATATTCCGCGAAGCCGCCGCCTGCAGGTTCAAACCCCGCTGTCGTCCCGGTCCGCAAGTAGGACTCGCATTGGGAAAAAAGCTTTTTGCGGCAGTAAAAGCAGTTCCGGCAGGGGATGTGGTGGTGCGTCGTCACACGGTCGCCGGCTTTGAATCGGGTGACTCCGGATCCGACCGCGACCACGGTGCCGGCGATCTCGTGCCCGAAGATGCGGGGGGGAGGAACCAGGCCGTACTCGATCTTTTTCAGGTCGGTGCCGCAGACTCCGCAGGCGTGGACGCGCAACAGGATCTCGCCCGCGGCAATGTCGGGAATAGGAACAGTCTCCAAGGAAATATTCGACGGTCCACGGTACACGGCTGCCCGCATCTTGCCCCCGTCGCGGGGGCTCCGTGGATTCCTTCCTGGCGCTTCGGTCGGCTGCATATTCATAGAATCGCGGGTACTGATGTCAGATTGTCCCTGACCGCATATTCGAGATTCGATCCTGTGCCGAATCGGGATGCCATTCATGGAGGAAAAATTCCACGGCCTCCCGCATGGCTTTTTCCACCGGCTGGGGTGAATAACCCAGTTCCTTGCGCGCCTTTTCGCTGCTTATGTACATTTTATAGCGCGCCATCAGGACGCCTTCGAGCGGAATCAGCGGCTCCCTGCGCAAAAAGGTCCCCATGACGGTATTGTCGATATAGCCGGCCGCAAGCGCCAGCGTCCAGGGGATTCTCACGCGCGGCGTGTGTTTGCCGCAAATGCGCGACACGCACTCCAGAATCTCCTCAAGGGTCCAGTTTTCGCCACCCAGGATGTAGCGCTCCCCCACACGGCCCTTTTCCTCCGCAAGAAGGTGGCCCTGTGCCACGTCCTCCACCCATACCATGTTCAGTCCGGTGTCGACATACGCGGGCATTCGGCCGTGAAGAGCCTCGAGGATTATTTTTCCCGTCGGAGTCGGCTTGATATCGCCGGAGCCGACCGGCGTTGTAGGATTGACGATCACCACGGGCAGTCCGGAGGCTGCACATTCCTGGGCGACCTGCTCTGCCATGAACTTGGATCGCTTATAGTGCCCGATCATATCATCCAGTTTGACGGGGCTGTCTTCATCGACGGGCAGGCCGTCCTTGCGCATTCCGATGGTGCCTACGGTGCTGGTGTAAATGACCCGTTCAACCCCGGCTTCGCAACAGGCCGACAGCAGGTTGCGTGTGCCTCCAACGTTGTTGTCGTAGATTTCCTGAGGATTCCTGGCCCAGAGGCGGTAATCGGCAGCGACATGAAAGACGCGCCGGCAACCCTGAACGCAGCGCAGCAGCGACGTCTGATCCTTGAGGTCACCGATCGCGATTTCGCACCCAAACGATTCGATATTCGATTTGCGGCTGGTGCGGCGCGCGAGAATCCTGACGCGGTCTCCCCGGAGCAGAAGGTGGCGGACCACATGGCTCCCCACGAATCCGGTTGCGCCGGTGACCAGGGTGATCTCCTCAGCCATATCTCCCATCAATCTATCGGAATAAATCCTTTAGCGAGCTGAGCTTCCTGCTGACCGACTTGGGAACGCTCCGCCCCGATCCCACGATAAACATTCCACTATAGCCTAAGTGACCTGCAATTCCAATAAGATTGGCCCTCGTAGCCTCCCAGCCCGCTCCCCTTGCCGCCGGTCCTTAAGCCCCAAGGCAAGGGCAGTAACAGATGCGCCGGCGCTTGGTTATCCAGAGGGTTTCGCAAATCCTGATGCTTGGATGAATGAAGAAATCAGCCGTCATGGTTTCCAATGCACCTCTTCCGACGCGGATCCCATAGGGGCACGATTCGGCGGTGGACATGGACGGGCGTCCTTTGTGTGGATCGAAAAGCAGGAACCTCATCGGTAGCTTCTCTTAGAGTCAGGAAGAGTGATTCCCATCTTGCGGGCGGCCCTCGTCAATTCGACAGGAAGAGAAAACTCGACATTCTCAATTTTTTCGCCGCTCGTGGCAACCTCGGGATAGCCAAGCTTTTTGAGATATCGAACGACCTTTTCCACAAGGCGTTCAGGGGCCGAGGCTCCCGCCGTGAGGCCGATAATGTGCACATTTTTCAGCCAGGCCGATTGTATATCCTCTATATCATCTATTAAATAGGCAGGCAAACCTCCGCTCTGCGCCACCTCCACCAGACGACGGGAATTGGAGCTGTTTGCGGATCCCACGACCAGGATCAGTTCGGCCTTTTTGGCAAGATCGAGCACCGCTCTTTGCCGGCTTTGAGTCGCATAGCAGATATCCTCGGAACCGGGTGCCTGAATCAACGGAAATTTACGGCGCAGCTTCTCGACCATGTGCAGTGTGTCGTTCAGGCTCAGGGTGGTCTGAGTCAGGTAGACTATTTTGGAAGGATCGGGGACATCCAGCTCATCTATTCGAGGCCCGTGGTTGAGCACCGTGATGGCCTCCGGAGCCTCCCCCAAAGTCCCAATAACCTCATCGTGATCGGAATGGCCGATGAGAATGATTGTATATCCGAGGCGGGCGTATTTGATGGCTTCCCGATGGACCTTGGTGACGAGAGGGCAGGTCGCATCGATGACTTTCAGCCGGCGCCGGTCTGCGAATGAGCGGATTTCCGGAGCCACACCGTGGGCGCTGAATACCACACGTCCGTCCGGAGGCACTTCGTCAAGCTCGTTGACAAAGATGATCCCTTTCCGGCGCAATTCATTGACCACATATTTGTTGTGAACGATTTCGCGCCTGACAAAGATCGGCTGACCATACACGCGCAACGCAAGATTCACGGTGTCAATTGCCCGGTGGACACCCGCACAAAATCCCCGCGGCGATGCCAGGATTACCTTTTTGTCTTCCAACGAAAATCCCTTTCCGTCGAACCCATTATACTATCCCACCAGAGAAAGCATAAAGGATGCAACCTGTAGGGCCGGCCTGATGGAGCTCGACTCCAATTCTCAAATCTCCAAGTTGACGCCAATCAGGCCGTCTGGTAGTATCCGTCCCGGTCAAGGCGCTATCGTCTAGGGGACTAGGACGGGTGGTTCTCAGCCATCAAACCTCGGTTCGAATCCGAGTAGCGCTACCAGGTCCATCAGTTTTACTTGAGCTGTTGCAGTTACTTCTTTTGATATTTTTCCAGATTGATTTGAACACTCTAATTCAATGCAATAGAATAACTGGTTCGGCTTGAGACACCCTACGGTCTCAGGCAAATCCTCATGTGTTCAACAGAACCCGAGAGTCCCGTAGGGGGGCTGGGCGGGAACGAGGAAGCATCGTGAAAATACATGAGTATCAGGCGAAACAAGTGCTATCTCAGTTCGGCGTTCCGATTCCTCGAGGGGAGGTCGCCACGAACCCCTATGAGGCATATGATATCGCATCGCGTCTGGGGGGGGCCGTGGTTGTGAAGGCCCAGATACACGCGGGAGGCCGGGGGAAAGGGGGCGGTGTCAAGCTCGCCCAGACTCCGGCGGAAGCCGAAGAGCTTGCAGGCAAGATGATCGGCATGACTCTCGTGACGCATCAGACCGGGCCCGAAGGGCGCAAGGTGCGACGGGTCCTCATAGAGGAAGGCCTGCCGATAAAAAAAGAATTCTACCTGGGTATTGTTGTGGACCGCGGGAGCCAGCGCCCGGTAATTATGGCGTCTCCTGCCGGAGGGATGGATATCGAAAAGGTCGCGGCGGAAACTCCCCATTTGATATTCAAAGAGTTTGTCGATCCCAGCGTAGGCCTTCAGCCTTTCGCATTACGCAAACTTGCGTTCCGCCTGGGGCTGACAGGCGACCTGATGGCGCCGACCACCAAGATCATCGCCGCCCTCTATCGCGCGTTCGAGGCAGTCGATGCTTCGCTTGTGGAAATAAATCCGTTCCTTCTGACGGAGACCCACAAGCTCTATGCCCTGGACGCCAAGGTGAATTTTGACGACAACGCGCTGTACCGGCACAAAGACCTGCTGTCGCTGCGCGATTTTTACGAGGAGGACACGCTCGAGATCGAGGCCTCGCGCTACGGCATCAACTATATCCGGCTGGATGGAAATATCGGCTGCATGGTGAACGGCGCCGGTCTGGCCATGGCGACCATGGACATCATTAAGCTTGCCGGCGGCAACCCTGCCAATTTTCTGGATGTCGGCGGCGGCGCGACGGTCGACCAGGTCCGGAACGCCTTCAAGATCCTCCTGGGCGACCGCAACGTGAAAGCCGTGCTCGTCAACATTTTCGGGGGCATCGTGCGTTGCGATGTCGTGGCGAACGGTGTTGTGGAGGCAGCCAAATCCATCGGTGTCAACATCCCTGTCGTCGTGCGTTTGGAAGGCACCAACGTCGAGCAAGGGCAGGAAATCCTCCGAAACTCGGGACTCAAGTTCACGGTAGCGGAGGGCATGAAGGATGCCGCAGACAAAGTTGTTGCACTTGCCAAGTAAGGAGGATTCCGTTGGCTATACTCGTTGATAAAAACACTCGTTTGGCAGTTCAGGGCATTACGGGCAGGGAAGGTTCTTTTCACGCGCAGCAGTGCAAGGCTTACGGCACAAAAGTTGTAGCAGGCATCACTCCGGGTAAGGGCGGCACCCTGCATGACGGCATCCCGATTTTCAACACCGTCGAGGAAGCCGTGGAGAAGGAAGGAGCCAATGCGACGGTCATTTTTGTGCCCCCAGCGTTCGCCGCGGACGCGATCATGGAATCGGCGACTGCCAAGGTTCCGCTCATCGTATGCATTACCGAAGGGATACCCACTCTGGACATGGTGCGCGTCATGGCGCTGATTTCCGGCTCCGGCAGCCGTTTGATCGGGCCCAATTGCCCGGGAATCATTTCTCCGGGCAAATGCAAAATCGGCATCATGCCCGGGCAGATATTCAAGGAAGGCGGGGTTGGCGTGGTTTCGCGCAGCGGCACCCTGACCTATGAAGCGGTTCATCAGCTTTCGGGGCGAAACATCGGCCAGTCGACCTGCATAGGCATCGGAGGGGATCCGGTGATAGGCACGAATTTCATCGATGCCCTGACCCTGTTCAACAAGGATCCCGAGACCCAGGCCGTCGTGATGGTGGGAGAGATCGGCGGAACGGCTGAAGAAGAAGCCGCCCGGTATATTAAGGAAAACATGAAGAAGCCGGTCGTCGGTTTTATCGCAGGCCGCACGGCGCCTCCGGGCAGGCGGATGGGACACGCCGGCGCAATCATTTCCGGCGGCAAGGGCACGGCCGCCGAAAAGATCGAGGCCATGCAGCAGTGTGGGATCAAGGTAGCCCTGAGCCCAGCGGAAATCGGGGAAACCCTCGCAAAGCTGCTCTAAAATTACGAATTACGAGTGACGAATTACGAATGAACCCATCAGCACTGCGTAATTCGTCATTCGTTTGTCGGCCTAAAAGCCCGGAGAATATCGGATAACAAGGAGGCAAGGGCTTTATTCGTAATTCGTCCTTCGTAATTTGAGATATGGTTCCACTGGGCCGGATACTTATTATCCTCGGCATTGTTCTTCTGTTGCTCGGCATTATCCTGAGCTACTCGCATTTCTTCTCGTTTCTGCACCTGGGACGATTGCCGGGGGATATCAGGATCAGACGTGGAAACTTCTCCTTTTACTTCCCATTGACAACCTGCATCATTGTGAGCATCCTTCTAACTCTGGTTTTTTACATTTTTCGGAAATAACCTATGAATCCTGGCAAAGATGGAAACACGGAAACCCTTGAACGGGCAGTCCTGGACGCGCTTCGGAATGTGAAGGATCCTGATTTAAACAAAGACATCGTCGAACTCAATTTTGTCAAAGACCTGAGGATTGAGGGAGGCAAGGCATCGTTCACGATCGAGCTGACAACTCCGGCATGTCCTGTCAAAAAGGAAATGGAGCAGTGGGCGCGCGAGGCTGCTCTCAGCGTCAGCGGCATCCGGGAAGTTGAAATAAAAATGACCTCGGCAGTTTCGCCCGGCACCGTGGCGGCGCAGAAGCAGGCCATCGCGGGTGTGAAAAATATCATTGCCGTGGGCAGCGGCAAGGGCGGTGTCGGAAAAACCACCGTCACGGTCAACCTCGCCGTCGCGCTCGCCCGGAGCGGCGCGGCAGTCGGCCTGCTGGACGCCGATATCTACGGGCCGAACGTACCGCTCATGATGGGGATTGCGGGGCGGCCCCACGCGATCGACGATCGCATCCAGACCCTGTCTAACTACGGCGTGCGTGTCATGTCCATGGGATTCCTGACGGGCGGCGATACCCCCTTGATCTGGCGCGGCCCCATGCTTCACAGCGTCATCCAGCAGTTCATCCGCCAGGTGGACTGGGGAGAGCTGGATTACCTTTTGATCGATCTGCCGCCGGGCACAGGCGACGTTCAGCTCAGCCTGGTACAGACGGTCCCGCTCACGGGCGCCGTTATCGTCAGCACTCCTCAGGACGTGGCGCTGCAGGACGCGCGCAAAGCGATCCTGATGTTCCGGCAGGTGCATGTCGAAATCCTGGGTATCGTCGAGAACATGTCATACTTTCAATGTCCCAGCTGCAACGAGCGGACACACATATTCAGTCACGGGGGAGGCACCGTCACCGCGGCTGATTATGGAGTCCCTTTCCTGGGCGAAGTGCCTTTGAATGTATCCCTGCGCGAAGGCGGCGACGCCGGCAAGCCCGTTGTGGCGACCGATCCCGAATCTCCTGCAGCCCAGGCCATGATTCAGGTGGCGCAAAATGTGGCGGCGCAGGTAAGCATCGCAAACCTGAACCCAACCAACGCAATGATCATTGAATAGTGGAGATCCTGATCCTCCATCCTGGCGGCCTGGGAGACATCCTGCTTTCTCTCCCTGCCATAGGATTGCTCCGGCGCCAATTTCCATCCGCCGGGATTACCATTGCCGCCAACATCGACCACCTTGCGCCGGCGGCGCATGGCTATGCCGAGCGCGTCCTTTCTCTGGCTGTCCTCCCGCTGCATCGTTTATTTGCTCCGGAGGCTCTGACTGATGAGGAAGCGCTTTTCTGGAATCACTTCGACCGGATCGTGTCCTGGACAGGCTCGGGGAATCCGGAGTTTGTCCGGAACCTGAAACAGATCCATCCCGACGCACACATCGCCTCCTGGCGGCCGGAGCCGGAAGAATCCAGGCATGTATCCCAACTGTTCATCGATTCTCTGGGCGCCGGCGATTTCCACATAATGCCCCCGCCCGCCGGCATCCTGCTTGATTCCGTGGCGCAAAACCATGGAATGCAGTGGCTCGTGGAGCAGGGATGGGAAGTGCGGGAATCCCTTGTGGCGCTGCATCCGGGCGCGGGATCCACCGCAAAACGCTGGCCATTGCCTCGCTTTATCCGACTGGCAGAGGAGTTGGCCCTCCGCGAACACATGAAGCTTTTGCTGATCGAAGGCCCTGCCGAGACAGGCCTGGCAATGCAAATTGCCAGAGCGCTTCCTGCCGAAAAAGCAATCCGCGCCGAGTCGTTGCCGCTGGATCTGCTTGCGGCCGTGCTGAGCCGGTGTAATATGTTTGTCGGAAACGATTCCGGAGTCGCTCATCTGGCAGCCGCACTGAGTCTTCGCACGGTGGTTCTTTTCGGCCCGACTTTGCCGCAACACTGGGCGCCTCTGGGCGAGCGCGTTACCGTCCTGAGAAACCCGGCCGGTTGCGAGGCATGCGAGTCCGGCGACGGGGATCACACCTGCCTGAACAATATTTCGGTCGTTGAAGTCCTGAGAAGTTGCGGTGTTTGAATGAGGGCGGAAAGCCGCACATCCCCGATCGGGTGCGAAACATGTCTGCGGGACAGGCAATCAGCATATATCAGAAGCTTTTTGGGGTGGGACCCATCGGAGTCCTGATTAGTCTGACCGTGCTCGGCGTGCTTTGGCTGCTGGACAGGCGTCTGGGCCGAGTGGAGGTATTGATGCAACCCCGGCCGATCCTAATATCCGGCCTAATTCTGATGGGGATCTGCATCTGCTGGGTCCTGTGGTGCTTCAATACCATCAGACAATGGTGGCTTGAAAATCGTCTCTGCACAACCGGACCTTATCGTTTTGTGCGGCATCCCATTTACGCCGGTTGGATCTGGCTGGGCTCCCCAGGCGTAGCTCTGGTGCTCAATTCCTGGATCATGCTTTTCGGGCCTTTCATTCTGTACCTTTTCTATTCGATCCTTGTCCGTAAGGAAGAGAAAATGATGGAAGAGGTTTTCGGCGACGTGTACAAACGGTATGCTTCGCGCACAGGCCGGCTGTTTCCCAGGATTATGAAATGAGCCCGCCTTCGCTAAAACTCCGGCTTGTCAGCCGGAGCTTTAGCGAAGGCTGACACTACCAAAGACGCCTGTTCGCAAATGCTCGGCCGGATCCTGTTTTCAGGTATCGCTCGAACGCGGACGCACGTTGATCATCATCAAAACGAATCGCCGCCACAATACGCCATGGCGCAAACTTTGAAGTATAGGGCGAACTGCCCTGATTATGAGAGGCTAATCTCTGCTGAAGATTGTTCGTTAGCCCGACATAGCGTTGTTTAGGGTATGGGATGCTTTGTAGGAGGTAGACGTATTTCATCTCTTGTGGATGAGCTTTAGCTTACCTAATGAATCAGAGAGGAATTGAGCCAATAAATTCAGGGAGCCTTGGCACTGTTTGGGTCTTGAGATGTGCTGTTTTGGAGGGAGCCCGCCTTCGCCAAAACTCCGGCTTGTCAGCCGGAGCTTTAGCGAAGGCTGATGGAGGGAACGACGACCTACCGCAAAACAGTCTCAAAGCCCGCGCTCCTCGTAAC
>CAYYTC010000016.1:0-76666 GCA_964474425.1 uncultured Acidobacteriota bacterium
GATGAGTTGCTGCCAAGGCGTTAGTCCTTTCCCGTACTGTGGAAATCGAGGCTAGTTGCCGACGAGTTCTTTCTTTTTGGTGTCCACAGAAATCACTCGATTCCCGTTCTTTAGGAATCTTTTCACCTCGACGTTAATATGCCGAAACTGCGCCTCGCGATCCGGATGGACCGCTCTTTGCCGGCGGTATGTCCATGATTCCGCACTGCTGCAGCATTGTCAGGCAGGCGTTTAAATCCCCTCATGTTTTCATCGGATCGCAACCTGAGCATGGGGAGTTTTCGACCACGATTTTTATAATTTTTCGGGGCCCGGAGGTCGAATCAGATATGGGGACACTGGTGACTGTCCCCTTAGGAGATCTATGTGGAGAATCCCGATTTATGCCCTTGCCCTGGTGATCTTTCCGCTGACGCCGAGGGATCTGCAGTCGTACCCTGGATCCGCCAAGGGCAACACGCGCCGCTATCTGAAAAGATATGAGCGCCTGACCCTGCAACCCAGGGATGTCGCCCAAGGAGTGCGTGCCAAAGGGCGGCTGAAGCTGCAGGCCGGGGAGCGCATATTCGACATTGAGCTGAGCCGCCATGACATGCGCTCGCCAAAATATTACGCGGAAGAGGTTGTTGAGGGGCAAACGGTTCGGATCGGGCCGGTTGCCGCTCCGAACACCTACAAGGGAGTCGTGCTCGGTTCCGGCGGAGTGCAGGCGCGGTTCAGGATTGAAGCGGACTCCCTGGAAGGAGTGATTCTGACGCCGGAAGATTGGACCTATTTTGAGCCAATGCGTCACTTCGACCCTTCAGCCGATCCGTCCGATTATGTGTCCTACAGGCTCTCGGACGTCGAGCCTGAAAGCGCCGGCACGTGCGAAGCCGCACTTCCTCACAGAATCGGCAAGACTCAAGCGATGCTGGGCCTCACACAGCAAGCCGAGGCCAGCGGGCCACTCCTGGCCGAGATCGCCACCGAAGCGGACTACGAATACGTCACGGCTCTGGGCGGCGCCGTAAACGCCAACAGCGAAATTCTCGGCATTTTGAACCAGGTCGAGGGCATTTTTCAGACTCAACTGTCCATTACCTTCGAAGTGACATACCAGCATGCCTGGTCCACATCCGGCCAACCCTACACTGTAACCAACGCCTCATCGCTTTTGTATCAGTTCACGGACTACTGGAACGCAAATTTTTCGGCTGTCCCCTTCGATCTTGCCCACCTGTGGACGGGCAAGAACCTGGATGGCACCACCATCGGCGTCGCTTGGCTTGATGTGCTCTGCAATAGTCACAGCTACAGTTACGGCCTCTCTCAACGCGTGGAGGCGCCCTATAAGTACACCCTCACGGCCCACGAGATGGGGCACAGCATTGGCGCATCGCATCCCGATCTGGCTGAACCTCCCCACCCCGAATGCGCCGGCACAATCATGCAAAGCATTGTCGGAACTACGCTGAGTTTCTGCCCGTTCTCAGTCGATGAGATCAGTTCGTTCGTGTCTCTCAACTCCGGATGCCTGAGCGCGGTTTTCCTGCCGGCAGATCCCTCCAACCTGGCCGCCTCTGTGGTTTCCGAATCCGCTATCGATCTTTCTTGGCAGGACAACAGCACCGACGAGACCGGATTCAGCATAGAAAGAAGAGGCGCCTCCGGCGCCGACTGGGCCCAGGTCGCGGTCGCCGGGGAAAATGCGACGACTTACTCGGATACAGGTCTCGATGCGGGCGCAACCTATTACTATAGGGTTCGGGCAACGAACGGCGCCGGCGCGTCCGGTTATTCCAACGAAGCGGTTGCGGCCACGATGGCGTCGAGTTACACACTCTATCTGGCCGGCAACCGGTTCTCGATCAGAGTGGACTGGAGCACCTTGAGCGGCAGTTCCGGCCACGGCATAGCCGTTCCACTGACAGCCGACTCCGGCTACTTCTGGTTCTTCGAGAACACCAATGTCGAGCTGCTGGTAAAGATACTGGACGGCCGCGCGGTAAACGGCCACTATTGGTTTTTCTGGGGCGCAATGACGGATGTGGAATACACAATTACCGTTACAGACACCGAAAGCGGGGCGGTCAAGCAATATCTGGGCGTCCAGGGAGTGCAGCGAAGCGGCAACGACACACACGCCTTTTGAAATTGCCATTATCGATTCCGCCGCGTGGGCATACACTGCAGCTCAAGGGGGGCAAGGGCGGAAGCCAGGAGTGTTCTCTTTGGCTGATATCGCTGGCGCTGAAAGGCTCGATCCGGACGGATAGCCTGCTGTCCCTTGCGCCCCCATCAACTGCCCGATGTGCGTTTGTTGGATGCACCGGCCTCCATTCCAGAACGCAAAATTTCATAGACGACATAGATCGGGCGCCCGTCTCTTTGGTGAAAGGTTTGGACCGTGCGGCCTTCCATTCCGAGGCGGGCAAGAACCTTTTGGAATGCAGGGAACGTGGGCGGCGATTCGAAGGGTGGAGCGTGAAATACATAATAGGCGTCGTCCCTGTGCATCAGGGCTTCCATGCAGGTTTCGATTCGGTCCGGCGCGCAAACAAACTCTTCCTTTCGCATCGGCCCCTGCGAAAGAAACGCAAGCTGGGTATTGAAGCCCCACTCCATCAAAACAAAATTTTTTCCCGGATGCCGGTGTGTGAATGAGGCAAGCTCGTAGATGGCGTCGGACCATGCTCCGACTCCTCCCTTGGCCTCAAACGACAGCAGGTAGCGCGCATCCAAGACCAGCTGCGGAAAGACCAGGCAGGCGATACATGCCGAAATTATGGCAATTTCGACAGTGCCCGACTTCCGCAGTACCCATCCAAACTCGCATACGGCATAGGCGACCACGGCAAAAAGGAAAGGATAGAAGGCAATCGCATGGTGCGAACCGGTGGCCTCGGCTGTCAGACATATGAATCCGGCAATCAGGAGCAATTGTGAAATCAGAAACAGTATTTTCCTTTTTCCCCGGGACCCGAAAATGCATCCGGTCATCAATAGCAGAAGAAGGGATCCGGGAAGGGCATAGGACATCCAGGTGTTTTTGACGCTCTGGAATCCTGCGAGTTTTTTCAGAAGCGGGTTTATTCCTTCCGGAGACGCTTTCTGGATGACGGGAGCAGGATTGACGACTTCCTCCTGGTTCACAAACTGATAGATCGCGCTTCCGTCCAGCGTTATCTGGAAGAGACGGTAGTGATACGCCAGCGAGTCGGACAGGCGGGCCGTCATCACCGGCCTGCCGCGGAACGTTCCTCCGGGGATCGCAATATTGAATGCGATCAGGGGCAGGCATCCGAGCAGGAGCGGCGGCAGAAAGCAGAACAGATTGCGCGGGGACAGAAGTTGGCGAACCTTCTCGCGATAGAAAAGCGCCATGGAGATGAACAGGGCGGCGAGAAACCAGCCGAATATAATTTTGTTATACAGCCCCAGGCCCATGAGGAACCCCGATAGCGCCAGGTTGGGCCGCCTGCCTTCGGATATCCAGCGCCACAGGAAATATAGCGAAGAGACCTCAAACGCCAGCATCAGGGAGACCGGACCCCAATCCAGGCGGTTGGCAAAAATAAAGGTCGGATCGGTCGCAAAAAGAAGGAGTGCGGCTGCGGCGACCCGGGTATTAAACATGTGCCGGAACAGGGCGTAGCTGAAAAGCAGCGTCAGCAATCCGATGAGCACCACCGGAAGACGGACCGTGGTAGCGCTGGCTCCAAAATAATGAAATACCGGGGCATAGAGAGCGGACTTGACTGCCCCGATGTAATTCATGACCATGAGCGGCAGCCTGTTCCCGAATGCTTCGTAACTCCACGCTATAAAGGAATCCTCGACCCTGCCCAGGGCCGCGTTGGCGAAGTTCACTTCGTCATACTGAAGCCCGGGCAGTTCCAGAAAGGTCAGTGAGAAGAAAAGATACACGCCTGCTGCCAGGGCAATCCATGGGTAGGCGCGTTTCCGTGGCGTCATCGGCACTCTCCAAAGCATTCCCATTGTATACTCATCCTCGCGCTATCTATTCCATCGCATTTGGATCGTCGGGGACTTTGGGGTCCGCCTTTCAACTGCCAGGGGGCAAAGGCTCGATGAAGGATCGGAGGTGCTGTCTGCTTTTCCTTGCACTCCGTGAGAGCCTTTTACTTTGGTTGCGTCTGTGGCATGCGGTGATCTATTATTTATTGGGATTTCTCGTATGTGGATTCTTTTTACCGGCAAAGGAGAATTACAATGCGAAAAGCGGGGATCTTTTTTGCGGCATTAATCCTGATCTCGTCATTTACGTTGGGACAGGAGAAGGAACAGGACAGGCTCAAGGAATGCGGCCAGGTGATAAAAGAAATTCTCGATGTTCCCGACGGCATTCCGCAGGACCTTCTGGATAAGGCCGAATGCGCCGTTATTTTCCCATCCGTTAAAAAAGTTGCTATCGGGATCGGCGGCAGCTATGGACGCGGAGCGATGATTTGCCGCGGCGGGGCGAACTACACCGGCACTTGGGGAGCGCCCGCCATGTATGCTTTGGAGGGCGGGAATATAGGATTTCAGCTCGGGGGGCAGGCGACCGATTTCGTGTTGCTGGTCATGAATCCCAAAGGTGCCAAATCCGTTCTGAACAGCAAGGTCAAGCTGGGAGCGGACGCTTCGGCAGCGGCTGGGCCCAAAGGCCGGACTGCCGCCGCCGCCACCGATATTGTAATGAAGGCGGAAATATTGAGCTACTCTCGCTCCCGCGGCCTTTTCGCCGGGGTTTCGCTGGAGGGTTCAACGCTGCGCTCGGATGGAGGAGCGAATGAGAACCTTTACGGGAAGAAGCTGGATGCAAGCGATATCATTCTCAATCGCGCGGTTAAGGCGCCCGCATCCGCCCAATCACTGATTTCCATACTCAACAAGAAATCCCCCAAAAACCGCTCAGACAAATAAATCCAGAGATGCCGGGAGCGCGCTGGCGCGTTCCCGGTTTTGCCTCGCCGGGACTTGCAATCATAACGAAAGGAAAAGCATGCCTATAAAACTCAGGAGCGCAACTACCATGGAAGGGCGGCGGATGGCTGGAGCCCGCAGCCTCTGGCGTGCCAACGGAATGCGGGAGGATCAGATCGGGAAGCCGGTAATAGCGATCGCGAATTCGTTTACTCAATTCGTCCCCGGGCACGTGCACCTGCATGAAGTGGGTCAATATGTCAAAAAGGTGATTGAGGCTCAGGGATGTTTTGCCGCCGAATTCAACACCATTGCGATTGACGACGGAATCGCAATGGGGCATGAGGGCATGCTTTATTCGCTTCCATCCAGAGAACTCATCGCCGACAGTGTGGAATATATGATGAATGCACACATGGCCGACGCGATGATCTGCATCACCAACTGCGACAAGATCACACCGGGCATGCTCATGGCCGCCATGCGCCTGAACATACCGGCCGTCTTTGTTTCGGGCGGGCCCATGGAGGCCGGCGTTGTGGGAAGCAGGCACTACGACCTGATTGATACGATGGTCATGGCTGCAGATCCGGCCGTGAGCGACGATGAAATCGCCACCCTGGAAAAGGCGGCTTGTCCCACCTGCGGGTCCTGTTCTGGAATGTTTACGGCCAACTCGATGAATTGCCTGACGGAAGCGCTGGGAATGGCATTGCCGGGGAACGGCACTTTGCTGGCGACCCACAAGAACCGGATGGGCCTGTTCGAGAAGGCCGCGAAGCTTATCGTGCAGATGGCGCTGGATCGCTATGAGCGGGAGGACGAATCCGTGCTGCCCCGCTCCATTGCCACGCGCCAGGCATTTATGAACGCTATGGCTCTGGATCTTGCGATGGGCGGCTCGACCAACACGGTTCTGCACCTTCTCGCCGTCGCCCAGGCAGCTGAGGTTCAATTTACCATGGCCGATATCGACGCACTCTCGCGCAGGATCCCGGTGCTGTGCAAAGTCGCCCCGAGCTCGTCCTATCACATGGAGGATGTCAGCCGGGCCGGCGGGATCATGGCCATTCTGGGTGAGCTTGCCCGGGCGCAACTGATCGATACTTCCATGAAGCGTGTGGATGCCCAGGCGTTAAAAACCGTGCTTGAAGCCTATGATATCGCTTCGCCGACTGCGACGGAAGAGGCCCGCAATCTTTACCTGAGTGCGCCCGGCAGCAGCGGGCGCAATCTTGCCCTGGCGTCCCAGGAAGCGTATTACCCGGAGCCGGATCTGGACCGCAAGGCCGGATGCATACGCGACCTTGCCCACTGTTATTCCAGGGAGGGCGGGTTGGCGGTGCTGTTCGGCAACCTTGCACAGAATGGGTGCATTGTCAAAACCGCCGGTGTGGACGAGTCCATATTCCGCTTCGCCGGGACCGCCTGCGTCTACGATTCGCAGGAGGCGGCCTGCGAAGGCATTCTGGGCGGGGAAGTGAAAGCCGGCAATGTCGTGGTAATCCGCTACGAGGGGCCCAAAGGCGGGCCGGGAATGCAGGAGATGCTCTATCCGACGTCCTATATCAAATCGATGCACCTGGGCAAGCAGTGCGCTTTGATCACCGACGGAAGATTTTCCGGCGGGACCTCGGGGCTATCCATCGGCCATGTATCGCCGGAAGCTGCTTCGGGGGGGACCATTGCGCTGGTTAAAAACGGAGACCGGATCGAGATTGATATTCCCGAGAGACGAATCCACCTTGCGATCGGGGAAGAGGAGCTTTCGGCGCGGCGCCTCCAGGAGCTCTCAAAGGGAAATTCCGCCTTTACGCCCGCGAGACAGCGGCCGCTGACGCGGGCATTGCGCGCCTATGCCCTGTTTGCTTCTTCGGCAGACAAGGGCGCCGTGCGCATTCTTCCTGAAGAATGGTCTTAGCCCGTATTCCCGGTTTTCTTCAGGGGCTCAGGGGCAACAGGTTCCCAATTGCGGCATGAAGGATTAAACCCTTCATGCCTGGAACCGTCAAATGGCAGTCTGCGGGATGCCGGTACGTCCTATTGGGACGGGTGACGCTTGCTGAATTCCTCCAGAGTCATGAACGTCTCAACGTTCGCCTTGGCTCTCAGCTCGCTCATGTATTTTTGTGCAGCCTTCTGCCTGGCCAACTGATCCAGGTATTGCTTGATCAAGGGCTTGGATTCTTCGAGGGAAACCGTTCCCGCGGGCTTCAGCTCCGCCACCTGAATGATGTGATAGCCGAACTGAGTTTCGACAACGGTCGATAGGGTTCCCGGCTTTGTGGCGAAGGCAGCCTCTTCAAACGGCTTTACCATCCGACCGCGGGAGAAAAATCCCAAATCGCCGCCTTTTTGGGCATTCGATGGATCCTGCGAATACTTTTCCGCAGCTTCCGCGAAGGTTATGGCTTTGGACTCGATCTCGGCGCGGATCGCCTCGATCTTCTTTTTGGCTTCGTCTTTCTGCTCCGGCGTGCTTTTCGAATCCAGCCTCAAGAGGATATGGGACGCGCGCACCTGTTCCGGGGCTTTGAATTTATCCGGATTCCCCTCGTAAAACTTGCCGATTTCCTCGTCCGTTGCTCCTGGAACATCCTTGGTGGCCTGCTCCAGTACCTGCTGTACCGTCAGGCGTTCTTCAACAGATTTTCTCAAATCGGCCTCGGTGACGCCCTGGCTTGCCATCATTTTCTGGAAATCAGCCTGGGAAGGGAACTGCTTTGAAAACTGCTGTATTTGCTGATCCACCTTGGCCGGATCTGCCGTGATATTCTGTTCCTTGACCTTGCCTTTCAGAATGGCTACCGTGACAAGGTTTTCGACCGCGTCCTTGAAAAAAATACTGATGCGCTCCTTTTGTTTATCCGGCGGCAGGACTTTCTGTTTGGCCAGGGTATTGATGGCCGACAGAACCTGCTTTTCGGTAATAGGTTCACCTGCGACTCTGGCCACCACGAGATCGGAGGCTGCGGCGTCGGCCGCCGGTTGCTTCTGAGCCGGCGTTGCCGGCTTATTCTGCCGGGCTGACGCCGGCCAGCAAAGTAACATTAATATGAAAGCCACATATACGGGATTCCGTCGCATCATTGGAAGGGTCTCCTTGTTTTCGTGCTTTGCGCCGCATCTTTTTGCAGGCGAAGCGGCCGGCCTGACGCATCGGCCGACCATCAAAGTCGCGTGACGGCAATATGCGCAAATTATTAATTTTCTTCTATTTAGCTCTTTATGTCAAGCTCCCCCCGTAGTCGGCGCATGTCAGCGGTTTGAATCCGTATGGCTCATCCAACCGCTTTAGGCGGTAAACAATCAAGCCTCCGGCTCTGCCGGAAATAGTGGATAGCCGGTTGCGCGTCGCAGGCTGTAAACCGGTCTGCGGCCTGCCGTCATTTGATGCCGCTCAGGCGGGCTGCTTCCGGACACCTACGATTTGAGAGAGCATCAGGATGGCGCTCTTGAGCTGCTCCTTAGTCCCGCTGAGCACGAGACGGTCGCCGGCCATGATAAATTCATTCGCGGGCGGATTATTCAGGGTATGGTTTTCGCGGATAATCCCCAGGATCAGGGCCCCGGTTTTCTCGCGGAGCCCTGTCTCTGCAATTGTGGCGTCCCTACACGGGCAGTTGGCTGCGACCTCCCATGTTTCCGTATAAACGTCCAGGTCGCCACTGAGCCGTATGCGTGGCACCGTGGTTTGCCGCTCGCGGAATATTCCGAACCGCTGGTCTCGAATGGATTTGATCTCGGCGGCCACCATCGAGCGCGGAGCATTGTAGACGCGCAAAATACGCGTCATCAATTCCAGCGAGGCCTCAAACTCTTCCGATATGACCTCGTTGGATCCCTGATCCCAGAGAGCATCGATATCGGCCACATACTTGGTCCTTGTCAGCACCACAATTTCGCGGCTCATCTCGCGGGCGGCCCCGACCGCAAGCCGGTTGGCGAAGGGATCGGAGATGACGAACACGATGACTCTGGCCTTATGGATCCCCGCCATTTCGAGGATGTGCGTGCTGGTGCAGTCCCCGAAAATTATCAGCTCCCCTTCTTTCCTGGCTTCGCTCACTCGCTGTTCGTTGAGGTCGATTACAATGTAGGGAATCCGGTTCGCCTTCAAAACGCGGGCTATGTTCTGACCGCCCAGCCCGAGGCCGCATATAATCACGTGGTCCCTGAGTTTCTCAAACTCACGCAGCTTCTCGTCGCCCAGGCGGCCGAACTGCATTTGCGGATTCCAGTTTCGGGCGAAGCGATTCAGCAACTTGCGGGAGATGCCGAAAAGCACCGGCGCCAGCACCATGCTCAGGACGGAGCACGAGAGGAAAAACTGGTAGGGTTCGGCGCTTACGGCCCCCACCGAAGCGGCCGTCTGCAGCATGATAAAGGAAAACTCTCCGACCTGGGCCAACGCCACACCGGTCAGTAGCGCAACGTGCAGCGGGATCCGTGTGGCCATAACGGCGCCCGTGGTCACGAGGGTTTTGCCCGCCACGATGGCCGCCGTAATGGCCACAATCGGCCCCGGATGAGTCGCGATGAAACCCGGATCGATCAACATCCCGATGGAGATGAAGAAAAGGCTGTTCAGACTGTCGCGGAAGGGGCGCACCTCGGCGAAGATGTGATGCCCATATTCCGATTCGGATAATATCAATCCTGCCAGAAATGAGCCCAGGGCCAGGGAGACGCCGGCATAGGTGGTCGCCAATGCCGTTCCGAGGAACATGAAAACTGACGTGATAAGAAAAAGCTCTTTGCTGCGAGTCCTTAGAATTCCACGAAGAAGGATGGGGAACAAATAACGCCCCACCAGCACAACCGCAGCGATAAGGGCCACGGATTTCAATAGCGCCGATCCCAGGGCCGTCAGCAGGGTTTTTTCAGTGGCCATCAGCGAAATCGAGATCAAAAAAGGTATCGTGCATAGATCCTGGAAAATCGCCACACCCAGGCCTATGCGCCCGTGGATCGAGTCCGTCTCTCTCCGCTCGTCGAGCATTTTCATGAAAATTGCGGTGCTGCTGAGACCGATGAGGATCCCGTAAATCACGCCGGTCTGTAACGGCGTCCCGAACCAGTGAACCAGCAATACGGTGACGGCGATGGTTCCCAGCATCTGGAGCGGGCCGATGACGAGGACCGCCACCCGCGTCTCCATCAGCTTTTTGAGGGAAAATTCGAGGCCCAGCGAGAAGAGAAGGATCATGACGCCGACAGTGGCCAGCGTGTGAACGCTTTCGACATCCCTAATAAGGCTGAATCCGTAAGGGCCGACCAGAGTCCCGGTGATCACGAACCCGACAATGGGCGATTGCTTGAATCGATGGAACAGGTAGACGAGCGGCGCTGCGCATCCGAAAACTACCGCCAGATCCCGCAGAAATTGAACCTCCTGCATCCCTTCACCCACGATCATACCTTCCCGTGCCAGTGTATCCGACAGCAAGGATAACTCAAAAAGAATTGAACACAGCTTCGGGATATTATGGGCGCATCAGCGAACGGCAACGAAACCGGGAATCGCAGAGGCATCCAACCATAAAGCCTCCGGCTCTGCCGGAGCATACTTACTTGCCGCTCCACCACAAATGCACGGGATTTCCCTCAGGATCCGGATCCTCGAGGTAAACGATTTTCAGGCCCGGCTGGAGTATGGGTTCCCTCATCCGCACGTTTTTCGCACGCAGGGCGGCGACAGCTTCCTCGAAATCGGATACGTGGATCGCAATGTGAACATGAGCTTCCCCCGAAGTGTTTTTCATGATTTCGAGACGTCCCGTACCCGCCCCGGAGAGAAAATACGATGCATTTTCCTCTGTGAGTTCAAATCCGAAGGTGTCCCTGTACCAGGAGACCAGGATTTTCGCGTTCGTGCGAAGCGGATACAGCCCGGAATGCTCAAACCCGAGAAACAGCGGCGGTCGCCCGGCTTTCGTATCCCCCCTGACAGTCTGTGCCAACCTGGATATTACCGTGCGCACGATTTCTGGAAGCATAAACCAAATCCTTTCGCCTCGCCTGCCTAAAACCCTTTGATCCTTGGCCCTTCTGATCCTTTATCCCTTCTGCTGAGGCATGAACCCGCTTCCAAAGTTCTGATTGACGGAGTTTGCGGCGGCTGTCCCGCGATGGTTTCAGCGGATGAAATAGATAATGGCGACGATGATGCCGATGGCGACGACGGTCCATTGAAGTGCCGCCGGATGGATGCGGCCGGCCAGACGCCCTCCCAAAGCTCCGCCAATCAGAGATCCGAGAGCCATGACAATGGCAATGGACCAGAGGACATGCCCGGAAAACATGAATAGCAGGGCGGCGGCGCTGTTGACGATCAGGCTGACGGCTTGTTTGGTCGCGTTCAGCCGGGTCAGCGAGTCGCCGGTCATAAGGGAAAGCACGGAAAGAACTATGATGCTGAGGCCGGCGCCGAAATAGCCTCCATAAATCGCGGCCAGGGCGATGGAAAGAGCAAGCCAGATCCCGGGAATCGGTCTGGTTGCCGGCCGGCCTGAACGGCCGATAATCCACGTCCGGATCGGATCGCGCATTGCGAGCAGGCCGGAAGCAAACAGGATCAGAAAGGGCACAAGCGCCTGAAAAATCCGCTCCCCGGAGACAAGCAGGAGCCATCCTCCGAGGATCCCTCCGGCTGCCCCGGCAATCAGGAGAACCCGCAGCCGCGCCTTCTGGCCCTCGAAATCCCTCAATTGCGCGATGGCCCCGCCCAGGTAGCCGGGACAGAGCGCGACGGTGTTTGTGACATTGGCGGTGACCGGCGGAATGCCGAGGGCGACAAGCGTCGGGAAGGTGATCAGCGTGCCGCCTCCGGCCAGCGCGTTAACGGCGCCGGCCGCAACGGCAGCCAATCCGGCGATCATCAGTTCCATCGCGCCTCCCATAGATCCCCCTGAGAACCTGAAACAGGAACGAACGGACCATTGGTCCGCGCCCGGTCAATAACGACGGTAATCACGAAAACGGATCGTTTCCTTGATCCGTGTCTGCCTGATGCGGTCACCCTGCGTCATCCTTTCGGCTGCCTGCAGGCCGCTGATAATCCTTCCGAAGCAAGTGTAAACGCCGTCCATCTGCGGTTGCGGCGCCAGGGCGATAAAAACGCCGCCCACGGAAGATTCTCTTTGGGAAAGAATCAGGCCGACGCTTCCCCTTTCAAACGGCCGCATATTGACCTCGGAGCGCAATTTCCATTCCGCAGACGGGCCCTGAGGCATTCGAGCCACCAGAAGAGACGGGCTCTCTCGCGCAAACTCCAACCTGTTGAGCCGCCCCCCCTTTGCCTGCAAAACGAAGCTGGCGGCCGTAGCCGGAGCATCCTGACGGAAGAGTTCGATCTCGACGGCGCCCTGCGTAGTGTCCAGAATTGCGATAGTGCTGTTTTTGCGGTCCGCGGCTAAAGCATAGGCGAGGGTTTCCGTAATCTTCGGGGCCATGAAACTGGAATTTTGAACATCGTCTTCCGAAGAAAAGACGGCGGGAGAGGATGAAAGAGGGTTTCCCAGGCGCATCCTCTTGAGCGCATCCGCGGACTGCCGCCGGATCTCCTCGTCATCAAACAGTGTCATCTTTTCCAGGACCGGAATGGCGCAGGGATCGTTCAGCCGCGTCAAGGCAGCGATGCAGAAGCCGGCATAGGCTCGCTCATCGGGCAGTCCCTGGTAAGCGAAGCGCTCCAGGCGACTTCCTATTTCAGCTGCTTCCGCCGGACCTCCAATTTTGCCCAGCGCTTCGGCAACCCGCATACGCACCCTAAGGGAGGAGTCGTCAAGCCTCGCTTTCAGCTCCGATACGGCCTGCGGATCCACGGGCGTCAGCCGCGCGCCCATAAGCTCACGGTCCTCGATTTCACCGATGGCAAAAGCCGATGCGGCGCGGACAGACGCCTCCACCGCGTGAAGAGACCGGAAAAGCCAGGGCAGAGCCCTGGGCGACGCAATGCGGCCGAGAGCCAGGGCGCACCTTTGCCGGACCTCGACGGACGGGTTGGAGAGCAGGTTCTTTTCGAAAAAACCGTCCTCCCCGATAAGCCGTCGGTCTTCGCGTTTGAGAATTTCGGCGAAATAGTGGTTTGCCTCGAGTTCCTCGCGGGATATCGAGCGCGCGCAGGCGGCCAGGGGCAGGACCATCAGAAGAACCGCGAACAATTGACGATTGGGAAACCGGCGTTCACGAGCGGCCTTACAGATTTCTTCAATCCTCATGTCTGTTTTCAATCGTAAATCGTCAATCGCTAATTATTTATACTTCAGGCCGGTTATTTCGTAGGTGATCTGTTTCGGATTCCAATAATATTCGACACCCTCAACCCCTATGGTGAAGGGCCGCTTTTCCAAAGGTTCCATGGGTTTTCCGCTGTATCCGGCGCCGGGCCGGAGCGCAAAAGCAGTCCGCTCCTTGGAAAGCTTCCCCCAGACATCATACAGGGTTATATGCAGTTCCAGGGCTTCCAGCTTGCGGTCTCCGTCGTTGAGGATCAGTCCCGAAATTATGGCGATCCTGGCGTTATTGAAACTGATTCCGAGGCTTGCCTTGACGTTCTCGATGCGAATCCTGGTTTTGTAGTATTCGAAATTGGTATTTCCCGGCCTCAGCAGATCGGGGACCCCAGATCCGCCCGCGCGAGACTGCATGCCGCGCTGGCAGCGGACATAAAGGAAAACCCCGCCCAGGAGGACGGCCAGTACAATGGCGGCAATGAGGAGCGTTTTCGGGCGCAGGCCCTTTTGCGGCTCGGAAGTGAATTCGATCATGGCACGGACCTCTGGTACAGCTGTTGATGGATACGTCTCCTATGAGTTCAAAACTGCATTATAGCAGATATGGAAATGCGCCTCGATTCAGGGCTTTCCAAAAACACGGCTGGGCTGCTTTCAGAGACGTTGAGTCTTTGATCCATGGAGGTTAATATAAGTGTTTACGGAATCCAGGGACAGGAAATGACACGACACAGCTTGCGCAATCTTTTGATCTCAACGGCATGGATGATTTTCTGCTGCGTTGCGGCTCCGGCCCAGAAGCCGGCCCCGTTGCCGGAATTGAGCCACAAACGGCTCCTGAACGACCTCCAGATCACCGTAGCGGCCACTCCCAACCTTGGCGAGAACATGACCATCGGCCTGCTCGTACGCTACGGTTCCGCCTACGATCCTGCAGACAAAGGGGGATTGACGAACCTGGTTTCCCGGATGTTTATGAAGGCCACAATCGACAAGACCCAAAAAGGCATTCAGGATGAACTCGAATACCTGGGAGCGACCGTCGATATTGTCTGCGATTGGGATGGATTCCGTTTCCTCCTGAGAGGTCCCAGCTCGACCTACGAGCGATCCCTTCTCCTGCTCTACCAGATCGTATGTGAAGCGCAGTTCAATGAGGCGGATTTTGCTGCTGAAAAACAGGCCATCCTTCAGGATCTGAAGAAGCCCGATGATCCCCGCCAGAGGATTCATGCCCAGCTTGAAATGGACCTTTTCGGCGGCACGACTTATGGAAGGCCCCGTCAAGGGACTCAGGCGAGCCTGTCGTCTATAACGATCGGCGATGTACGTCAGTTTTACAAAAAATACTTTTCCCCCAACCAGGCTTTCCTGCTGATCGTGGGAAATGTCCCCGCTCCGGAAGTCATTCAGAAAACCGCGCGCATCTGGGGAATTTGGGTCCGCAACGATGCGTTCCCGTTCACGTTCCTGCCTCCGCGCAAGCTGATCGAGCGGAGAATCCTTATCGAAGATGATCCCAATTCTCCGGCGGCGCAGTTTATTCTCGGAAACCTTTTCCCGCGGCGGGAGGATCCCGATTACCTGCCTGCCCTGATAGCGGCGCACGTCCTGCAGGAACGTTTGACAAAGCTTCTGCCGACTTCGCTGCTGACGGTGGGCAACCTGGGCCGGCGCATGGCCAGCCCTTTTTATGTACAGGGACAAGCAGCCGCCGAGCAGACTTTGGACCACATCCGAAAGATTCAAAATGCCGCGGCCGAAATCAAGGATTCATCCGTTCCCGCCGAGGAATTGGCGCAGATTCAAAACCGGCTGGTCGAGGAGTTCAACCGCGAGTTGATGACGGTTGACGGACTCTGCAAAATCATGCTCGACGCCGAACTCTATCATCTCGGCAGCAACTATACGGCGAATTTTCCGGATATTGTCCGACGGTGCGACGCCGACATGGTGCGGCAGGCCGCCCACAGCTGGCTGTTCCCGGGAGGGGAAGTCATCCTGGTCCGGGGACCGGCCGCCATGCTGAAGCCCGCAATGGAAACCCTGGGTGCGGTCCAGCCGCTGGCGCCATAGCCAGTTTGCCGGGTCCGGTTTAAAATCCTTTGTCTGCATCATGGGAATCGCCTGAAAGCATTCAGTGGGGAGGGCGACCCTTCCTCATCCCGGTTTTTTTGCTTTGCGAACTTGTGCCCCTCGCAGGATTCCCGGTTTGATCCTGAGAAAAGAAGTCTGAGGCCCGCGTCCTTCCAACATGGGCCTGCGCGCCTGCATAAACCTCCACATCAGAGAAGCTCTGACAAGTGCGGGCCGAACCACAATTCGCATCTGCCGGCCACTGTCGCACCAAAAGATGCAAAGCTGAATCGATCTGTTAACCATTCGGCGGTTTCTGGTAAGATGCTTGATCTGCAGGAGGCGAAAATGCGCATCGTTATTACCGGAGGAGCAGGGTTCCTGGGCAGCCATCTGTGTGACCATCTCCTGGGGCTGGGCCACGAAGTTATTTGTCTGGACAATCTTTCCACCGGAAGCGTGGACAATATTTCCCACCTGCTGGGTCACGAGCGGTTCCGCTTTTATAAACATGACGTTACGGAATACATCTACATCGGGCAGCCGGTCGACGCCGTGATGCATTTTGCCTCTCCCGCCAGCCCCCGCGACTATCTTGAAATGCCGATCCAGACGCTCAAAGTCGGTGCGCTTGGGACCCATAAAAGCATCGGCCTTGCCAAGTACAAGAAGGCACGGTTCCTAATGGCCAGCACATCGGAAACTTACGGGGATCCTCTGGTGAACCCTCAGCCCGAGACCTATTGGGGAAATGTGAATCCCATCGGCTTGCGGGGCGTCTACGATGAAGCCAAGAGGTTCGCCGAAGCGCTGGTGATGGCCTATCACAGGTACCACGGCGTGGATACCCGCATTGCCCGCATTTTCAACACCTATGGCCCGAGGATGCGGCCGCATGACGGCCGAGTGGTGTCGAATTTCATAGTCCAGGCGCTGAAGGGAGAACCGCTGACCGTCTACGGGGAAGGGAAGCAGACGCGCAGTTTCTGTTACGTGGAAGACGAGATCGACGGGCTGGTCCGGCTTCTGCTGGCGCCGCAATCGGAGGACGTACATCTGCCGGTGAATATCGGCAATCCCCACGAGCTCACGGTGTTTGAAATAGCGGAAAAAATCATCCAGCTCAGTGGTTCCTCAAGCAAAATCGTGTTTGAGCCGCTGCCGGAAGACGATCCCAAGGTGCGCCGCCCCGATACGGCCCGCGCGACGCAACTTTTGGGATGGAGTCCTAAAATACAGCTGGAAGAGGGACTGATCCGCACTATCGATTACTTCAAATCAAGGCTGAACGGCTGAAACGACCTTCCCGGGGAATCAGTCCCGCTGGCCGACAGATTGTTTTATTAAAAGCAGTTTTTCCCTGTCCAAGATCTCGCCGTTGAGAATTACCCGAAAAATCTTTTTGGCGTTTGCGATATCGTTCACGGGATTTTCGTCGAGCACCAAAACGTCGGCATTATATCCGGCCTTGATTTGGCCCGTACCTTTCCACCCGAACAGCGTCTCGAAATTGGCGGTTGCCGCGGCCAGCGCCCGGCGCGGGGTCAGCCCGACAACTGTCAGCAGCTGCAATTCCGTATGTAGTGAAATCCCAGGCATAGTACCAAAAGCTGAGGTGCCGCTCCCGGCCAGATACTTCGCCCCGGCCCGGCAATACTCCTTTTCAATTCTAAAAAGACTTTCGGAAAGCGTGGCAGGGAAGTCATAGGATGGGACTGCAAATGTCCCGTCACGTCTGCCTGTGGCCGGATTCGCGGGAAGATGAATGTCTTTGGGATCCAGGATTGCAGCGACCGGCTCCTTCCACGGATTCTCGTGATCCGGCAAATCGAGGTATTCAAAGCTCAAAGTCGGGATGAGACCGGCAAAGGCGGAACCAAGAATCGGCGCATATTCCGTCAAACGCGGGTCATCCTCGCCAATTCGTGTAAGGTATTCGTAAAACTCTTCCCGCGGAGTGCCAAAAGGGGCGCCTGCCACGCGGGCGCGCATGTCGGGCGGCGCAAGCTCCAGCGAATATCGGCTGACGTGCACAAACGCCTGAACCCCTGCGCGCATAGCCTCTGGATAGGACGTGAAACCGAGTTCGCCTATGGTCGACATCCCCCGTTCCCGTGCGCGCCGGACAACCTCCTCGGTCTGCTCCGGCGACAGGGCGTAATGCAGCAGCAGCACTTTGAAGCCGGCGCGGCTGAGGGTGTCAACCCGGTTCCTGAGCTCCTGAGAGGACATCCTCCTTCCTCGGCTGCGCAGGTCCGCTGTCGAAGAGACAGGCGGCGAGAGCTTGCTCTCATCATATCCGGAGATGGATTCCAGCCTGTAGATGTGCGGGCTCGGTTTTGCCGTGAGGCAAAGCGGGCCCCGCCTGCCGCCGGGGTCGTCAATTCCTACAATGGACGTCACACCCATATAAAGATAGGCATTCGCATGTGCCTGGTTGTTTTGTGCGGCAAATGCATCGTTGAGACCGGGCATGATATATTTGCCGGAGACATCCATCACTTCAGAACCGGCCGGGATCCGGATGCTCTTCCTGGGTCCGGCTGAATCGATTTTATTGCCCCGAATAATGACCACCGAATCCCTTATGTCGGTTTCGGATCTTCCGAAATCCGAGGTGTCGATGAGGGTGCCGCCCAGCAGGACGAGCGTTCGCCCTTGATTGCCGGAGTGAAGCGAATCCTGGCTGGAGCACCCTGACAAGGCACAGCCGGATAAACTGATGGCTACGGCAGGGAGCAGGATGCATGAAAATCTGGCAATGGGTCGAATCATGCTATGGAACGTGCGTTGGAACCTCGATTCCATTGGTAAACCTCCGGTTCTGCCGGGGGACTCAAAGAGCTTGACAGCTCCGTATTTGAAACGCTGAGGTGCGCTGAGAAAATATATAAATTTTTGTCGGCGTGGGTCGGCGTCCGTTCAGCGTGCGTCAGCGTTCAAGACCGGCGTAACCCCTCTAACCGCTTTGAGCGGTTCAAATCTTTCAAGCCGTCGGCTTTGCCCGGAGCTACCTGACTGTCGCGGCGCGCTATTGTATTGGTTGCCGGCGCAACGCCTCAATGTCCTTCAGTATGCCGGCAACCGCAGCTTCAACCAGCTTTTCTCCCTTGGCGCGCGTAGCAAGGGAGGGATCCCCCCAGATACCCGTGGGCGAGTAAGTGCCACGGCTCTTCGGATCCCGCGTCAGCGGACCTCCGTCCGGGCCGTAATCCCTTACAGCCTTGGACATGTCGACGGTGGAAGGATCGATGTATAGCATCATCGAGGTTTCCCCTTCATCCGCATGGCTTCCGCCTTCCTGCCTTAAAATCGTTTTTTCTACGGGACCAAGGACCTGATTGAGATCGGTATATCGCAAAATGATTTTTTCCGAAGCCAGGATCCCGGCCGCCGGTTCGAGAGCCCGCAGCGTGGATATGCCGGTGTTCAGGGCGTAGAAGCGTTTTGGACCAAAGCGGGCGAGGCTCCGGCATATATCCACCATGAGGTCTCTGGCTGTCTCGAGGCGGAGCGTGGTCGATCCCGGATATTCGACGAACGCAGGATAAAAGTGATATGGGACAGAGGGCGCGATGACAACATCCGCCTGAGCCCGTACGCGGTCCGTCAGGTACTGCGCAAGAACCCAGTCATTGTTCAGCCTGAGGTGCGGGCCGTGCTCTTTTGCGGCGGCCCCGATGGGTATGACGACGACAGTTCCCGCCGTCAGCAATTTCTCCGCTTCAACCCATGTAAGATTTTCCAGGAGGATGCCCCGGTCTCCGCACAGCGCCGCGACCGGGCCGAGCAATAAAAGCATACCAATGATTTTTTTCATGTCAGTCTCCGGACCGCGGGATGATTCAGTGAGTCAGCAGCCCGGCGGTTATGCCTTTATCCAGCGTGAATTGACTGCCCACCGCTCCCACAGTGCAGGTCTTCCTGCTCAGGCCGGCCTTTTGCCGGATGCGATAGACAGGCTCAATGCCCGTGCAGTGAGCCCCTATAAAATTGGCCAGGCCGAACTTGCGCAATGTTTTCGCCGTCCAATCCAGAGTCTGGTCGCTTGCGCGCATAAGGTGGAATCCTCCCACGGCTCCATATATGGGGGCCGGTCGAACCGCCTTGCGGGCGTAATCGAGCGTATTGATAATCCCGGCATGGCAGCAACCGGACAGGACCACCAGGCCGTGGTCTGTGTCGAGAACCAGGGATGTGTCCTCGGGAATGATGTCCTCGACGGGACCTTCGGGAGTCCGGATCTTTCCGTCGCTGCTCCAATTCCGTTCCGGATGAACGCGCGGGATCGGGCCGAGCATCCAGACGCCGGGCAGCAAAGCCGACGGCTTGTCGTGCTCCACAAATACCCCACCGCCGCCTTCATATTCGGATTTGAGAGCGGCAATCCGTTCGTTTCTTTCCGGTTCCCCCTCCCTTTCATAGAAAAATCCGCGGGCGACATGCGCCCGCGACAAGGCGGAGACATTATTGCGGGCAAGTTCCCGGCGCAGGGCCAGGAAGCCTCCGGTGTGATCATCATCGCTGTGGCTGAGCACTACTTCACGGATGTCCGACAGGCTCAGACCCAGATCCCGGGCGTTTTTCAGCACAGTTTCCGGCTGTGCCCCCGTGTCGAAGAGAATGCGCTGGCCGTCCGCCTCAACCAGCGCAGCAAAGCCCCACTCCCCGATTCCTTCCTCCGCGAGATTCGCGGATAGGATCACAATCCGGGCGGTTTGTACCTTTTGCGGCAGGGCAGGGACTGCGATGCCCGCTGCAGTGGCCGCCAGCAGCCAAAAGACGGCTAAAAGTCGACGCATGACATCCCTCAGATTCTAACGTTGTTTTGGCGACGGTTATTCCATTTTATGAACGCCGGCAATCTCAACTTTTGCGGATTCCAGCAGCGCCTGGGCGGATGCAGCCTGGCCCCAGCCTATGCGCAGCGCAATCCCGCAATCGGTGGAAAGCTCGCGGGGTGTCGGCACAAGCTTCACCGTCAATCCTTCCCGCACAAGTATCTTCTCCGCGCGCAGCACGGCCGAAGTTGTGTAAAACAATATAACTCCATAGGAATTCATGCTGCGGCCTCGCACCGGATTCGAGAGTTCCACTTCACAGGCTTTTCCCCATAATGCGTTTCAGCGCCTGGAGGACTGCATGGATATCTTGTTCTGTCGTGGAAAAGCCGGGAGCCAACCGCACAGTGCCTTCGGGGAAGGTTCCAATCGTGCGGTGAGCGGCGGGAGCGCAGTGCAATCCCACGCGGCAAAGGATCCCGAACTCCTCATCCAGCTGCAATCCGATATCAGAGACCCGTCTTCCGGCCGCGGTGAAGGAAACCACGGCTGCGCGGCAGCGGGGATCGGCGGGACCATAAACGGAAACGCCCGGGATTTCCCTCAGGCCTTCCAGCAGAACGCGAGTCAGGTCAATCTCCCGGGCGCGGATTTCCTCAATGCCTTGTTGCCTGACGACGCGCACTCCCGCGCCCAGCCCGGCAATCCCCACGCCGTTCAGCGTTCCGCTTTCAAATTTATCGGGAAGGTCCTCCGGCTGGATATCGGATTCGGAACGACTCCCTGTGCCGCCGCGCACCAGCGGTTCCAGTTCTGCGGCATTCAGCCGGTCGCCCATCACGAGACCGCCGATGCCGGGTGGGCCCAGCAGGCCTTTGTGCCCGGTGAAAGCCAGCAGATCGATGCCTTCGGCCTGAATGTCTATCGGCAAGGCGCCCGCTGTCTGCGCGGCATCCACAAGCAGCAAGGAACCGGCGCGGTGAGCCGATTTGGCGATTTCCGCTACAGGCAGCAGCGTCCCCATCACGTTACTGGCGTGATTGACGACAACGAGTTTTGTCTCCGGCCTGATGGCGTGCTCAATATCGGACGGGTTCAGCGAGCCATCGGGGCCGCAGGGGACAATCGCGGCCAGAACGCCCTTTTTCTCGAGTGCGCGCAAGGGGCGCATGACAGCATTGTGCTCGATCCCGCTCGTGACGACATGGTCGCCGGCCCGGAGCAATCCGGACAACGCCAGGTTGATGGCATGCGTGCCGTTCAGCGTAAATATTACCTTCATGGGATCGGGTGCATGGAACAGCTCCGCGATTTCTTCACGAACGTTGTAGACAATTCGGCCGGCGCCAATCGAAAGGCTGTGTCCCGACCGTCCGGGATTGCCTCCTGCCTTCTCGAGGAAACCGGCCATGGCCCGCATTACTTCCGCGGGCTTGGGCCATGAAGTGGCTGCATAATCGAGGTATATCATTTTTTTACCATGAGCTGGAAGCCGCCATCGGGTTGCTCCTGAATGTCCGCCATCCAGCCTGCCTTCCGCGCAATCCTCACTACGTTATCACGCGCAGTGCAGGAATCCACCAAAACCCGGACTGCGCCGCCGGTTAATGACTCAAGAGCCTTTTGAGTAAGCATGGCTGGTTGCGGGCAGGAATAGCCGCGGGCGTCCACAATCCTGTTTCCATTCACGGTTGCTGTCCCGTCCCGGCATTCGTTCCCGGAAACGCTCTTTCTCCGTCACACTGTTTTGGGATCGCGCATGGTACATCCAATCAGGATGCACACGATCAGTCCGGCAATGACGGCTGCCGGGCCGAATGCGCCCATTCCGGACGCCGAACTGCCGCACTCGAACCCGCTTTCGCAGCCTAGAAATCATACCTGAAGCCGAACTGCATGATCCTGGGAGTTCCCTGAATCTGCGAAATTGTCCCGAAACTCGAACTGGGCGTAGTAATGTGCGGATCAACGTTCAACCCCAAACCGGCATGGTCCGCATTTGCGGGGCCCAGCCTCTGGGTGTTGGTGGCGTTGAAAACCTCCCAGCGGAACTGGATCCGGTGTCCCTCGCTTATCATAAACGACTTGCCCAGACCCATATCCAGAGCCACGTAGCCCTGCCGGCGGAGAACATTCCGGTCCCCGATTTCGCCGGCCCTGGCATTGCGGAAGCTTTGGTAGGCGTATATCGGATCCTCGAACAGATTCGGATAATCCCCGCCTTTGGTGATGGAGGTTTCGATAGGCCGGATGCGGACCCCGTTGCTCGGCTTCTTCCAGTCCGTCGCCCAGGTTTGAGCGTCATAAGGCGTAGCTTCGGGCATCCCTGAGTTCCAGCGGAAGATGCTGCTCAGCTGCCAGCCGCCCAGGAATAGATCGGCGACGCGGCTCATGGATCCGAGATGCTGCCTTCCCCTTCCGATGGGGAGGTTCCAGAGCGCGTTGGCATTGACGATGTGGGTCATGTCAAAGTTTGAGAGGGATTTGTTGTCATCCGGCCGCATGGCGTTGACGATCATGTTGTCCGACCAGTCGCTCTCCCGCTGGAGCCCCGAGGCGTTGTCGATCGACTTGCCGAAGGTATAGTTGAAATCCAGGTTGAGGCTGTTCCTGAAACGCTCACGCACGCTGATGGTTCCGGCGTGATAGTCCGAATATGCGATGCTGCTCCACACGGCAAGAGCGCCGTATTGGGGCTGATAGAACATGGCCGGGTAAATCCCTGAGTCGTTGATCTTCAGCTGGATAAAAGTCCAATCGGGGGTATCGGAACCGTCCCGTGAAACCCTGCTGTAAACACTCTGGGTTGCCGTCGGCAAGTTCCATCTCCGATAGTCCGGAAACAGGTTCTCGAAGTAGGCAATCGGTTGTACCTGTTCTATGGGCACATTGTTCCAGCGCAGGTCATAGAGCAGGCCCGCAGCTGTATACCAGTCCATCCCGGATTGTTTGTCCACAAGGTTGTTCGTCATCATGACATCCCGCTGAGCCATAAGGTTCCGCGCCATGCGGCCTGCGTAGGAAGCCTCCACCGTCAGGCCGTGGGAGAACTCCCGCGCGATGGAAAAATTCAGCATGTAATTCACCGGCGATTTCAGAGAATCGTCCAGGGACCATTCTATCCGCGCCTCACCGTCGGCAGGCTGGGAGAGGGGGAAGGACAGGCCGGATGGGACAACTATTCCGGGCAAATTCCGGACCTGCTGGTCATAGCCGGTGAATAGGGGTCCCGGACGGTCGTTGACATTATAGGTGTTGGCGGTTATCTCCTGCGAAGATGAGAAACCGAGCATGTTGTTCAGATCGAAAGTGACGGCAAGCGCGCTTCCGATATGATCATAGGCCATGCTGAATCCTCCCCGGATGACCGACTTCTGTCCCGTGCCGAAGATTGTTTTTAAAATGCCATTGTCGAAGCTGGGCTGCCAGGCAAAGCCCAACCGCGGGGCGAAATTGTTTTTGTCATAGGAATACAAGCCGGGCCGGCCGTTCACGGGCCCCGATTTATCCAGAACCACAAGATCGTTGTACGGAATGCCGTTGGCAGCCGAGGCAACCCGTTTCTCGAAAATCTCCGAGAGGCCCGGCGAAGGCTTCACTTCCAGCCCGTTGGTCTCGTATACCGGGCGATCCAGGCTGTACCTCAATCCCAGCGTCAGGGTAAGGTCCGGCCGCAGGCGCCAGGTGTCCTGGGCATACATCTCATATTCTTCCGTGGCGAAATTTCTGCTCACGGCAGCGCCGGCAGGCAGAAGGCTCCCATCCGCGCCAAAATTGAATTTGCCGCTGTAATAGGAATACCGGCCTACGATCGCCGCGATGGCACCCTGGAGGTCGGATTCGCTGCCGGAAATGTCCGTGAAAGGGGCGGTCAACACTGCGCCGGATTCGTCATACCAGGTAGGATTGGTATTCGCTTCGTCGAATGAACTGGCCAGGGACGACCGCTGGTTGCGGACAACACGGACGTTGCCGCCAAACGCCAGGGTGTGATTCCCCTTGACCCAGGCTACATCGTCCACAAAATTCCACACCGGCACGGTTTTGTCCAGCGTACGCGTGTAAGCTTTGGGCCAATATACAAACCGGAAGCCGATCTGGTTGTCCGATGAATCGCCTTGTTGGGAATAAGCCTCGCGCGTCAGTCCGGCACGAAATGTGTTTACCAGCCGTGGCGTCGCCGTCCAGGTATGCTGGGCTGCGATGGCCAGGGGATGGCTCCAGAGGTTGCTGCCCGGCGTGTCCGGGAATTGCGGCGCTCCCACCGTCAGGTCATGTTGATAGTTGCCCCTCACCAGCAATGTGTGGCGGGAGTCCCTGGTCAGGTTGAAATTCATCGTTGCCGTGTGGGCGTTGTAGTGCAGGGGAGTGGCCGCGTTGAAACGATAGCCGCCGATGTTCAGCCCGTCTCCGACGCCGGTATCGTTGGCTGGATATTTTTTCGCCGCATCAGCCAGCATTGACAATGCTGCCGGATTCAGGCCGACCGGATAAATTTCGTTCAGCTCATCCGCTGTCACTGTGGTGATGCCGCCCGCCGTATTGGTGTATTGGATGGTTCCCTGTCCAAGGCTTGCGAGCGGTACAACCTGCGGGCCGACCACCGTTTCCTTGTCGTCCCTCCGTCCTTCATAGTTGTAAAAGAAGAAGGCGCGATCTTTGATGACCGGCCCTCCCAGGGAGCCGCCGAACAGGTCCCGCCTCAACTCAGGGCGCGGCAATCCCGCCCGGTTGTTGAAGAAATCGTTGGCCGTGGTGCCTGTGCTGCGGTTGGAATAGTAGAGCGAGCCGTGAAAATCGCTGGTTCCCGTCCGAGTGATCAGCGATATCTGTCCGCCGGCGGACCGTCCTTGCGCAGCATTCGCGATGTTGGTGGTCATTTTGAATTCCTGCACAGAATCGGGTGTCACGCGCAGCACGGAATTAGTCCAGTCTCCGCCCTGCTGATCGTTGATGTCGATGCCGTCCAGGGTGAGATTGTTCTGATCGCTGCGGGCGCCGCTCACATATCCTTCGGGTGTGACGCCGGCCTGAAGGGTCAAAAGGTTCGTGACATTTCTGTCCTGCAGCGGCAGCTGCCGTATTCGCATGCCTTCAAACGCATTGCCCAACGCGGCATCCTGGACATTCAGAATCGAGGCCTCCGCCTCGACGGTTACCGTTTCGCTGATCTCGCCAACCTCCAGGCGAAGGTCCAGAGTGGCCGGTGTGTCGACGAGCAGGTCGACATTCTGCTTTAATGTTTTGAATCCCTTCAGCTCCGTTTTCAGTGCATAGGAACCGGGCGCCAATTGGAGAAACCGATAGGCCCCGGTTTCATTGGTGACGGTTGCACGTTCAGCGCCCGAGGCGCTGGTCAGCAAAAGAGTCACCCCTGGTGCCATGGCTCCTTTGGGATCCGTTACCGATCCTGACAGGGAAGTGACCTGGGCATATGCCTGGGCTGCCAGAAGGGCGCATAGGGCATAAAGACAAAATAGGTGTACGCTTTTAGCCGGAATCTTTCTCAAACTCATTAGAATTCCCTCCGTCCGGACACATGAATTCAGCTACATGGCTTCATGGCCGGATATCCGTTTATTGCGATTCAGGTCCGGATGCCTGGAACAAGAGTCGGTAAATGAATGTTCGGCTCTCGAGATGGATCGAAAGACCTGGGCGATATTTGGAAGTGATCAAAAACGGCGGCCCGACGCTTGGAGGCTAGCGTCAGGTGAATCCTGAGAAGAGAAATGTCGGCAGCATATTCATAAGCCACCTTAGTATTTCACGATCGGGTTTTCAGTTCAAGCATTTAGCGAGGGGAGATTTATTGCCAAGCGGCGAAGATATATTGCATAAATTTTCCCCGGGGATATTGCGGCAGAATGATCGGCATATTCCCATTAGCAATCCTGCTGGAACTTTTAGCTGTTGGGGCGCTGATTTATGCGGTCGTGAGCGCCGTGAAGCGCGTAAAAAACAAGTGGCCGTTAGGCTGGAAGCAAATTGCGCTTTTTCTGTTCCCCTCCTGGTCATTGATGGGCTGGTATGCTTCTGGATTATGATCAGCGCAAGCCTGCGCCACTCAGCGCAGCTGATCCGGCTCGTACCGGTCAAATGCGCGGTCGCCACGGCGGCAATCATCGGGCTCCCGATGCTTGTCTTAATATTTTATCGGCCGAAGAACTAGCCTCGATTCCCATGGAAGGGACTCGACCTAACACTGGCCACAGCGCCAGGCTTCTAGGCGGCACATAAATACTGCATTCCAAGGTCCTACGCCTACGTCTTTTGTTATCGATATTATTAACTGGTAATATCTGTCCACTAAGTGATATTTTGCATTAGATGGCGACAGGGCGGCCATCGGTTGGCTCCAAGTGTGGCAAGAAGCATGGAATTATGAGGTTTATTGCCAGTTTTCGGAGGAATACAACAGATTGTGCTTGCATTGGGTGTGTGTAGATAATATAGTGTCAGTATGTCTACCAGTAAAGGTTATGAGCTAACAGGCCTGGCTCAATTCTTCCTGGAGCCATCCAACTCCACACATCGACAGTATGAAGCCTTGCGAGCCTACTTTGTCGAAAATCTACCATCGGCTGAAGCCGCTCGGCGCTTCGGTTACACCCCGGGAAGCTTCCGAGTTCTTTGTCACGACTTTCGCCAGAATCCCCGACGACAATTCTTCTTTCCCACGTACAAGAGCCCCACGGTTGCGCCTCCGAAGGACCCACTGCGCCAAACCGTTGTGGCTCTGCGCAAACAGAATCTATCGATCTACGACATCAATCGGGCGTTGAGGCAAAGCGGCAAAACCCTGAGTGCGCCAGCGATCGCGGCCATTTTGAAGCAAGAGGGATTTGCTCGGCTTCCCCGGCGATGCGACGAAGATCGACCTCCCGGAATTCGCCCTGAAATAGCCGCCGTAGCGGATGTCCGAGAGTTGGATCTGTCTCCGCGGGAGTTCCGTACCAAATTCGGTGGATTGTTTCTCTTCCTCCCTTTCTTGGCCGCAATACCCATGGAGAAGATCTTCCATAAGGCTGGCCTACCTGGTTCGGCCATGATTCCGGCCGCCCCGGCGATGCTTTCGTTGCTGGCCCTGAAGCTTTTTGGCAATGCGCGCCACAGCCATGTGATGAGCTCCGTATTCGACGAGGGACTGGCCTTATTCGCCGGCCTCAATGTCATTCCAAAACGTTCCTTCTTGACAGAGTACAGTTGTCGCATCGATCCGGGGAGCTATCCCAAACTGATGCGCTTATGGTTTGACGCTATGAAGCCGCTCGGACTGGATCGGGGCAACTCATTCGACCTCGATTTTCATACGATCCCGTTTCACGGCGAAGATGCCTTGGTCGAAAAACACTACGTCTCTAAGCGCAGCCGGCGCCAGAAGGGTATCCTGGCCTTTCTGGCTCAGGATGCGAGCAATCGTGTCTTCTGCTATGCCAACGCCCAGCTGCGCAAGAAGGACCAGAGCGATGAGATTCTGCGCTTCGTGGATTTCTGGAAAGAAAGGACTGGCAAAAACCCTGAAGAGTTGATTTTCGATTCCAAGCTGACCACCTACGCCAATCTGGATCGGTTGAGGGCCTTGGAGATAGATTTCATTACTCTCAGACGTCGCTCTGTGAAGCTGCTCCGGGAAATTGCACTGGAACCGAAATCGGCATGGAGGCGGATTGAACTCGAGGGAGTGGCCCGTGCTTATCGAACGCCGCGTATCCTCGATAGGAAGATAATCCTGGATGGATACCAAGGGCCGATCCGTCAGTTGACCATCACCGACCTCGGACATGAAGAACCGACCCTGTTACTGACCAACCAGCTGCAGAGATCGCCGGCGAAGTTGATCGGACGCTATGCTCAGCGCATGGTAATCGAAAACAATATTGCCGACGGCATCGATTTCTTCCACATGGATGCGCTCTCATCGGCTGTGGCCATGAAGGTGGATTGTGACCTTCAGCTGACCCTCATGGCGAGCAGTCTCTATCGATTGTTGGCCGCGAGCATCGGCAACGGCTATGAAACGGCCAAGTCCCGCCACATTTTCAGAGACTTTATCGATGCCACGGCAGCGGTAACCATCGGCGCCCAGCATATCCAAGTCAAATTTCAAAAAAGGGCGCACAATCCCTATCTGATTGGGGCAGGTCTCGCCGAAAGGGAAATCGTGATACCTTGGCTGGGGCGAAAAATGCTCAGGCTCGTGTTCGGATAGCGGCCGTGGTGTTAAGATCAAAACTAACGCTGAGCCTCGCCAAATCGCTTCTAAACTGGCAGTTCTGGCCGAATTTGTTAGGTCGAGTCCCTTCCATGGGAATCGAGGCTAGCAGGAAACCACTTGAGACTTCGAGAATCTCCCTTCCTGCATGAATTCCTGTTCGTCCCTTAAAGCTTGGCCAAGGTGGCGTTAGTCGTGCTCGGCAACAAGAACCACAACGGGTTCGGCTCATGGTCGAGGGCGCCCACATCGACAAGCAATCTCATTTTATTGAGGCGGAGCGCGCCGTACTCGACACGGTCGAATTTGACAACGCTGTCGCGGTGGCGCGAGATTTCGCCCAAAACGTGGACCGCTGCACGGTCGTGATTGTCGTGGCCGACCACGAATGCTCGGGCTTCAGCATCATCGGGGGCCTCACGGGAACAGTGGACGCAGTCCGGGCAATGCCGGCAGATGGCGCTACGCTCAATCCCAACGCGCAGCCCAATCGGCAGAAGCTCGTCCGCACGTACGATGCCGCGGCGTTTCCGGCGTACAAAATTCTCGCGGACGGCTATCCGGAAACGATGAACATTAACGGCAAAATGCTCTTTGGGTACGGGGCGAGCAGCGGCCGATACGAATCGTGGCTCACACACCCGAAGCCAATCATCGATAGTCTGCTCTCGAGCGAGATTAGGGCGGAGCTGAACACGGCAGGCTACCCGGGGCAGCCCTATCAACGCGATCAGACCGATGGTTACTTCATTCGCGGGCAAGCTGTGGGTAAAGAACAGGCCATGCACAATGCCTCGGACATTCCGATCTCGGCCTACTCGCCGCGTGTCAGCGTCGCGCAGCAATTCGTGGACGTGCAGCGCAACATCGACGTATTCAACAAGTTGATGCGCGCGGCGCTCAGCGGATACTAGCCAAACAGGAATCGTCGCAACGCCTTGGGACGTGCAGAACCTGCGGGTCCCAAGGCGACCGCAAAGGCCACCACTCTTTGCCAAAAACCCGGAGACGAAGAAACGTCACGCTTCTCCGGCATTCGAGCATGATTACACTGATTCGCCCTGTCCGAAGCCCAGGCTTGGGTTAATGAATCGAACAATCGCGTCGAGGGCTGCCTTCCCTTCGGGGTGATACTCCGCAAAAACTGGCGCATTGTGAGGCATGCTCCTGGCCACATGCAGTGTGACTTTGACGCCTGCATTCTCGAGGCGCTCCGCGAACTGCAAGATGTCGTCTCGCGGGATTTCGAGCTCGCCAACTGTGATAAGGCAAGGGCCGAGCCCCTGCAGGTTTGCATACGCGGGCGATATGCGCGGGTCGGACAGCGGCACGCCAGCGGCGAAGGTCAACGCCTGCCTTGCAAGTACAATGCGAGTGCCATAATCGAATGGATCATTTTCCTTGAAAGACGCGGCGGGCATTTCGAGGTTTACCCAAGGCGAGCTTAAGACCATAGCCACGGCCTGTGGCCCTCCACGGTCACGCAGCGCGAGCTGGAGCGAAACAGCCAAGTTGCCCCCAGCCGAGTCGCCAGCCAAAAGGATGTTCTGCGCTGTTACGCCGCTTGACACGAGACCGTCAAACGCAATAAGCGCGTCCTTGAGCTGCGACGGATAGCGATGCTCCGGCGCAAGGCGATAGTCGAGGCCGAATACTTCAACACCGGCCTCGAATGCCATGCGAGCAATGAGCTCTGCATGCGTTGTCCTGGCGGAACCGTAAGTATATGACCCGCCGTGTAGATACAGCACCCGGTACCCCGCCTTCACTTCGGGCGGAACGAACCTCCATGCGGGCACACCGCCGAGATTACTCTGCTCGATCTTAACCTTCTTCACGAACTTATTCGGATATGGACGCGCATTGAGATATGCTCGAAGCTTTACATCATCCCATGATGCGGTCTGCTCCCAGTCCAAACGCAAGTAGCGGACGAGTAGCTCGAACACAAATGACCAACTCGCATGACGCGGCCGATGAACGAGTCGACCTGGAACCGTGGCCAGCCACGCAGAAAACATAAGGCGAATTAAACGTAGCACGTCTTGTCCCTTTCTACTTGAGCTTGCGAGCGAATTCGCTTCGCGCAGCGTGTGCAATCCACAGGACTGCCGGATGCCGGAGCTTTCTTTCTACGGAGATGGCATAGAACCTTTCGCGGATTGAATCGATGCGTCCAACCAGCTTGAGGTCATACTGTCGAGTGACGCTACTCTCAATGACGCTTGGGACTGGTACTAGGCCCAAGCCATCCGGGCCAAACGTTTTGAAGGATAGGACGTATTGGCTGCCGTTGCGGCTTTCAGTCCGCTTATCCGACCTCGGTGACACCACTCTACATGCCCCGATTTAACTGCTGATAACATTTAATATGTTGCCTTCGATGCATTGGAACTGGTTACAGGTTGATTTTACAGCAGAATGCAGTCACGGGGCGGGGCTTTTGCATAGACCCTTGCCTTATTGCAGGGCAGATTGGCCGACTCGGTTGCTATAGGTCGCTCGTATCTCTATCCGGCAAGGCCGGGGCAACGGGCGGAGGCCTCGTAGGAAGACCCAGGCAAGTGAGAATCTTATGGATGGCGTCTGGAGGATCCCCTCGATAGCTGCTTGCGGATACGATAGGACCATGCCTTAGGATGGCTCCGTGGACCGCCGCATTACTAACCGGGATAGGGTCCATTTGAGCCATATTTTTTGTCACAGGCATCGAACATGCATTAGGAGAATTATATCGTCGGACGTCTTCTTCAGCTTGGGACACGCGACCTGCCACCCGAACGATTACGGCAAGACTCCCTGTCACAACAAAAACCATGAGAAATGCCGGCGGTTGATCTCCGTACCCATCAGGTGAATGCGATTCAGTTCGCTATCTTCAGCGCGGCTCCGGCGCTGTAGGCGGCGAATTCAGGCGCGTACATGGGCTGCACGGTCGCGGGCGCCACCTTGAAGGTTCCCGCGGTAGCCGCGCGTATGCGGTACTTGAATGTGTATTCGCCCTGCGGCAAATTCTCGAAGAAGAAATTCGTCCCGGAGTCCCTGATTTCCTCGTACCAGCTTATGCCGAGGTCCCATTTGTGCTTCGAAAGATTCGAAGCCGGCTCGAAACCCGCTGCGCGCGGGTCGCGCAGGTGAACGTACTCCATCGGGTGCTTGCTTGTCAGCGACAGCTGGACCTCCACCTCATCGCCCGGAACCAGGGTTGCCCCCTCCTGCAGCGGCTGCAGAACAAACTCCTTGCCGGAGTTCACTCTCTTGAAATATCTGCGGGATAACCGCAGGTAATCCCCCTGCTCCTGCTTCGGAAGCCTTTCCGTGGAAAAATGCCATGTGGCGGATGCGAACAGGTGCGCTTTGCCCGTTTTCTCAACCGCAATAGTCGAAGTCCTCAAGGGATCGATCTTATCTCCGGGGATGACGATTTGGTTTTTCTTGCCCGTGTATTGATCGGGTTCGAACACAAATGTATTTTTTTGACTCCCCACCGTTACGGTTGCGTCTTCACGCAATCCGAGCTGGCCGGACTGTTTCAGGTAGTGTGCCAGGGAATAGATGACTTCGGCGGTAGCGCGTGTGGATTTCCAGTGGTTCATCTTCTTATTCAGGAAAATCCAGAGCACCAGCCCGTCCAGTTTCGGGTCCTGGGGGATCAGTTCCATCTCGGTCCGGATCGCGAAGGCGTGGGTCTCGATGGTGTCGTTGTACCAGAGCCAGGCGCGGTCTTCCGGCGCCCAGAAGGTCCCCTGATCTTCGGCGGTTTTCGCGGAATCCATCACGCTTTCCCACACCAGCATGGCGTTCCGGGGGCGGTCCATGCGTTTCAGGGTGAGGGCCAGATAGCCTTTCAGATAGGGGCTGTGAGACCGCCAGTGCTTGAAGCTGAAATCGAGCATGGTTTTCTGCTCTGCCGGTGTAAAAGAGCCTTCGTACCAGGAGCTGTCGGGATAGTTGGAAAGCACGTAGTTGATGAATGTGACGAACTCCCAGCAGCAATTTCGGGAAACCATGTCCTTAACGATTTCGTCCAGGTAATGCCGGTGCATATACTCCCATGCCGGTTTCACCATCTCGCGCGGGACTTCCACGCCGAACTCGAGCGCCTTGGAGAACCCATAAAGGATATAGAGCGTCATGTAAGGCGAAGGCGGTCCGCCCGGGAACCATGGAAATCCGCCGCTAGATGTCTGTGCCTTGCGCAGCGCAGCCAGCGCCGCTTCCCGCTGAGCTTTAGCGACGCGGGAATCCAGCACGTTGATCAGGTCGGAGGATTTTTCCGCGCCTCCCTGTGCCATTTCCAGCCACGGCGTTTCCTCCAATGCCATTTTACGGTTGGGGTCCAATGCGTCCCATTGCTCGAATCGCGTCTGCCGGGATGAGAATTCCTTCGCCATGCGGTCGATAGCCGGGTATTGCCGGTACAGGGACGACAGGATACCGGTTGAGACGAAGCGGTTGAGCGTCTGCTCGGTGCATTCGTATGGATAATTTATCAGGTAGGGAAGGGCCGAAAGCACAGAATAGAAAAGCTGAGCATCCAGCGTCACCACTATCTGCTCGTTGATTCGCGTCGGATCGTCCTTGCGCGCCAGGTCGTCGAAGCGCATCACACGCCGGGACGGTTCTTTCAGGGTTACGAATCGTGATTGCATAAGGTGCATCCGCCCGGGAAGGACCGGCACGGGACGCAGTTCACCATCGGAAAAATCGCCGGAGGTTGCGGTGACCTTGAAAGCAACCTGCCTCACTTTAGTTGGAGTGGTGACGGGAAATACGAGATTTGTGCCCCCGCCTGCGGGAACAGTGAAAGTCCTGTTGCCCGCTGAGGACTCAGGAATGCCGAATTGAGTAAGCAGGCTCTGTCCGGTTGCCACGTCGATAATGTCGAATTTGAGCGCTCCCTTCAGCTCCCTTTCGGAGGCATTATTCACAACCACCTTGATTTCCGCCTGGTCGCCTTCGCGCAGGAAACGGGGCAGGTAAGGACGCACCATCAACTCTTTGACGCTGCGGGCTTCCCGAGTCACGGAGCCGGATTTCAGGTCGCGTGTGACGGCGTGAACCCAGACGTTCCAGGAAGTGACCGAATCGGGGACTTTGAACTCAAAGGTCACCGATCCATCCGCGCCGGTGAGGAGGTGAGGCTGCCAGAAGGCGGTTTCGCTGAAGTCGCTGCGCAGCTCGATGGGCGGGTTGGTCCCTGCTTCCGCTGTCTCATCCTTTTTTTCTCCTTCCCTCGACTCCGCGGCTAGGGTTGCCTGAAGGGCGGGAGCCGCTTTATAGGCGATATCCGCGGACATTTCCATCGCGTTGCCTCCCACAATCCCGCCTCCGCTCCTCATCCTCCATCCCACTCCGCCGATGCCGTAGCCGCTGTAAAACTGCAGCTGATCTCCTGCAAGGTCCGGCGCGCTAACTGCCGGATTGAACCCGTGGCTGTCTATCCAGAGAGTGCCTGCCTGCCGAAGATTGGCATGGGCATGGATCGATCGCGCCCGATAGGGATACAAGCCCAGAGGATTGGCGGGAGAATGCGGGACAAAGGCGTCGAGGCTGCGGTCGTACATATAGGCCAGCAGTTCGGCTGCCGGGATTGCGACCTCTTTATCCGCAGGCCCGGTAACCCTGACGCTCCAGCTCTCCTGCTTACCGGGACGAAGGCGGTCCCGGAAGGTTGAGAACTCAACCTTCAGCTGCCTGTCGTTCCAGGGAACCATCAGAGAGCTCTCGATCTGCATCATCTGATTGTCGCGCACAAGAGTCATGGTAACGCCCAGTCCTCCGCGGTCCTGCTCCGCTACGGCAAGCTCGATGATGGATGGATCCTTCCCGGATCTCATTTCCTTGCGCTGAATGCATTTCCCGTCACGGTAGATCTCAAAGACGACGTGCTGGTTCCTGATTCCCGTATGCGCCAGGATGCGGGCGGTACCCCCGACGTTGACCGATGCATTTTCAATCAACAGCATCGCCGGGAGGGGCAGCTTCATCGAGGGAGCGGCGACAACGAAATTCTTCCGCATTTCGCATTTTGATCCGAAATCATCCACAGTCTCGTAAATCAGGCGGTAGGCGCCGGCCGGCAGATGGGGGACCGTGATTTTCGCTGCTCCGCTTGCATCGTGCGAAACGGCTCCCGATGCCTGGACCGCGCCCTCTTCCCACTGCAAAAGCGCCGCCTCGGCGCTGTAGGAATTATTCCATCGTTCGCGCTCCAGGTCTCCGGGTGTCTGGTACGCGCTCTTCGCCTTGATGCCCTCGGGAATGAACAGCGGCTGTTCGGCGGGAAGAAGCGTCTCGGACGGACCTTTCAGGGCGGCAATGCGCCAGGTCCCTTTGCCGGCTCTTGGAGTGCCGTCCAGGCTGGTGCGCGATATTCCAATATTTATCGGGTCGTCCTGGAGGAAAAAGGTTTGTCCCAGACTGGCGGAAGCTTCGACAGAAACAAATCCGAGCCGGAAAGATCGCCAGGCTGAACGCGTTTCACCCCCTTCATCCGTCACATCGGCGGAAACGGAGTACCGGTAGGTAATCTCCGTATTGCGACCCAGTCTTTCGTCAATTTCGGGAGAGAAGGAAAACGAGAAGGAACCGTCTTCCCGCAATGCGGCAGGTCCGCTTGCGATCACCTGTGAAGCTGAGGAACTGCGGCCGTAATTCCCCCACCAGCAATAGCTCCACCACCAGGGGTATACCGGTTCCCGCCTCACCCGCCATTTCACCGTGCCGCTTGTCACGGGAAGGCCGAAATAGTATTTGGCCTCACCCTTCATGCGGGCAGGCTGGTTGAGACGCAGCGGTTCCTCCGGGTCCAGCATTTTGGTTTCAAAAGTGGGCCGTTTGTACTCCTCGATGCGGATGCCTGTCCGGCCATTGCGCGAGCTTTCCAGGTACCACTTCCCGAGAGCCCGGCCCGACGGGATGTCAAATTCCCCTGAGGCGGTTCCGTAGCTGTTGGTTGTCACCGTCCTGGATTCCACAACCTGGCGGTTCAGGTCCTTCAGCGAAACGGTGAATGTCGCTGCCGGCGAGGTTTCAAGGTGAATCCCATCCGGTTTGCCTGTGTAAAGCACGGCCTTCCACAAAACCTTCTGCAGGGGCCGGTAGATGCTGCGGTCGGTGAAAAGCAGGGTTCCGCTTCGTCCGCCCGGCGCGCTCCGTTGATTGAAATAGAGGTGCTGAGGGTCATAGGAAACCTGATCGGCGTTCCGGGCAAGAAGAAAATAGGGGGAGCCGGTCTGCCCGACGTGGAACGAGGCAATGCCACGCAGGTCACTCCTCTTCGACTCTATACGCTGATGATATTTGTTCCAGTCATAGCGATACAGTATCACCTCCGCTCCGGCCACCGGGTCGCCGGTGGAACCGGAAAGGACCGCAACCTGTACCTCGCTGCCCCCAGGACGGGTAACCAGAACCAGGTCTCCCACCGTCATATACAGTCCCTGCATCCTGTTTTCGGATTTCGCGAAATCCGCACGGGCCGAAGCGACGACAAGGTAAGCTCCGGGACTTTCCATGGGCGGAATGACAAAGGTCTTATGCATCCGATAATCGGAGGTGGCCGGCAGCGGCGCTTCCCATTGTTGAGCCGGGGAGGCGCGGGGAATGAGCTTTTCAAGATCCCTGCCTGAGGGCAACAGGCCATAATCGTTGGAGGTTTCGATCGTTTCCACAAGGTTGATTCGGTAAGCCCTGAAATAGACTTTTCCCAGGTTTTTGTGTGTCACCAGGATGGATTTTTTCAACGGATTGTCGTTGTGCATTCCGCTGATGGAATAGTCGGGAGCCTCGATGGTCTTCTCGATGGCAAGACAGTGCCTGCCCCCGATGGACTCGGGGAACGCCGCTTTGCTCCGGAGCGCTATCTGCCGGGCGCGCACCAGAGCGTCCGGCTCATCTCCGGTCCGGATAAATTCCGCCAGCTGCGCCATTCCTTCGGACCACCACGGCACATCGGTGAAAGCTTTCAACCTCTCCGCCAGATCCCCCTGGATATATTGCCTGTCTTCCGCTTCATTGAAATGCTCGTGGAGGCGCCGGCAGCGTTCGAGCCTCGCTTCCAGGGCGGCTTCCCTCTCTTTCCTGCCGAAGTGCCATTGTTCCAGGTCGTTCAGGATCAAGCAGATCTTTTCAAGAGGGTGACGGGCCGGATCGATGAGCGAAATCTCCTCGGGAGCGCCTCCGGCCAGGGCCTTCAGATCCAGACGATAGATCTCGTTCAATTGTTCGGGCCGCCAGCCGTTGGTGTCGGCAAGCATTTCGACGCGCAAATAGGAAATGGCATCCCGAAGCGCCGGCCGGATGCCGGCCGGATAACTGTTGGGCGTGATGTATTCTTTCCATTGCTGGACAGGCAGGTCGCCGAGCCGACCGCGCAGGCTCCATACATATTCGTAGGCCTTTTGTGCTTCTTCGTAAATCTGTTCGCGCGTCCAGGCCTTGAGGTCCACGACGCCTTTTGTTTCCACTCTTTCGCGCTGGTTGATCTCCCAGGAATAATTGCGGGCATAGGCGACCAGGGACTGGGCGTAAAACAGGTTCAACACCGAAGCGCCGGCCCAGTCATCGGGCCAGGGCTGTTCCTTCAGAAAACGTACCGCTGTTTCATAACCGTGCAGCGCCATGCGGAGTTGAGTGTAGCGAATCAGGCAGCGGGTCCATTCGGTGCTGTTCTTCGCGTTTCGGGCCGCCGCAAGCATCTTTTCCACCAGGGCGGAGGCAGCTTCGTATTTCTGCTCTTTGGTCATCGCCTCGAATTTTTGCCAGCCCTCGGTGTAATTGCCGTTCCAGTCGACAGGTTTGGCCGCGGGAGCCCCCTGATCCGGTCCTTCCAGGAAAGGGCCGCATTTCATACTTGCCGCAAATCCCAGGCTCAGAATCAGCGCTGCGAGCATCATAAAAATCGGTAGGCATCTGTTCTTGATCATGGCCGGCTGCCTCCACGAATAGGTGGTTCATTAGGATTACTGAATATTAGACGCCGGACCGGGGTATTTTCTTAGAAAAAATGGACAGAAATTTGCAGCCCGGAATGCGGGCTTGCACTGGAAGAACCCGGCGATAGCCAATCGCGGGTGGATGTGCAGTTTTTTGTTTGCAGCGGCTGCTGTTTCTCTCCCCGAATTCCAATTGTCTCCTGAGTCATTTCCGGCTGTGATATGATCCTGCGGCTGGAGGTGATGCATGAACGTGCCGTTACTCGATCTGCAGGCTCAGTATGCGACGATCAGGGAAAAAGTACAGGCTGCCGTGGACGAAGTCTTTTCGAGTCAGCGTTTCGTATTGGGAGCTCATGTTGCCGGACTCGAAAAGGAGATTGCGGATTATTGCGGAGTTCCATTTGCCATAGGCGTCGCGTCGGGAACCGACGCACTTCTGCTTTCCCTCAAAGCCCTCGGGGTGGGACCCGGCGATGCGGTCGTAACCGTGCCCTTCACTTTTTTTGCCACGGCAGGCGTGGTTGTGAACCTGGGAGCCCGGCCCGTATTTGTGGATATTGAAGAATCCGGATTCAATTTGGATCCCCGGAGTTTATCTTCATTCCTGGATCGAGAGTGCACGGTCGGCTTAAATGCCGGCAATGTGGTTCATAAAGCCTCGGGCGCAACCGTCAAGGCGATAGTGCCTGTGCATCTTTATGGCCAGTGCGCCGACATGGATGAAATTCTGGAAATAGCCCGGCGTTACGGCCTGCCTGTGGTGGAGGATGCCTGCCAGGCCATTGGCGCGACTTACAGGGGGCGATGCGCGGGATCCATGGGGAGTCTGGGCTGCTTCAGTTTCTTCCCGTCCAAGAACCTGGGCGGGGCCGGCGACGGAGGCATGGTCATCACCTCCAATCCTCAGCTGGCCGAACGGGTCCGCCTTCTGCGCACTCATGGAATGCAGCCCAAATACTATCATTCCCTGGTCGGGTTCAACAGCCGCCTCGACGAGCTCCAGGCAGCGGTTCTACGGGTGAAATTGCCTTATCTCCGGGCCTGGTCCGATGCCCGCAGGCAACACGCGCTGCGCTACGGGGAAAAGTTCCAGTCCGCCGGCCTGCTGTCTTCCGTGACTCCTCCCGTGATCCTGCCCAACCGCTCTCACATATTTCATCAGTATATGATCCGGTGCAGGCGGCGGGACGAATTGCAGGCCGGTTTAAAGGCTGCCGGAATCGGCACCGATGTTTATTACCCGGTTTCGCTGCATGAACAGGAATGTTTCCGCTACCTCGGATATGGCTCCGCGGATCTGCCTCGCGCTCATGCCGCTTCGAAGGAAGTCCTCGCTTTGCCGGTATATCCCGAACTCACCGAAGAACAGCAAAACTATGTCGTAAGCTCCATCGCGGCTTGCTACCAGGGAGCCTGAAGACGGAGCCTTCCGGAAAAAAGCAAAATTCTTATGGGCAGCATTCATCGCGAGGAGGGCTCTCCAGAGCCCTCCGGGGTTGATGCGGACCTCATCATCTAGAGATGTGTTGCCAATGCTCTTCTCAACACTTCTCTATTTCTTAGGCTTAAATATTTCTCCTGATGGAGCGGAAAATCCCAGGTTCCGACCTGATGCCGAATGCGCCCGCCGAATAACGGAGAGTGTCGCCTGCAAATTTTGTGGCGAGGCTGTCCCGGCGAATAGGTGTTCGCGCCGCAGCCGGGACGGCTGGCATTCAGCCACTGAGTCCAACCCTTTTGAACTGATGGATCCTCATCCCTGATCTCGGATTTTTAGAACCGAAATGGAAAGGAGGCCATGGGTGACTAAGAAGCCGGTTTATATCACCGAATATGATAGGCAGCGGCTCCTGAAACTGATCGGCGGAATACAATATTTCCCTCAAGAGAGAGCTCATCTTGAAATCCTTATTGAGGAAATGGAACGGGCGGTGGTAGTGCCTTCCGAAAAGGTATCGAAGGATGTTGTGACGCTAAACACGCGAATGCGCATAAAAGACCTGGACTCCAGAGAGGAAACGTCAATCCAGCTGGTATTTCCCAATGATGAGGATTTCGAGCGTGGGAAAATTTCCATTCTTACACCCCTGGAGGCCGCCTTAATCGGCTTTTCCAAAGGGGACACAGCGGAATGGAAGATTCCTTCGGGATTCAGGCGTCTGCGAATTGAAGAGATAACGTATCAGCCCGAGGCGGATGGGCTGTATTAAGCGCGTGATCGCGGGAAAGGCAATATCTGATTTCGCGTGAAATGGGAGTCCAGGGCTTTGGGATGGGGCGCGGAGTGAGGATGCCCCGGCGAATGGCCCAGAATTACCGGGAGGCGCCGCTGATTTTCTGAATTTTGCGCATTTCGGTCAAAAATTCGCTGGGATTTTTCAGAATGACGCGGTTCAGCTTCTTGATGGTTTCGGGCTTCAGTGCAATCATGGGGCCGTCGCCCAACAACGAGTTGATTTGTCTCAGGCTGTCATCATCCACAGGATCACTCTTCAGATCCTCGACGATGAGGTATCCGCACCTGCGAAGGATGTTCCTGAAATACTCGATCCCATCCTCGATAATTCCATTAATCTGGGAGACTGAAACGGCTGTCTGCTGGTTCCCGGACGGGTTGAAATTGCAGAAACACCGCGGATAGCGTTCCAGGATATCCCTTAAGGGCAGCGTGCACTGATTGCGCTGGATCCACTTTGCCAGGACCTTCACCCGGTTCAGGTAGCTCTTGTCGGTGTATTGCAGCCCGGAAAGGAGATCGAGGTTCCTCAAGGATACCGGATCTATCTTGGACTCCTCTCTTCGCAGGCCGCTCATGACGTGCAGCGCATCCTCGTGAAGCGAGTGATAGCAATCCATGTAGCTCTTCTTGAATTCCACAAATTTTGCGTCAAACTCCTGCCTGTTTTTGGCTTCGAGGAAGCTCAGGGGATTATGCATGGACTGGAGCAGCCATGCGCGCAGCCTGTCGGGCCCCTCGCTTCCCAAAGGGAATGCATTGCGCACGTATTCCTGCGAATTCAGGAATGTCGGCAGCCATAGCGCGACTCCCCCCAGGTTTTCCAGCGCCTGCCTCCATTTCAGCATCCGCCCTCTGTCCCAGGCGAAGTGGCGGCCAATCAGATCCATCGATTCCTGGAACGAGGAGGCGCCCCCCCGCAGATTGTAGAAGACAGGCTTCAGAGCCTGTGCGTGAGCCTCGACGAATTTTATCTCATTCCAAAACCGGGTGGTCCTGAACGCCTCCGGGAAATCCGGCAGCCTCCGTGACAGTCCTTCCACGGCGTTCATCCACCATTCGATCAGCTGATCACGCGCGTATTGCGCGCCGCTATTATGAATATCGGACCGGTTCACAAGCAGCTCAGCCCACTGCAGCGCCTGGTTTTCATCATCCGCGCTTTGGGAATGTCTCTCGTTCCCCGAAGCCGGCATGGCTTCCCTGCTGGAAATGGCGTCGAGTTGGGCAGATAGAAATTGGCAGAGGCTTCGGCCCCCCAGCTCCGCGGAGACGGAACACTTTCCGGAAATCCCTGTCAGTTGTCCCCGAGCGACATAAAGATTTGCAAGGATCTGGTGGATGGTTTCCCGGTTCCTGCTGCCGGGAGGTTCTCCTTCACCCTGTCCGGAATCCGGGAAAACAAGCCTGCGCAACGTTTCCAGTTCCGTGCGGGATGGAGTGTCGGGATGCCAGATCAGCAGCGTTTGAAGGTTGGAGGCAATCTCCCTGAGCCGGGCCTCGAATTCATTGAAGCGTTCGCAGGGATTGAGGATCATTAATATCCACGGATAGGCGGCGGCATCCAACCGGGCGAGATCCTTTTCGGACCAGCAGGGATCAAAAACATTTTTAAAAAATACCAGACCCGCCGGCATTTTGCTGCTCCCCGGTATGGTCGCCGTCAACGCCTGGGAAGTGCGCTGAAAGCATGAATTCCGGTCCGGCTTCCAGGATGGGATCTCAGCCTGGATCCAGTCATAAACATGCGTCTGAAGATTTTCCCGGAATGCATCTTCCCTGGGATCCGCGGAAGGCAGATCGTGTGCGGGAATCTTGGGCTGTTGCATCAAATTGTTGCCGATATTCATGGGAGCTTTTTCTCTCCAGGCGCTGTTGCGCAGAACGCCCACGCACCCCGCTACCGGTGAAGCTCAGTCACGAGGCTCTTTTTTGTTATCGGCCCCTGATGCCGTTTCTTTAGAAGGGGTTGCATAGATGCTTGCCGGGGACTTGCCTCCGAGTCCCGGAGCGTAGTCGTTTCCGAAGGAATATATTGCGGGTTCTGTCCCTTTGATAAAGTACTCATTCTCCCGCTGAAGGCTGCGTTCTGCGGCCAGTAAACCGGTTGTGGGATCGATTTCCACCTGGAGGACATCTTCGGGGACCGCAAAAGCCTCTCCTTTTAAAGGCTTTAGCGGGACAGCCTTCTTCATGAATGCAGTCCAGATCGGCAGCGCGGACTGGGACCCGGAGCGGTTCAACTCGCGGTTGTCGTCAAATCCGACCCAGACGATGCAGAGCAGTTCCGGCGTGTAGCCGGCAAACCAGCCGTCATGCGATGTTCCGGTTTTGCCCGCCGCGGGAAGTGTGAATCCGCGGGAACGGACTCCAGCGCCGGTACCGTAATTGACCACGGATTCGAGCAGGGAGGTGACCAGGAAGGCGATTTGCGGAGTCAAGACCTGTTCGGTTTTCGGTTGTGCGAGATAAACCGTATTGCCGGCGCCGTCGTGGACCTTCAGTATCGGCGTCAGTTCGCTGATCAATCCTCCATTGGCGAAAGCAGTGTACGAACGCACCATTTCGAGAGGCGTTACTTCAAAGCTTCCGAGCGCCATGGCAGGATAGGCCTTGATCTGTTCATTCAAACCGAGCCTCCGGGCCATTTCGGCGACCTTGCCGTAGCCGATCTTTTCAGCCAGCTTGATGGTAGCGATATTCAGCGATTGGGTGATCGCCTGGCGCAGGGTGACTTGCCCGGCGTATTCCTGATTGTAATTCTTGGGTGCATATTCAAGGTCTTCAAAGGTGAATTGCGTGGGCTGATCGAGCACCAGCGAGGCCGCCGTCAGCGGCGTTGCACTGCCGTAAGCGGTTTCCAGGGCGGCGGCGTACACGAAAGGCTTGAATATGCTTCCGGGCTGACGCTTGGACTGCGTAATACGGTTGAACTGGCTGGCGCCGTAGTTCCTCCCGCCGATCATGGCCAGGATGTGACCGTTTTTGGGATCTACCGCGATCAGGCTCGCCTGCACGGACCCCGGCTCGGCCGGTTGCTTGCTTTTGGCGAAATAGGCGTCCAGGTCGGTCAGGCCGGCTTGCAGGGATTCGAATCCCGCCTGCTGCAGGTCCATATCGAGCGACGTGTAGACTTTGTATTTGGAGCGGGCCAGCGCGGCCTCCCCATAGGTTTTTACGAGCAGATCCTGCACATAGTCCACAAAATAGGGAGCGTCCGAGTAATTCAGAATCGACGTCTTTTCGACGGTCACGGGCTGAGATTTGGCCGTGTCGCGTTCTGCGGAAGAAATCATCCGAAGCTCGGCCATGCTGTCCAGAACCATGTTGCGCCGCAGTGTGGCGCGCTCTTTGTAGCGCAGGGGCGTGTTGCGGTTGGGCGCCGTGATCATGCCGGCAAGAGTCGCCGCCTCTGCCAGCGTCAGGTCCCGGATGCTTTTGTTGAAAAATGCGTCGGCCGCTTTGCCGAATCCCATGATGCTGAACGAGCCCATCTGGCCCAGGTACACCTCGTTGCTGTAAAGCTCGAAGATCTTTGTCTTGGAGAGACGCTGTTCCAGCAGGATCGACATGTAAGCATCCGTCAGCTTTCGCTTCCAGGTGCGTTCCGGAGTCAGGAAATAGTTTTTTACAAACTGCTGGGTGAGGGTGCTGGCGCCCTGGGTCGCTTCACCCTCGCGAACGCCTATGAGCAGCGCTTTGAAAATGCGTATGGGGTCGATTCCGCTGTGGCTGAAAAACCGCCTGTCCTCGGCCGCAAGCACGGCATTGACCAGAACCTTGGGAATCTCCTGGTAGGAGACATAGCGGCGCTTTTCCCTGTTCTTGTCGATGGCGTTGCTGAGAAGCTCCGGTTTCAGCGGGAATTCCCGGAGCTCCCTCCCGGTCGCCAGGTCCCTGATGGAGCGAAGGGCCTTATCCGAGCACAGGATTTCCGCCTTTATGTCGGGCGCGTCCGGTACCGATGCATCGTTGTGAACCAGCAGGCGGTCACGGCCGGGACGTTCGTAATAGGGCATTCCCGGATTGTATCTGTTCTGCTCGTAGCCCAGCCTCCGGACTTTGTTTTCCAGGTCGGAGCAATTCATGGCCTTCCCGGGATAAAGGACCAAAGGGGCGGCATAAATCCTGGTTTCAGCCATGTAGCTGGATTCCTGCATTTTCGTTTCGATGATTGCGTTGAAAACGTAGTAGTAACGTATCAGGAACGCGCCGGCGGCAATCAAAGGGATAAGAAGCAGCAGCAGGACCAGCTTCCATGCTTTTTTCCGGCCGGATTTCCGGCTCGGCTTCGGATTGGGGGCCTTCGTCTTCGAAGGGGGCATGGATCTCCTGCGTATGGAAACTGAAACAGAAAGGAGATTATACAAAAATCGGAGTGTTTCAGCGAGTATTTGAACCCGTCCTCCCTCCCGGACTGCAGCCTGTGTCAATCCGGCCCGAAGGCTGCAAGTTTCGGATCCGGATCTCTAGTCTGCGGCATTCCTTTGCATCTTCCGATACTTTTTATGAGTGGAGTCGATGTAATAGTTTTGCAGCCAGTTCAAAGCGGCAATTTCGGGCATCAGCCGGAAATTGCGCAGCCTTACGCGCAGGCGGATCAACGATCCGTAGGTATAATACAGGGCCATAATCAGATATTTGAAACGCTTCTGGCCGAACCGCTGGAAAAGCTTCGGATCGAAGAAACGCGACGCAATATTCAGCCTGGTCAATAACCTGGAATCGCGCCGGCTGAGAAAGGAATTGTTGTTCTTCTGCCACTGATAATCAGCCCAGCCGTCAAGGCTTTCCGGGAAAACCGTCCCGAAGGCGTTTTTGCAGCTTTCGAATAATTCGGTGCCCGGGTACGGCGTGTAGATGCCGAGAGGAGTGAGGCTGCAAAAAGGATTTTCGCGCGCAAGCTTCAGCATCAGGTCCACTGTTTCATAAAAGTCTTCTTCGGTTTCGCCAGGGAATCCCGCCATCCAGCTCATTTTCGAGCTGATTCCGGCCTTCGCCAGTTTCCGGTTGGCTTCGAGAATCTGCGCCTTGGCAAATCCCTTGCGGATCAACTTCAGGATGCGGTCCGATCCTGATTCCACACCGATCAGCAGCTCCGTGAAGCCTGCATCCCTCAGCCGCGCCAGGAATGCGTCGCTTTCGCGGACCAAAAAATCGATGCGGCAACTTACCTCGAATTGAACGCCCAGGGGATCTTTTTCTATCAGCTCGACAAGCTCCAGGACGCGCGCGCGGTTGCCGAAAAAATAGTCGTCGTAGAAGAAAATCGACCGGACGCCGTATTTCTCTTTAAGATAACGAATCCTGTCATAAACACACCGCGCGGAGATTGTCCGGTACCCCCGCAATTCGGGCAGCAGCAGGTAGCAGTAGCCGCAATGGAACGGGCAGCCGCGGCTGGTGACAATCTGCAGCTGACGGGCCCGCGAGATGTGGCCGACCGTGTAATAGTTGTCGGCGTCGACCAGGGCATAATCCGGTTCAGGCAGCGCGTCCAGATCCTGGGGCGGTCTTAGGGGGGTATGGACGATCTGCCCGGCATCCTTGAATACGATGCCACGCACGTCCCGCAGGTTGCCGCCGCTCTCCAGCGAACGCGCCAGCTCGACGGACGTCTCTTCCCCTTCGCCGATAACCACCGCATCCACCAGACCGTGCCTGATGGTGGACTCGGGGTGGATGGTCGGATGGACGCCGCCCCATATTATCGGGATACGGGGATTCAAGCCGCGGACCTTCCGGGCGATACGCAGTCCATGGTGTATCTGGTACCCGGTCATGGATGAAATGCCCACGAACAGGGGGGGCGGATCCATGGCCTCTTTGAGCGCCGGATCGAATTCTTTGAGGACGCGCTCGTCGAGGATTGCGACTTCGAACCCGGAGTGTTTCAGTGCCGTGCCCAGGCAGATCAACGACAGCGGCAGGCCGACGTTGATTCCCATCACGTCCTGCCCGGCATTGGGATAGATCAGGACAATTCTGCGTCCCACGGCGAGTACTCCCTGCATGCGATTCCGATGGTCCCCCGATATCTTAGTGGATTTTGACTCAAACTGCTAACAGGCAAATCGATGGTTCCCCAAATGCCTCATGCCGGGAAGCTTGGCTTAGAAAAATCCTGCAGGAAAAGCGGCCTAAGCCTCATGGGCCGCCGGCACAGGTGGTACAATTGCAGATTGCGCCGGGAGGTCGGTATCTGCCCAATTGCGCACGGGAGCCCGAGGTATAAACGATCCCTCAGCCTTGCCTGGGAATATTCGGAAATGGGCTGTTTCAGGATCAATGAATGCCGACATAGGATGAGAAAAGCGCTGACGAACACCGGCTTTAAAGTATCGGACGCGCCTCTGAGGTTTTAAGCTTGAAGAACCAGCGCGCAAAAAGACGCAACCGTCTGACCCTTTTGAAAAGCTATCTCGGGAAAAAGTCTTACGTGCCGGGCGGCCCGCTGACCCTGACCATCGAGAGCACGGCGAAGTGCAACCTGTTTTGCCCGATGTGTCTGCGCGAACGCGTCTACTTTCCTCCACGGAACATGGATATTTCCCTTTTCCAGAAAATCATCGGGGAAAGCAAAGAGTTTTTAGAGTTCGCGGTACCCTACGGTGTGGGCGAACCGCTCTTGAACCCCGAAATTTTCGATATGATTGCGCTCTGCGCCCGGGCGGGCATTCCCACGGGTATTTCGACGAATGCCACAATCCTGTCCGAGGATTTCAGCCGCAGGCTGATTGAAGCGGGCCTGCGCTACATCGTCTTTGCGTTCGACGGCGCCAGCAGGGAGATTTTTGAAACGTATCGCAAGGGGGCGGATTTCGACGCCGTACGCAACAATATCCTCGCTTTCCTCCGCGTCAAGAAGGCGATGAGGTCCAAAATATTCTGCATCGTGCAGATGGTGGCGCTGAAGGATAACCGCAAAGAACGTCAGGCGCTGGTCCGCATGTGGAGCAGGGAAGGCATCGACGCGGTCCGCATCAAAAAGGACGAAGTCCACAATGAAGGCAGCGCCATCCCGGGCGACAATCTGAGCCGGCCGCAGATGCGCCATCCCTGCTATCTGCTATGGCGCGGGCCGATGTACATTCATTACGACGGCACGGCATTCCCATGCTGCTACACCTATCCGGATGAGGCTATAGGAAACCTCAGAAGAAGCACCTTGAAAGAGGTATGGAATTCGGACAGGATGGTGCGCCTGAGGGAGGCGCACATTCATGGCGACCTGCAGAGCTTCAAGTCTTGCCTGAATTGCCCCGCAGCGCGGCCGCTGCTTCCTGTCGCTCTGGGCAGTTTCCTTATCAGCACGCACGCCGTGTGGAGGGCTGTTCCCTTCTTCGAGAGAATGGCTCAACTCCGGAACCTGTCGGTGTTTGAAACTCTTAAATAGTTTCTGCTCCGAAAATAGCGGCCGCGATGGATCAATTACTCCATTCGTTCACCCAACTGAGCGTCGGCGAAGCCGATTTTCATGCACTTGGGTGCGCCCCAGGCGCATGGAGGACTGTCGCGAAATGCGACATCCAGGCCCGGAGGGCCGGCAGAAAATAGCCCCGGGCGTGAGCCCGGGGTAAGGATTAGGAAATTAGAAAGCCCCGAAGGGGCGACACTAAAACCAATGACCCGAACAATTTGTGCCGCGCCTTTGGCGCTCATTTCCTATTCGCCCATAAGCCCGGCCTCTGACGGCCGGGCCTATTGCCTGCCGGCCCTCCGGGCCTAAATTCTGAGTTTCGGAGCAGAAACTATTTAGCGCACCGGGAGAATATCTTTTTTTGAACCGGCCCGGATCTCCCGGGCATCTCCTTATTCAGCGGCTGAACGATAAACTGGAGGGTATATGCCGGCGCCGTGCAACAATTGGACCGGCAGCCGCTTTCATTGCTGCGCTGCCACATGCTCCAGGCCGGCGCTTCTCTTGGATGGATTCCGGCTGGACCGGGAAAATGGAGGGGATGTGATATGAAAGGATTCTGTAGGATCACGCTGCTGGTTGTGTCTCTGGCTGCCCCCGGCTTTGCGCAGCGCGGCGCGGTATTTCCGCAGTTCGTTTCAGGCGGGGGATGGTCTTCCGAATATTTTTTCGCCAACCAGGATATCTCCGCTGTGTCGGGGATCAAGATCGATTTTTTTGACAACAACGGGGCGCCACTCTCCATTGAATCCAACCTGGGCAAAGGATCCAGCTACACGTTCGACCTGAGCGTCGGCGCCACACAGGTTATCAAGGTCACTCGCGGCAGCGAGCTCGTGACCGGGTATGCAATGGTCACTTACCCGTCTTTTTACAGCCCGGTGCGCGGCTCACAGCTGTTTCGCTTTGAGAGCGAAGGGGTGGTAACAACCAAAGTGGGAGTGCCCCAGCAGGAGCAGGGCGAGAACTTTTCCTTTCCTGTTGAAATCAATTCAGCCAAGGGAATCCTCACTTCCCTCGCCGTCGTCAACCCCGCGGCATACAATAATAGCTCTGAGACCCTGATCGCCAGCCTGATCAATCCCGATGGAAGCATTCATGCCACTGCCACGATACCCATGCAATCCGGCGAGCACTTCGCCGCCTACCTTCATGAAGCCGGGATGTTTCCCGGGCTGGACAATTTTACGGGAAGCATCAGCATCTCGAGCCCTCTCGGTGTTGGAGTGCAGGCCTTTCGACAGGACCTGCAGGCCTTTGGGGGCATTACCTCGGACGGCGGCCCGATTATGGGCCCCTTCGCGCTGACCGGCACAGCCATCGAAGAAGAAGAGCCGAACGATTATGACCTGAGTGCGCAATTTATCCGGGGGTCCCAGATTGTTAAAGGAAAGATCGGAACACCCGGAGATGTGGACATCTTCTATTTCAACGGCAAAAAGGGTCACATCATTTCGATCCTCTGCGACACCCAGGGAACCGATTCCTCCCTGGATTCGGTGCTGGGCGTCTTCGACAAGAACCATCAACAGGTGGGCTATCTGGCCTACAACGATCAAAACGGCCTGGCGCCGGGTTTATACCCGCAGAGCGATTCTTTCGTTCAGATGCAACTGCCTGCGGACGGCATCTACTATGTAATGGTTTTCGACTTTTATGAAAAGGGAGGGCCCGGATACACTTACGCGCTCCACCTCAACCTGCCGTAAAGGACGGCAGGACAGCGCACGCGAATCCTGTTGGTGAAATAATTCCATCAGCAAGTCCCGGCAGTGCCGTCTCCACGATTCTGTAACGCCGACACACGTTGACAAAAACGCTGACGATCCTCCAGGGGTGCTTTTTACAGCGGTTGGATTTTGCCCGTTTCCTCCACTTCATACCCGCCCAGGGCCACCACCTGCTCGATGAAGGCGGAGGAGCGGACGAGATCCAGCAGGAGGGAGATACGTTCGTCCTGGAACAGGTCTGCGGGAATAACCAGATCGTAGCGCTCGCGTGAGACGGGGATGAAGTCGAGGTCCAAAGCCTTCGCGGCCGCCAGGATTCCCAGCCCGACATCCGCTCGCCCGGAGGTTACGGCCATCGCCACGCTCATGTGCGTGTACTCCTCGCTCCTGTATCCGGCAATGGCGGAGGACTCAATGCCTGCTTTCTGCAATTCGTAATCCAGAAGGATGCGGGTGCCGGAACCGGCCTGACGATTGATAAAAGAAACATCGGGCCGGAGGAGATCCCGGATGCCCCGAATTCCCTTGGGATTGCCTTTGGCGATCATGAATCCCTGCCAGCGGTGGACGAGCGTCACCAGTTTCACCGGTGTGTGCGTTACATAGAGCTTTAGATAGGATCGGTTGTAGTCGCCGGTTTGCGTGTCCAGCAAATGAGAGCCTGCAAGATGCGCGATTCCCCGTTCGATCGCCAGCAGCCCCCCCATGCTTCCGACGTTACTGGACGAAATTGTGATCCTGCCTTCGGACCTTTCCTTGATCAGGCTGCCCAGCAGGTCCACGGTGAGGTCGTGGGACCCGATGGCAAGAAGCCTGCTGTTGAGAGCCTTTTTGGGCGTGAGCAGCTCCACGGACACCGTCTCGCCTTCGGAATAGCCGCTGATTTCAGGGGCGACCCTCAGAATGCCGTCGGCGCGCACGAGCGAAGTCATCATTCCCGCGCCGCCGGCAAGAGGAATAGCGATAGCGCGGTCCCGGACCTTGCCCAGGATGACGCGAACGTGCTCCTCAAGCCCGGGTTTTGACGGCAGCTTCCGGCCCAAGTAGGCGTCGATCCTTTCCGCATCGGGGGCCTGCAATCCCTGCATTTGATAGAGCAGCGGCTGCACGAATTCGCGGAAAGATATTACGGCGGATACGGGATACCCCGGTATGCCCACAGCCGGCCGGCCTTGAACTGCGGCCAGCAGGGTTGGTTTGCCCGGCATCACGGTGACTCCGTGGACCAGCAACTCACCCAGTTGTGAAAACGCCGTCGGAGTGAAGTCTTCGGAACCCGCGGAGGAACCGGCAATGGTCAGGATGACGTCGTAACCGGCGGCATATCCGGAGGTCACCGCCTGCTTGATCGTTTCGAGGTCGTCGGGTACAGGTTTTGCCAGCGCCGCTTCAGCGCCGCATTCCGAAGCCATGGACGCCAGAACCTGGCCGTTGACTTCAAGGATGGTTCCGGGCGTCACAGGGTCCCGGATCTCTTCCGGCGGCACGATCTCATCGCCCGTAGGAATGATAAGCACCCGGGGTTTCCGAAATGCCTCAATGGACTGGATCCCTGCGGCGAGCAGCGCTCCCTGGTCGTAGGAGCGTACTCGGTGGTAGGCCGGGAGGAGGATTTCGCCTTTCACGATATCTTCTCCGGTCTTGCGAACATTCTGCCAGGGATATACCGACTCACGAATTTCGCAGCGGTCATCCGAAAGCTCGACTTTCTCGATCATTACGACCGCGTCGGTCTGCTCGGGGAGTGGATCGCCCGTATTGACCTGAATAGCATCCCTGCCCGCAGACAGCAATACCGGGGTTTCGGGAAATGCCGAGAAAGTCGACGACGCGCGGACCGCCATGCCGTCCACCGCCGCGGCGTTGTAAGCGGGGACCGATCTCGAAGCTTTGACCGGGCCCACCAGGAGGCGTCCCAGAGCCTGGCGGACCGGGACGGTTTCCGGTTCCATGAGCAGGTGTCTGAAACGGGAGAAGAATATCTCCTGAGCTTCGCGGAGGGGTTTCAGGTTGCGGTAAGTCTGTCTTCCGGGTGTCATGGCCATTCAAAGTCAGTCTGCTCAAATGAATAACTATAGCAGAACAGCTGGAACAATTTCTCCTCTGGAAAAGCCCTCGACGTTCATGGGGATCCGGATCATCCCATTCGCTTTGACCATCGTGGAAAGCATCCCGGATTTTCCGAAAACCGGATGCGCCGCGAACACTCCATCCGCCTGCTCTTCCAGGCGGACGCGAACAAACTCCTCCAGTCCTATGGTGGAATGGATGGAAGTGGCCAACACCGCCTGAACCCGATGCCCCAGAGGCCCCTTGCCCAGCTCGCCACCCTGCAGGTATTGCAGGAAGGGCTCAAAGAATGCCTGTGCGACCACCAGGGCCGAAACCGGATGCCCCGGCAGGCCAAAAATCGCCTTGCCCTTCTGCGCGGCGAGTAGCGTGGGTTTCCCGGGACGTATCGCTACGCCGTGCGCAAGAATATCGACGCCGGGCAAAGAGCCTACGACTTCCACCATCAGATCCCTTGTTCCGACGGAACTGCCGCCCGATATTGCTACGGCATCGGCCTGCTCCAGGCTTTTTCCCATCGCATCGCGGAGCATGCCCGTGTTATCCGGAACAACGTCAAACAACACGGGTTCGGCGCCGGCCGCCCGCGCCAGTGCGCAAATTGCGTGTCCGTTGGCGTCGCGTATCTGGCCCGGTTTCGGTTTGCGATCTATAGGGACGACCTCATCACCCGAAGAAATCACCGCAATGCGCGGCCTCCTGCCGACTGCAATGCCGGCGATTCCCATGGCCGCGAGAAAGCCGATTTCCTGAGGGCGCATTTTCTTGCCGGCGGAAAGCAGGATTTCGCCCGATTTGGCATCCTCGCCTTTTCCCAGCACATTGGTTCTGACCGTTACGGGGCGAGTCACCTCGATACTCTGAGGCCCTGCCCGATTGGTATATTCCACCATTACGACGGCGTCGGTTCCTTCGGGCAGGAATCCGCCGGTAGGGATCTGAGCTGCCTGCCCGGCATGAACCGTAAAATCCGGCACAACCCCCATGCGGACGGCAGCCGCCACCTCCAAAAATGCGGGGATCGCCTCGGAAGCCCCGAATGTGTCTTCAGCCCGTACGGCGTAGCCATCCACGGTGGAGCGGGCCCCTTCGGGCAGGTCTTCACAAGAAACGATATCCTCGGAAAGGATCCGCCCAAGCGATGCGTCCAGAGCCACTTTTTCGGGTGAGAGCCGGCTGAAACGGCCGAGCAGCTCAATAAACTGATCGGCCGTAATCACATGAAGAAATTCCGCCAAAGAACCACCCCTTCTCGAATTACGAATTACGAATGACCGATTGCTGGTCTGGGCATCATCCTGCCCAATCCTTTGATGACATCCCATGAATGAATCCGTATTGGTAAGCGGCTATCCTGTGAACACATCGGTGAATCCCTAATCCGCCCATGGCCATTCAGCTGCCATCATCCCCAGTGTTTGTTCCAATTCGAAATTCGTAATTCTGTTATTTGATTTCAGGCAGGCAGAAGGATGTCTGGATCTTTTTCCCGCAGTGTATGCATGCCCAGTCGATATTGAGTTTGCGGCATTTGAGACCCTCCTCCGTAGCCCAGGCCATCTCCCATTTTCCACCGCATTCCGTGCAGGCGGATGAAGAGACAAAATGGATTTCTATAAACCGGTTTCGCGATGAAGGATACGGTATCTTCATGCGCCGGATGCTGAGATCGGCCATCCGGGTGTCGCGCAATTCCGCCAGCAGCGAGCGAAAAAACCTGAGCGATTCCGCCGATTTCCTGGACGCCAGTTTCCGCCCCGCGGCGGTGTGCATATTCAGGGGAAGGCAGGCCGCATAAGTCAATTCCTTGCTGAGATATCCCAGAACAGCGGAGCGCAGGGTCCGGCCGCGCAGCGCGGACTTTGTAAAAAAGCCCGCTATGCCCAGGGCCCCGAATTTCGACAGGAAGTCGGCGTCGTGAATTATGGCGGCTACAGCATTTTTCCCGGATTTTTCATTGTACAGGGCTCTCAATCCCGCAAGAATTTTGCGGATACTTGAGCCATTCATGCCGAACCGGCGCAGGATCTGCTCCGCTATTCGGGCAGATTCCTCCTCCTCGATGGTTTCGTCGCTGTGGTATGCGCCTCCCGAAAATTTCCCGGCATCATGAAACAGGGCGGCAACCACCGGGATCAGGGGATCGATACCCTGGTCTTCGGCCAGGCGGCAGGCGATGGAAGCCACCTGCAGGGTGTGCTCCCAGAGAAAACTTTCATTGCGTGATCCGTTCCCCTCGTAGGCCCTTTCCGATTCCTGGATGACCTTTCGGACCTCTTCCAGCAGCCCGGGGAACCGGGACTCGATCGCAGAGGCAAAATCAAATTTCCTCATCGCCATAAGCAGAGCATTATCCCGCGTGCGCCTCAGGACCGTCAAGGCGATACTTTCTACCGGAAAGTCACGGAAAATAAGCAAATTACGCCGGATGACGGGTCGCGTTTTTCTGGCAATAGGACCGCAATCGGTGTTATGTTTCAAAGAAAGGGCCGGTCGCACTCCAGGTCGCAGGAATTCGACCGAGCCCGTGGAGGCAGGTATGTGCCTGCCATAAAAATAGAGTACGCAGATGATACTGCGCATGAGGGATATCCAATGGCTAAAATACTGCGAATCAACATGACATCCTTGTCCGCCGGGACCGAGGAGGTCACTGAAATCTATCGAAAATTCGGCGGCAGGGGCTTATCGGATTGCATCCTAGATCAGGAAGTGCCTCCAACCTGCGATCCGCTCGGCGCCGAGAACAAGCTCGTGTTTGCGCCGGGCATACTGGGGGGAACCACTGCGCCCTGCAGCGGCAGGCTTTCGGTCGGCGCCAAGAGCCCTTTGACAAAGGGAATCAAGGAGGCCAATACCGGCGGAGCCATGAGCCAGAAACTGGCCCGGCTGGGAATAAAGGCCTTGATTTTTGAAGGTAAGGCAAAAGAGCCAACATCGATCAAAATTGACAAATCGGGTGTGTATTTTGCCTCGGCGGCTCCGCTTGCCGGGCTTGGATGCTACGAGATTCTGGAAAAGCTGAAGGCTGAGCATGGCGATCAGGTCTGCCTCGCCTGCATCGGGCCGGCCGGCGACATGATGCTTACGGCGGCGAGCATCATCTTTACAACGCCGGACTTTCACATCAGGGTCGCTGCAAGGGGCGGACTTGGCGCGGTGATGGGCTCCAAGAACCTCAAGTCCGTGGTCGTGGACGATACGGGATCCAATCTTGTGGAAGTCAAGGATCCACAAAAATTCAAGGAACACGTCTCTGCGATAACCAAAGGCGTTCTTTCCAACGCTTTCTCTCTGGGATTGAGAAATCTGGGAACGCCTCAGATCGTCATGATCACGCAAACCGCCGGCGCCCTGCCGACCAAGAACTTCTCCATGGGACAGTTCGACAAAGCGGAAAATATCTGCGGCGAGCACATGGAGGAGATGCTCAAGAAGAGGCCCAATGCGGAGACTACGCACAAATGCATGAATGGATGCATCCTCAGCTGCTCCAATATTTATACGGACGAAAAAGGAGAGTTTGTCGTTGCCAGCATCGAGTACGAAACGATCGCTTTGATCGGCTCGAACTGCCTCATCGGGGACCTTGATGCTATCGCCAGGATCAACCGTGTATGCAATGACGCCGGAGTGGATACGATGGACATCGGGGCCGCGCTGGCTGTCTCGATGGAAGGGGGCCTGATTCCCTGGGGAGACGCTGCCGCAGCCTTGAACCTTGTGAAGGAGATCGCCAAGGGAACGGAAAACGGCTGCATGATCGGCAACGGGGTCAAATTCACAGGCGAGAAACTGGGTGTTAAACGGATCCCCCATGTGAAGGGACAGGGAATGTCCGGATACGATCCCAGGATCCTGAAAGGAACCGGCGTGACGTTCGCGACGTCCCCCATGGGGGCCGATCATACGAGCGGCATCGTATTGCCCGGTCCGCACCACCCCGAATATGTTCCGGTGTCCCCCACCGGCCAGGCGCCGGAATCCCAGTTCATGCAGCGCTGGATGGCTGCCATGGATAGTCTGGGATTTTGCATGATGCTCGGTATGCCGGTCATGGAAGAAAAGACATTACACATGGACCGTAATGTGATCGGCTGCGTCTCCGCCCTCACAGGCGAAGAGCTGGGCGAAAACTATATTCTCGACCTGGGCCAATCCGCCCTGCAGCTGGAAAGGAAGTTCAATAGGGCTGCCGGCTTGACCGAAGCCGATGACCGCCTGCCGAAATTCTTCGAAGAGGAAAAATTCGGACCGCCGGGATTTGTATTCGATGTTCCCAAAGAAGACCTGGACAGTGTCCACAAACCTTAGCCCGAATTTGTCGGAAGCTGGCTGTTAAGATCATCGACAATTCCCCAGCTCTTCTGGGAAATCCACAGAGTCTGACAGCAGCAGGATCGTTTAACTCTGAAGGACGCCGATGAAACGCCGACAAACGCTGACCTTTGCCATAAATATCAGCGTTTGTCGGCGTCTGCAGACGAACCTCAGGCTTTTCCGGAAGTTGCCGGCTGACCTTCATTTCTCCTGTCGGCGATAAAACGTTTTGAGGTTCCTGTGGTGAAAAATCCCGCATCGCCCTCACGGATATCCAGGTTCAGGCGCCCCTGCCTGACAAGATTCCCAATTGAAGAATGGCGGACCAGTTGCGACGACAGCTGCTTCAAATCCACAGCTTGCTGCGCGGATCGCACGGTCAGAAGCAGACAGTCGCAGCCATCCTTGATAAAAATCTCCGCAGTATAGGCCGACACGCGCAAGTCACGGAATAGGATCTCGTCCAATTGCGCCATGGAAATGAATGATCCATCATGAAGGCGAACGGCTTCGCTGATTCTGCCCGCTATTCGCTCCATTCTCCTCAGGACGGAGCCGCAGGGACAGGGCTGCACCAGAAAACGGGATCTGTCTCCGGTCCGGTACCTCACGAGAGGCATGCCGCGGCGTGTAAGCGTGGAAAATACAACCTCGCCATACTCCCCGTTTCTCACGGGGCTCCCGGTGGCAGGATCGATGATTTCAAAGAGAAGATCGGCCTCCCTCATGTGGTAGCCGTTGCGGGCGCTGCACTCCACTCCGCCGCCGAGCCCCATTTCGGTCATGCCATAATGGCCGTAGACCTCACATCCCCATGTCTGCGCCAGGGAATCGGCGACGGCCCGGGGAACGTAATCGGTGCTTAGCAGAACTGTCTTGAGGTGAATCCGTTTGGAGGGGACTCCGGATTCGCGGCATCTTGACAGCGCCAGAAGCTGAGAAGGGATCCCTACGGCGCAGTCCGCATTTACATCGAACATTGTTCTCAGGGCCTGTCCATAGTCGACGACGGGCCCGAATACAATGCTCTCGCAGCCGAACCGGTCGAGGCCCCTTTTCAGCAGGTCTCCCACGCTTCCTTCCCTCTCCCCGGGCAGGAAGATGACAACGCGGTCAGCGGGTCCGGCCAGCGTCGTCATGCCGTGATGAAAAAAATCGACCGTGAGCTCCTGGTCTTCCGGGGTAAAGGCTATCTTCTTGGGCAGGCCGGTGGTTCCGGACGTGATGAGCGTGACAATCCTGCGGATGTCGGCGGGAGATACACACAAAAAATCGTGAAAACGCCCGGCGAGCATTGCAGGAGTTGTGAAAGGAATCTGCGCCACATCCTGCATGTTTCGGATGGACGCCGGATCCAGGCCATTCAGGTGTTCGCTGTAGAAGCGGCTGCGCGCGAGGACGTGCGCGAGGCTTTCCCGAAGCTTGCCGATTTGAAATTCCTGAAGCCGCGCAAGGGTAAGCGGCTCCGACAGGAGCAACCTGCGCGATACCCAGCTTTCAAGCGGCGTTATTTTCATGGCTCAGATGTCATAGCCGTTTTCCGCCAGAAGCTCGCGGCATTTTTCAAAGGTTTCCTCCATCAGTTTGGGGCAGCGCTCGGGAATGTTTGCGGGATTGCCTTCAATGATATCCCTGCAAAGGATCCCTCCATGAGATGGCGCGCATCTCTTCCCGAACCATTCCACAAGCCTGGGAATCATGTCTGATGCGGCTTTATGCCTGTCGAACAGCGCCAGCATGCAGGCAGCTCCCGTCAGAATACCGCAGACCAGGCCCGAGTGAAGGCCTCCGCACAGTCCGGACACGGCTTCCAGCAGCTCCGGGTTCTCATCCTGTTTTGCATCCAGCCCCATCCGGACCATGATCTGGCTGCAGCAATACCCCTGTGAAGAGAGCCGGATGATTTCCCTGGATGTGTTGCCCATGGTTTTCCTCCCTCCGGGCCGGCGGGTTCCAAGAATAGGCCGCTACTCCGTAACGGCAGTTAAATAATTAGCGCAGAAAGGTATGATCTTCCCATCCCTGTAAACATGAAGGCTGCACCGGCGCAGGCGCTCAATATCCAGGGTATATGCGTCCTGAAACGCCATGGCCGTAATTGCGAATCCGTGCGATTTGACCCTGTCCAGAAATATATCCATGTCGCTGTAATCGATTTCGCCGCAGCATTTCCGCCCGCTGCTCCCGGCCGTGCGCTTCCACCTGCGGGCAACGAAGTTTCGCTTCCTGATATGGGCTTTGCCGTCTTCCTGACTGCATGCGCACGTTTCCGCCTTGGGCGTCAACGGCATGAGGGCATCGGGCAGCACGACAAAATCGCCGTGAAAACCGCATCGCGGGTGATCGCATCCGGATGGAACAAAATCGGAAACTACTATCTTTCCTTCTGTTTGACGTTCGATGGCGCACAGGATTTCAGGCAGCGTAATCCGGTCCTCATTCCGAGGCATGTTGGGGTAGCGGCCGAAATAGCTGACAGGCTGAAAATGGATACCCCTGACGGCAGGCGAGCCGGACAGGCCGAAATTCACTATTGCGCCGATGTTGGAATCGTTGACACCCGGGACAATGGTCGGCACCAGCGTAACGCCCAGCATTTCGGCGGAGCATGCCTCGATCGCAGCCATTTTCTCCGCAAGAAGCGGCTTGCCTCGCAGTTTTTCGTATATGGCGTCCTGCGTGCCGTCGAATTGCATGAAGACGTTGGACAGCCCCGCTTCGGCCAGAGCCTTTGTATACGCTCTGTCCTTTCCAAGCCGGATGCCGTTGGAGTTCAGCTGTATATTTTCGCAGCCCGCAGATTTCGCCGCCGCCACTATATCCGGCAGGTCGTTCCTGCCAGTCGGCTCGCCGCCCGAAAGCTGAACAAAAGTGCGGCCGTTTTCGACAAGCTGTCTAAAGGATGCCGACAGTTGTTCCACCGTCGGCTCCATCGCTTCTCCTCCGCTCTGCGCAAAACAGAGCGGGCAGCTTAAGTCGCAGAGCCCGGTCACCTCAACCAGTGCGCAACAGGTCTTTTGCAGATGCCCGGGGCAAAGTCCGCAGGCATTGGGGCAATCGGGCTGACTGTCCCCTGATTCCACGGGCGGAACATAATTTCCCCAGCTCTCATAGGAGGGATTGTTTCCCCGCCAGATTACCGTGGAAAACCGGCCATGATCGGGGCAGATCTTATCCAGAAAATACTCCTGATCGCGATTCACAATCTCAGCCGGAAGCCTGGTGAGGCACACCGGGCATACGCCGGATGTTTTTCGCACCGATATAGCCAAGGTTGCATCCCTCCTTGCGGGACGGCTCTTTATTCCGTTTCAGGTTTCCCGTTTCCCGTTGGATATATCGATCATTCAAACGCGAAACTGGAAACGGGAAACGGTCGTGTATTTATCTTCGAGTTGTTCCTCGACCTCGGCCATTCTTCTTTCCGCCAGGTCTTTAGATATAAATATCCTGCCGCACAGGAGGCAAACTTTCATTTCTCGGACTGCCTTGCGCCCGAGGGGAAAAAGATTGGCCTTTTAAACAATTGCGAATTGACCCCGTCAAGCTAAGTCCCATTTGAGTTGCCAGTTTCAAGTTGAATTCAAACTGGCAACTGGAAACGCGAAACCGGAAACGGGAAACGGTCGTTTATTTATCTTCGAGTTGTTCCTCGACCTCGGCCATTCTTCCTTCCGCCATGTCTTTAGATATGAAAACCTTTCCGCACTTGGGGCAGGCCAGCACTTCATGGGCAACCGTATGCCCGAGGTAGGAAAAGACCGTTTTTTTCAGCACCAGTTCCGCATTGCACTTCCTGCATTTCCATGCCCTCTCTCCGGCGCTCATTGCGGTCATTCCTCTCTGTTGATGCGCATACGGTGGTAATACGCGCTGAAGATCTCGTACGTTTTCGGAGCGGTCTCACGGTACTGCACCCAGTAGGTGACAATGGGCTTAGTCAGGCTGCACATACACATGCCGTCGCTATCGTCGTAGAATTTATCGCCGGATTTCTCCGCCAGCCATATCGCTTCCTTGAGATCGGCGTCGGATATGAGCTTTTCGATCATGCTTTTGCGTATTTCATCGCTTATCACCAGAGTCAGTCCGTCCCATTCATGGCTCTCGGGCCTGAAATCCACGCCGCGGGTGTCTTTCATCAATTTCCTTTTGACCTCCAGGCTGTTATTCCTCTTTTCCTGCAGGCTGGGCACGCGGGAATCAGGGCGCAGCCCGAAAACCAGGTCCAGAATATGGGCGCTTTGTTTGCCGCGCGAAGCGAACACCTCCCTGCAGTTAGCGCAATACACGATATAGGGCCGGTCGCTTGCTTCGGCACGGTGCTTCGTGATCTCATCATAGAGCTCCGGATTGGCAATACGCATATGCCCGCTGTAACCGCAACAGCGGTTGGGCTCGGGCAGTTCCTCCAGGTCGACGCCTGCTTTAACGGCAATCCTGCGGACGCCGGACTGCATGCCGCTGTCGTTCCTTGCGGCACAGGGATCGAAAACCGCCGCTTCGGGAAAAACGCGGAGCGGCAAAATACCGTCTGCCCCGGCGAGCAGTTCATAGAGCGAAATCCCCTTTATTTCGGGCAGGAACATTTTATAAATGCTCTCGCAGGTGGCGCAGGCAAAAACCATCGTGGGGCGCCCCATTTCGCTCCAGCCCTGCCTGATTTTGTCGAGATTAACGCGCATTCGCGCTTCGTCGCCTGCCCAGTAGGCGGGTGCTCCGCAGCAGCCGAGGAAAATGCCGGCATGGTATTCTGCAGATAAGAACTCGTAAGACTTCAGAACATGCTCGGGATTCAAGGCGCCCAGCTGGCAACCGGGGTAGAAAGCAAATTCGCAAGTCTCTGTTCCCTTCGGGGCCGAAGCGAAGGAACCCTCCGAAGTGGCGAAATCCATTTCACGCAGCCAGAAATCGTGCAGCGCGGCCGGATGAATACCGGCGCTCATCCGGGCGGCGCGCGAAAATTGCATCAGCGCGCCCATATCAACCTTTACGGGGCACACAGATTTGCAGTAACCGCAGACATTGCAGGAATAGACTTCCCTTGTGATCGTGCGGACCGAGAAAGGGGCGTTGACCCCCATGTCATTATAGACTTCGACTGCCATCTTGTGGGGATTCTTGCGGAAATTCTTCAACATCTCGCAGGCTTCCATGCAGAGGTCGCAGTCGCATTGAAAGCAGCGCTCCGCCTCCTTTCTGGCTTCCTCCTCGGTGTAGCCATCGGGAGACGAGGCTTCAACACGGGGTGCGGAAACGGCGCCGTCGTGCTTGAGATAGTGTCCGCAGCTTTCCTTGTCGTATCGCCCGTGAGTGCGGGCGGCCTTGCCCGTCTGGAGAAACACCTCGATGGTTTTAGACACCTCCGTGCCTTGAGCGATGCCTTCCATCAGGGTTGCCCCGCAAAGCGTGCCTCCCAGGAACGCTTTGGGGGCCGACGTCGTCAGAAGCGCGGCATCCCAGCTTTGGAGAAGCCCGAAAGAATTTCCGCCTGCTCCCGTTGCTACATATATAGCGTCGAATCCGTCAAGCTCCCCGATCGACTTGATCTCGATCCCATATTGGAATTCAACCTTGACGGCAGAGAACTGCAGAGTGAGGTCCGCGTCGAATTCGGCAAAGCGGGGATGTGCGCGGAGAACGCCCCCCCACCCGTGTTCCTTTTCGAATACGGTGACCGGGAATTTTTTCTGGGCGAGGTTCAGCGCGCAGGAAAGGCCGGCAGTTCCGGCCCCGACCACGGCGATGCGCTGGCTCTTCGGCGGTATGACATAAGACTCCGGCTTGCGATTTTTAGCCAGCCTGAGGCTGGCGGCTTCGAGATTGCGCAGGGCAATGGCTTCGTCGCCGATCTGTGTGCGCTGGCAATGGACTCTGCACGGCTGTTCGCAAAGGGCGCTGACTATGGCCGGAAATACGGTTGCATCGCGCAGGATCCTATAGGCTGCCATCCACCTGCCCTTGCCCACCTTCTCCACGAAGGAACGGATGTCCATGTGGAAAGGACAGGCGTAGGAGCATGAGGCCGGTTCCCCATGAAAGCACTTTGCCGTAAACCCGGTTGCTTCCTCAAGCTTCATAGGATGTGGTCGACAATCAGACGGAATAAGAACGCCACGATTTTCACGGATTCATATTACTGAACTCCGTGATAATTCGTGGCGTTTTTTTGCTTATAGCGGATTGGCCTTGATGTATTCCAACTCTTCCTCGAAGTCGGTTCCGAGGAAGTACTTCGGAGGAGTCAGGTCCTCGCCGCGCTGCTTGGCTTCCCAGGCCGCTTTCACCTTGTCGGGCGTCGCGGGCAGGGAGTATATGCGCACTCCGCAGGCGTTATTGATGGCGTTTATCACGGCCATATGGTTGGAACTCTGATAAACCTCGGAGCATCCGCAGGAGCCATGAGGGCCATTCGGACGGGGAGTCACGTTGAAAATCAGATTGAGATCGTCCGGGATGGCATCGATCGCCGGCACACCGCAACCGACTATGTTCCCATGCTTATCCTGCGCTTCGTATTCCTCACTGAGCGCGAAACCTATCGAGTGGGATATGCCGCCAAAGCCCTGACCTTCGACGGAGAGCATGTTGCCGACAACACCCACGTCGCCGACCCAGGTGAATCTCAGGGCCTTGGTCTTGCCGGTCTTGACGTCGACTTCAACCAGGGCAAGATTCAGGCCGTACATGTAGGTCGGATTCTTCTCGCCTTCTCCAGTGTTGGGGTTCAGTCCGGGAGGCAAGCCGATGTTGAACTGGTCATAGTGGCCGATGTACTTCGTGGGTATTTTTTCGGCGACCATTTCGGCATAGGTGCGGTAGGTGCCGTCTTTCCTGCGCATGGCGTCCATCAGCTTGTTTGCGGCATCGATGGTGGCGTTGCCGGCCATGTAATGGGAACGGCTGGCCGCAGCCAGGTTGGTATCCGGGCAGGTCTTGCTGTCGTTCATGACGAGTTTCACCTGTTCGGCCTTGATGCCCAGGGGAGCGAGCGCCTTGACGGTGTGAGTCAGCGTTCCGATGTCGCCTCCCTGTCCCATGTCTTCCCAGGTGTTGTAGTGCGTGATGCTGCCGTCGGGATTCAGCTCGAGCGCCACCTCAGCGGAGTCGAACATGCCGATGGTGATGATGAACCCGCCCATGCTCATGCCGACGCCTACATGCCTGCCCTGAGCCCGTGCCGCCTCTGCCTCCGCCTTGTACTTGTCGTATACCGGCTTGGCTTTTTCGAGCAAGGTTGGATAGATATAGTCGTGATAGGGACGGCTGTTAATGGTCAGGTCGCCGGGTTTTGCGGCGTTCTTATAGCGGAACTCCCAGGGATCGATGCCCGCCTTCTCGGCGATCATATCGATGAGGGCCTCGGTGCAGGTATAGATCTGAGGCGAGCCAAAACCACGGTAGGCGGTATTAAATGCGTGGTTCGAAGAGCCGCCGCGGGCAAGCGCCTTGAAATTCGGAATGTTGTAGCCGTGGAAGCCCACGGAAACCAGGTTATTGAAAATGAGCCCGGCGACGACGGCATAGGCGCCGTGGTCGAGCGCGACGTCATACTCCGCGGCGATGATCTTGCCTTCTTTATCGCAGGCTATCCGCCCGTTTGAGAATGTCGCCGATCTCTTTCCGGTCATGTGGTTGAACTCGTCGTAGCTCAGGGTCAGGGTGCAGGGCATATCCAGATTCTGGACCGCTGTGACAACCAGGGCGTAGGTATTGGAACTTGTGGAGTATCCGAAAGAGCCTCCGACATAGTTCAGTATCATCCGGATATTGTCTTTGGGTATGCCGGTTGCCATGGCGATGGCCTCCCGGTTCTCACCGATGGATTGGCACTTGCACTGGATCGTCATCATGCCGTCGACGCCCCAGTAAGCCTGGACGACATCGGGCTCCATGGGCAAGTGGGGCTCATGCTGGGAATGGAAGCTTCCTTCGGCGACGAAAGCGGCCTCTTCGAACACCTCCGCAGTGTCTCTGCCTTTAAATACGGGCTGCTCCATATAAAAGTTGGGCAGGCTTTCGTGGAGCTGAATTGCGTTGGGCATCACGGCTTCGAGGTAGGTCATGTAAGAGGGCAGGATCTCCAGGTTCTGCTTGACCTTCTTGGCGGCGGCGCGGGCATGCTCCTCGGTGTCCGCTGCCACAAGCGCCACCACATCGCCGCGCCGGCAGATCTTTTTGCCCGCGATGACGGGAAACTCCGTGATGCCTTTCCCTTTCTGGCGCGGAGTGTGAGCCGGGGAGGCCATGTTGTTGGTGCCCTTGACGTCCTTCGCCGTCATGACCTTGATAACGCCGGGCATTGCTTCCGCTTCCTTGGTATCTATGCTGAGGATCTTCGCATGGTGAACTTCTGAAATGACCACGGCAAGATGAGCGGTCCCTTCAGGCATCTTCAGCTTGATGTCATCGCCGTAATCGGCCAGGCCGGTGACTTTGACCAGCGCAGTAGGCCTGGGACGACGGGCGCCGTAAATCTCTTTTTCAGCGGCGAAATCGTAGGTAATGTCCTTCATTGTGGCTTCGCCGCGCATCACTTTTGCAGCGGCCATAACGGCGTCAACGAGAGGCTTGTAGCCGGTGCAGCGGCAGATGTTCCGGTGCTTCCGGAACCATTCGCGAACATCCTCACGAGAGGGAGAGGGATTTTCGGCCAGCAGTTGGTACGAAGACACGATGAAACCTGGGGAACAGAAACCGCATTGGGCGGCGCCGTGGGTGATCCATGCCTGCTGCAGGGGATGAAGATGCTGGGGTGTGCCGATCCCTTCAATGGTGGTTATTTCGCTGAATTCGGAAATGCTTTTCATCTTCCTCGTGCAGGAACGGACCACTTTCCCATTTAATATTACGGAGCAGGCGCCGCACACACCGGTGCCGCACCCGATCTTGGTGCCGGTAAGGCCCAGCCTGCGGATGGCAACCGCCAGGTTGTCTTTCTCAGGGTCGCAAAGGACGTATCTCTCAACGCCGTTGATTATCAGGGTCAGTCTTGTAAGTTTCATGATCTCATCCTTATCCTATATGGATATAAAATCCTCTGAAGCGGATACCCGCGCCGTCACGCGCCTCCTTTCGGATGCGCAAACCCGTGACAGCCAAGTTTATCCTATTTGCGGGGCTGAAAAATAGTAATAATGGGGCAATCGTGCTGCTATTTTGTAAGTTCCGGCGTGATATTTCGCTTTTTGCTTGCTTTTTCCTGGCCCGTGATAGCAAAGGGCCGATCGGTTTGCAGGGTGTCGGGACAGCACTGCTGGCCCAGCTGGACTTGTAAGCGTAAAAGTCTTCCTTTTGAACACTTATCCGGATTTTGGATGGGCAATTCAGGGAATGTTGTTCGTTTCCAATCTGCCCGGATTTTGAGTGTCTGGTGGTAGAATCAGCGGCTGTCCTGCAGCCTCCCGCTGTCCATGCGGTAGACAGAGTCGGTGACTGTGGAAACGAAGTTCAGGTCGTGGGTCGCAAGAATCACCGTAGCTCCTCGATGCCGGTTGGCTTTTTGAAGCAGTTGCGACAAAAGCGGCCTGGAAGCGTCGTCCAGCGAATTCGTGGGCTCATCCAGCAGAACGATCGGGGTTTCCAGAACAAGTGCTCGCGCCAGCACGGCGCGCTGCGCCTCGCCGCCGGATATCCTACGCGCATGTTTCTCCGCGACCGCCGAGAGGTTCATATTTTCTATTATGGCCTGCACGCGGTGCCTGATCTCCTTCGCAGGATATCCTTGCGCATGCAATCCATAGGCGATGTTGTTCCGGACCGATGTGGAAAAGAGGACCGGCTTCTGGTGAACCAGCGTGACCCGGCGCCGCAGCTGCAAATCATTTCCGCGCGCAGTATCGGTTCCGAGAAGAAGCACACTTCCTTCGCACGGTGCCGTCAACAGCGATAGGATGGAAAGCAGGGTGGTTTTCCCGCAGCCATTGGGCCCCGTGAAGGCGACGATGCGGCCGGAAGGTATTTCGAGGGATGGTATATCCAGGACGACCCGGCCGTCATAGGCGTGCTTCAGGTACCGTAGGCTGTATGCCGGGGCGCTGCTCATAGCGACCTTCTCCCAAGGCGGCGCGCCGTAACGCTGATGACGAAAGCGGCGCAAAGCAGGATAATGCCGAGGGCAAGTCCGAGCGCGAATTCGCCTTTGCTTGTCTGCAGGGAGATAGCGGTAGTGATGGTGCGCGTGTATCCCAGAATATTTCCGCCCAGCAGAAGGGAAATCCCGACCTCCCCGACAACGCGGCCGAATGCGGTTATGCACACTATCAGGAGGGCGGCCCGGGCTTCCGAGGCAACTGCCCGGACGGCTCTCAATCTGCCTGCCCCAAGGGTGAATGCCGTCTCGCGCACAACCGGGTTTACGACCGAGACCGCGCCGCATGCCAGCGAAGTCACCAGCGGAAGAATCAGCACCGTCTGCCCGAGGACGATGGCCGCTGGAGTGAACAAAAGCTGGAACCGGCCCAGAGGGCCCTGGCTGAAAATCAGGGTGTAGACAAAAAGCCCTACCACGACAGTGGGCATGGCCAGCAAGGTATTCAGTATATCCTCGAGCAGCCGCTTGAAGCGGAAGCGGGCATTGGCTAGCGCAATACCTGCGGGGATGCCCAGAAGGGAAGCCAGCAGGGTGCTGCTCAGGGCAAAGCGCAGCGACGCCGAAACAATCGTGGTGACATCCTTATCCGCCGACAGGATCAGGCGGATGGCCTCCGTTAATGCTTTTCCCAGATCGCTCAAGCCGTCACTTCCCGCCGGCGTATGCAGGTTTGAACAATCTATGCCCGTTCACCGTGTAGCTGCCGATAAGCGCCTGTCCCTCGGGGGAGCAGAGCCAGCGGATGAAGCGTTGGGACAGCGCGGACTTGGCGGATGGAAAGCGCGCAGGATTGACCTGTATCGCCGAGTAATAGTTGGTTAGAACCGGATCTCCCTCCACGAGCACTCTGAGTTTCAGCTGATGGATGCGGCTCAGATAGGTGGCCCGGTCGGCAATCGTGTATCCGTTTTTTTCTTCAGCCATGGTCAATACGGCGCCCATCCCCTGCCCGACCTCAAGGTGCCAGGGTCCCGACGGTTTGACACGGGCTTTTTCCCAGATTGCAAGTTCTTTCTTGTGCGTGCCCGAAGCGTCGCCTCTCGAAACGAAGACAGAACCTGTATTGGCAATTCTTGAAAATGCGACAGATGCGTCCTTCATGCCCAGGATGCGCGCCGGATCCGAAACCGGTCCCAGGATCACAAAATCGTTGACCATGAAAGTCTGCCGGTTGACCCCGAATCCCTCCCGGATAAAATTTTGTTCGGCGGGTGGATCGTGAACCAGAACCATGTCGACGTCGCCGTTGGAAGCCAGCTTCAGGGCCTGCCCGCTTCCGACCGCAATGACGTCCACCCTGCAGGCGCACAGCTTCTCAAAATGCTTCAGCAAAAACGGCATAAGTCCCGAATCCTGGACGGAGGTTGTGGTTGCCAGGCGAAGCCGCTCCTGGGCCCGCGCCCCGGCCGTGAACCCGGGCAGAGCCAGAATCAAACACGCAATTGCCAGGGCCTGTTTCACTCGAACCATCCTGCTCCATCTCCCTTTTCTGATTGAAAACACCGCGAATGCGCCATGCGCTCGAGCCGGCGGCCGGCTTTTTTACGGGGCAATGCGGATCAGCTCGATTTTTTCGACGGACTTGACATTGCGGTCGGCGAAGAAATCACCGGTGACAATCAGCGTATAACGCCCCCCGTTGGACTGGTCCTTCAGGTCGTTCAGCAGAATCTCCTTATCGTCGCCCCGGTTCATAATTTCGCTTGCGCTGAAAACCGAGCGGTAGCCGTCCTTTGCCGAAACAACCGCAATGGTGTCCCGGGAGTTTTCCGGGCTCCATGAGATCTTGCCCGCAATCAATTCTTTTAGAGCATATCCCGCAAAATCCATGGTCTCCCTGAAGCCCATTCCATGCCCGTACAGGATACTGAAATTTTTCCGCAGACCGGCCGCGGACCCGATCTCCCCGACCTTGACGGAACCGGTTTTCGCGGTGATTTCAATTTCGGGAGAAAACGCATCCTTGGGTTTCGCGGCGGGAAGCGCGCCATGGAAGGACTTCACGGTGATCTTTGTCGGATGGTCCAGGAACCGGAAATTCAGCAGGTCGCTTCCGCAGATGAGCCGGGGCTCCTGAGGCAGAGGATAGGTCACTTTCGCCCGTGCCGGATATATCGGCTGAGCGCTTCTGGCGATAAGGAGATCGTAGCTCTCCCTGTAATAGATCTCGCCCCAGCTGAAGACGGCTTTCGCTCCCTTGTCGTTTTCGACGATGACGTACATGTCCACGGAAGAGCCGAAGGTGTTCTCGGGAGATTTCCTGATTGCCTTCCCGTTCAGGATGTCGCAGAGGGCGTATCCGCTGACGAAAAACGCGCCCTTGAAAACCCTCTTCCCGTTTTCAAAAGCAAGTTCCTTCACGGCGGCATTTCGCAGCGGGAGCGGATTCAGGTCGACCGGGCCCGGATCCTGGATTTCCCCCTCGATCAGGATGCTTCGGGGGGCGACGGTCTTTATTTCGTAATCGTCGAACAGGTTGTTTGTGGGCTGCACACGCTCCTGGGCCGCAGCCGGTGCCAGCATCATCATCAAAAGTAAGGGGATGTATTTCATTTGGGATTCTCCCTGAATTAATTTCCTATTCCGCAATCTTTCCCGTGTCCCGCGTGTCGTACCCGCCCATCTCCACCATATGGGCTTTGAATGCTTCCGAGCACAGGACTCCGCGCAGGGCTTTGACGCCGCCGGCCTGATAGCTCTCCGAGGGTATGATCAGGTCAAACCGCTCCGTTGCCAGGGGTATAAAATCCAGCCCCAGTATCCTGGCGGCCGCGAGAATCCCGATTCCGACATCCGCATGACCGCTGAATACTTCCAGCGCCACCTCCATGTGTGTGTATGCGATCCTGCCGTATCCGGAAATTTCCGCCGGCTCAATCCCGATTTCCTTGAGTCCGTAATCGAGCAGCACCCGCGTTCCGGATCCCTCCTGCCTGTTCACAAAGGTCAGGTTCTGGTTGGCCAGGTCTTTCAGCGACCGGATCCCTGAAGGATTGCCCTTCCTCACAATCAGCCCCTGCTCCCTGTGCGCCAGCGTCAGGATCACGACTTTCAGCTCGGGAAAATGTTTTTTGATGAATGGTCCGTTGTATTGCCCGGTTTCCTTGTCCAGGAGATGGGATGCGGCAATATGGCAATTCCCGTGCTGCAGGGCAATCAGCCCGGCGAGGCTGCCTATGTTGGAGATCGAAATCGTGTAGCGCGGATACTGAATGGTTGTGTTCTTGGTCAGCAGCTCCAGCGCGATGTCGTTGCTTCCCGCGATGACGATCTGGTCCTCCAGCGAGCTTCGTTTCGGGGCGAGAGAAACGCTTTCACGGGCGCTGTTCATAACCCATTCGTCGATCAGGTTTTTCGGGAAAAGCCATTTGCCCGTAATGCGCGTGGCCGGGATTTTTTTCTCCTTGATGAGCCTGTAGACCTGTTTTTCATTGATGCTGAGATACTCCGCAACCTCTTTCGTGGTGAACATCTCCTTAGCCATAGGATTAGGGGCTCCCTTCCATCATCTTTAAAATTCTCACCAATTGCGACAATTAATAACCAACGCCTACACTGTGTCAATAGCATTCGGCCGGCGCCGGTATTGCGAAGAATCCTTTTGGGGGTCGGGTAGTTAGTGGTCCGCATTGGGGATGGTTGAAACCCCTCGCCTTCCAGGTGAGGGTCGTTTACTTTCTGTCGCGAAACAGGTTTCTTGATCAAGCCCCGCAAGGCAGGGAATAGCCAGGGGTGAGCGAAGCGAACCCCTGGTGAGAATCGGCAAGAGGAGAGCCCTGAGAGGGCCCTATGAAAGCGCCGAAGAATGCCGAAAATCGGCGTTTTGCATAGGACGCGACATCCCGTTTGCATGGCGGACGTCGATTGTCGTGGAAATTTCGGCGCCCTGCGGATATTTTGAAATGATGGGAAAACGCCTGTTTTTCGCTTTGGGTTCCATGCTTTTTGCGGGCAATGCCGCATTCGCCGCTGAAGGATCGGGACACAGCGACCCGATATCAACCGCCCTTCTGGCCCTGATCGCCATTCTGGTCGCGGCCAAGCTGGGAGGAGAATTTTTTGAACGTCTCGGATTACCAGCCGTCCTGGGGGAATTGGTAGGGGGAATTATTCTGGGAAACCTGGTCCTGGTCCATCCCGACTGGGCGTTTTTCGAGCCCCTGCGCCTGACTCCCGTTCAGGGATACTGGCCGATTGCCATCGACAGCCTTGCCCGCCTCGGAGTCATCATTCTGCTTTTCGAGGTCGGGCTTGAATCCACAGTCAAGGGGATGATGAAGGTTGGCGCCTCATCTTTGCTTGTGGCGGTTCTGGGGGTGGTCGCTCCTTTCATCCTCGGATTCGGAGCAAGCTGGATCTTTATCCGGCAGATTCCGCCCGGGCTTTCATCCATTGCGCCCGCCGGTTTCAGCCCCCACTATGTGCACCTGTTCGTCGGGGCGGTCCTGTGCGCCACCAGCGTGGGAATCACCGCACGGGTGTTCAAGGATCTGAAAAAGCTGCAAACAAAGGAAGCGCAGATCATCCTGGGCGCCGCCGTCATTGACGACGTGCTCGGGTTAATGGTCCTGGCCGTTGTTTCCGGAATCGTATCCGCTGCCGAAGCGGGGCAACCTCTCGCGATAGGAGAGACGCTGCGCCTGATTTTTGTGGCAATCCTTTTTCTTGGAGGAACACTGGCTGCGGGCTCGTTTCTCGTTCCGCGGATGATGAAACAGGCTGCAAGGCTGCGCACAGGCGGCGTCATGCTTGTTTCCGCTCTCGCTTTTGCCTTCGCCCTGGCCTATCTGGCGGATGTCGTCGGCCTGGCGCCGATCGTGGGAGCCTTTGCGGCCGGGCTGCTGTTGGAAACGGTCCATTTTCGAGGATTTCATGGGGAGCTTCAGCTCGAACAGCTCATCCGTCCGGTTTCGACCTTTCTGGTGCCGATTTTCTTTGTGCTGATGGGCATTCAGGTACGTCTGGAATCCTTCGCAAACCTTCCTGTCCTTGGGCTGGCGGCAGCCTTGACGGTGGCGGCGATTATGGGGAAGCAGGTTTGCGGCCTTGGAGTGCTCGAAAAAGACCTGAACCGGGTCGCGATAGGAGTAGGCATGATCCCCCGCGGAGAAGTCGGCCTGATTTTTGCTTCCATAGGAAAGAGTTTGAAGGTTGTGGATGACGCTGTTTTTTCTGCGCTGGTCATCATGGTCATCGTGACGACACTGATCACGCCGCCGATTCTGAGCCTAATCCTGAAACGCGGGGCTGACAGCCCGGATGCCGTTGCCAAAGAGGGCTAAGCTTCCGAGAAGGAAATATCGACCATCAATTCGCTGCCGATCATCTCCAGCTCTTTCCGGAGCTCCGCAAGAACACAGGAAGCGGGTATCTGCAGCCGGGCCAGGGCCTGGAAGATCGCTTCACCCGACATCGGAGCGCTGGTGTATTCGGTTTCCAGCTCCACCACGTTGACTCCCTTGTTCGCCAATATCGCTGAAATCTGGTGAATGATGCCCGGGCGGTCGTCGCCGATCAGGCTGAGCAGGGCGGTCTTGTGAGGTTCCATTGCCGATTCCCGCTGGTCCGGGCGTATAATCACCGTCAATCCCTCCGCATTCAGTTCCTGCAAAGACTTTGTCAGGGCCTTCTCCCTATCTTTGGGCACACGGATCCTCAGGATGCCGGCAAATTCTCCACCCAACCGGCACATCCGGCTCTCGAGCCAGTTCCCGCCGTGGCTCTCTATAAGCCCGGCGATGCATTCCAGCAACCCTGTTCTATCCTTGCCGATGATGGTCATGACTAAAAGGTTTTGCATGGCGTATGCCCCCCGCAGCGGTTGCGAAGCTTTGTTTACTATATAAGGGATTCCATGGCGCAGGGCAAGCGCAATCGGTGTCCCGGTATCAGGGGCAGAGACTATGGCCTCCCGGGTTTCTGAAAAACCGTACGGTAACCGGATACAGTCATTGGCAAGGCTCCGTCATTTGCTAACGCCGACGTACGCTGACAGAAGCGCTATGGAACGCTGACAATCAGGGGACAATCATCTGAAACCAGAGCGGCTAAAAACAATTACTGATTGACTGGAGCCCGCTATTGGGTATAGGAATGCTGTTATACAGCCGTTCGTGCAATAATTTAAGCAGCAGGGAAACTGCCTGAGGACTTGCCGGCTCATGGGGATTATGTGTGACTTCGGTGCTTCCGGCTATGCAAAAGGGACTGGGTTCTTATCCGTTGGAGGAACGCTGATATGAGAAACATGTGGATTGCAGCCATCGCTTGGATGATGTTCCTGCCGGCACCAACCGCGATTGCGGAAGAACAAACCGAGACGGCGGCTCCGCGCTTGATCAAGTTCAGCGCGGTATTGAAGGATGCCTCGGGATTGCCCCGGGCGGGGCAGGTGGTAATGAATTTCGCTCTCTATGCGTCGCAGGAAGGCGGCGAGGCGCTGTGGAAGGAAAGCCAGTTGGTCAACGTGGATGAAGAAGGCAACTACTCCATATTCCTCGGGGCTTCGGAGAATGAGGGACTGCCACTGGAACTGTTCAGCACAGGGAAAGCCCAGTGGCTGGGGGTGCAGGCGGATGGCGAGGAAGAGCAGGCGAGGGTTGTTCTGGTAGCTGTGCCCTATGCGCTGAAAGCGGCGGACGCCGACACGGTGGGAGGCACCTCAGCATCGTCGTTTGTGTTGAATGAAGACCTGGTGAAGGCGGGAGGAGACTTCAATGCTTACCTGGCGATACTGGAGCATCGCGGAGTCATAGACAAGTCGGCCGTCAAGCGCGGATCAAGCAAAGTGGGCGGAGGAGGTGTGGTTCTTGGGACCTACGGGCTGGATCTGACGGATGCTGCAGTCAGCAGTTCAGATCTTGAGGTAGGTCTTGGCAATGAAACGGGTACTAACACATGGTATGGAGAATATACTGACTATGGCGGCAGCAACTACTATAATTCTCACTTTGGCTACGGTGCGGGTTGGAACAACCTCGGTGGTCACAACTCGATGTTCGGCAGCAATGCTGGCGAACATACCACATTTGGCATGGCCAATACATTTATTGGCGCTGATGCTGGCCATGTGAATGTCCTCGGCGACTACAACCTATTTGTTGGCGCGGGTGCCGGCAGGAGCAATACAGTGAGCCAAAACACATTTGTTGGCGGCCTTGCCGGCTACAACAACACCTCAGGCTATGGCAACTCCTTCTTCGGTTACCACTCGGGCTTTAGCGGCACCACCGGATATAACAATTCCTTCTTTGGCTACAACTCTGGTGATAGCAACACGGGGGTCGACAATACTTTTTTGGGCAACAGCACGGGCTATTTGAATACTGCAGGCCAATACAATACCTTTGTAGGCAATGTTGCCGGCTACAATAATGGCGAAGGGGAGAGAAACGTTTTTGTCGGACATTACGCGGGCTTCGACAATACGGGAAGCAATAACACGTTCGTTGGCAACAACGCCGGCGGGAATAACACCTCTGCGGGAGGCAACTCCTTTTTCGGATCCTATGCCGGTCTTAACAACACGACCGGAACTCGCCATGCATTTTTCGGCTATGAAGCCGGCCGCGCCAACGCCACGGCCAACGACAACACCTTCTTTGGATACCATGCAGGATATGCCACGACAGGAAGCTACAACGTGTTCATCGGGAGCAGTTCGGGCGATTCCAATACTGTGGGGACACGCAACAACTTTTTTGGATATTATGCCGGTCAGCGCAACATTGAAGGCAGCGGGAATTCGTTTTTCGGCAACATGTCCGGCGAAGTAAACACTTTAGGGGACAACAACTCCTTCTTCGGGAGAAGCGCGGGGCCCAGCAACAGCACGGAAAGCAACAACAGCCTGTTTGGGACTTACAGCGACACCGCGGCGGGAATTACCAATGCGACGGCGATCGGGTATCGCGCCAAGGTGACTCAAAGCAACAGCCTTGTTCTCGGAGGCGTCAACGGCGTCAATGGAGCTTCGGCGGAAACCAATGTGGGGATCGGGGTCACGAACCCGGACCGGCAGCTGACGGTTGAGGGGACTCAGGCCATCGGAAGGTTCCGGCGATATTACGGCACCGCGGATACGTTCACGCGCACCTACGCTCCGGCATTTCTGTTTGAACGGGCCCGGCCAACCGCATTATCGCCGACAGACATCATAGCAGGCGATTATCTGGGCAAAGTGCAGTTCCGCGGAAGGGTAGGGGGCAATCAGCTCGAATACGGCGCGATAGCCTTCATTGCGAGCGACACGAGCCAGAACGGCCGCTTCGCATTCGTAGACCGGGACCTCACCACCGAAAGAATGAGCATCCTGAATACGGGGAACGTCGGCATCGGCACGACGGCGCCGCAAGAGCGTCTGCACGTCATCGGGAACATCAAACTCACCGGAGACATCACTTCCAGCGCCTTCGATTATGACGTGCCCGATTATGTCTTCGAACCGGATTACGATCTGATGCAATTCGACGAACTGGAGGAGTTCATCGCCCGGGAGAAGCACCTGCCGAATGTCCCCTCGGCCGCGGAGATCCGGGACAAGGGGCTGAACCTGAGCGAATTTCAACTGAAGCTGCTGGAGAAGATCGAGGAACTGACTCTCTATACCATGCAGCAGGCCAAAACCATTGCCCTCAAGGATACCGAGATTGATGCCCTGAAGTCGCAAAACTCCAGCCAGGATGCCCGTATTGCAGCCCTGGAAGAGGTTGTGACGCGATTGGCAAAATAGGCCCTGGGCAAGCAGGCAATTTTGGGGGGAATATCAGGATTCCCATCGGATGTGGTAACGCCGACGTATGCGGACAGAAGTGCTCACTGAACCTTATATTTATCGTCACATACGCTTGCTACACCGGCGGATCCTTTGTGATATCCTAAATTGTGGTCGACGGAATGGCAGCCGGAGATGTTTTGCCATGATGCATATGAAGACAGCATTATTGACGGTTTGGATGCTCTTTGCCTGGGCTCCATTTGTTTGCGGCCAGGATGAGGCGGTTATCCGCACGCTGTTCGAGGATGCCATACAGGCCATGGGAGGCGACGCTTTCCTTAAAGTCACCGACATGGTGTCTACGGGAAATTACTTCCTGTTCGACAGGGAGGGGAATTCGTCCGGCATCATCAAGTTCACCGACTATACCAAGCTTCCCGATAAAAGCCGCTTCGAGCTGGGGAACAAAAAAAAGGAACTGGAGATTACGGTCTTTAACCTGGAGAAAAGCGAGGGCTGGATTCTCGAGGGACAGAAGGAAACCCGCGATGCCACTCCCGATGAAATGAAGGAATTCAGGGCAGCCGTGAAGCACAGCATCGATACGATATTCCGTTTCCGGTACAAGGATCCCGAAAACAAGATGTTCTACCTGGGACCGGGAGAGGACAGGGACATCACTCTCGAAATGGTCAAGATTGTGGACCCGGAGAACGACGAGATGACGGTCTACTTTGACCGGATTTCCAAGCTTCCTGCCAAAACGGAATACTGGAGTGTCAACAAAAAGGGTGTGCGCGAGCGTCACGTGCAGGAATACAGCCAGTGGCACACGATTCAGGGAGTGCATACGCCCCTGCGGACAGACGGCAGCGTGAACAAGCGCCGCTCCTTTCAGAGCTTTATCCTGAAGATCACATACAACAACAATCTTCAGGATGATTTTTTCTCAAAGCCCGTTCCTCCGAAATGACTTACAGGTGCGATCTCCTCCAAGCCGGATGAGATGTCAACATGGAGATTTTCGACATATCGCGGACTCTTGAGGAAGGAATGGCCGTCTGGCCCGGCGATCCCGAATTCTCCTGCCGGTGGGCCATGCGGATTCGCGACGGCCAAACCTGCAATGTCGCGGAAATCCACATGGGAATTCACACGGGGACGCACATCGATGCGCCTCTTCACCGGAATGATTCCGGCGCAGACGTCTCCGGCATCCCAATACGAAATTGCATCGGTCCTGCCCGCGTTTTTTCGATGGCCGCGGAGGAATGCATACGGGCCGCGGATCTCGAAGCGCTGGATTGGCGGGGTGTGGAACGGGTCCTGTTCAAGACCCGGTCCCGGAGGCTGCAGAGGCCGCAGTTCAGCCGCAGCTATGTTTATTTTGCGGAAGATGCGGCGGAATTTCTTGCCCGTCACGGAATGTATCTCGTGGGAACGGACGCTCCCTCGGTCGACGCCTTCGACAGCGAACTCCTGCCCTCGCACACCATCCTGCTCGGCCGCAGAACTGTTATCCTCGAAGACGCGCAGCTGGAAAAAGTCCCGCCGGGCGACTATGAACTCGTTTGCCTGCCCCTGAAACTAGCCGGATTGGACGGCTCCCCCGTCCGCGCCCTCCTCCGAAAAGGCTAATAACTGACCGGATTTTGGCATCGCCTTTATGCCCATTTCATGGGGCTCTGCCGTCAAGAAGCCGGAAGCAGGGAACAAAAGGCGAACTATGCCCGGTCCGGGCAATCAGATGGCTTTGGGCAGGGTGAGTTCCAGGTCCGGGGCCGTGCAGATTTTGCAGTGGCTCTTTAGCCGCGTGATCCGCTCGGCCAATGCCGTGTGAATGGCGTGACCCGCCCTCTCGGCATGCAAATGCCCGATGATGGGGTAGCCCGTAAGCGAAATGTCTCCCAGCAGGTCCAGAAGCTTATGGCGCACAAACTCGTTGGGAAAGCGGAGATGATTGTTGATGATCCCGGAAGAATCCAGCACGACAGCGTTGTCGAGGGAACCGCCTTGAATGAGGCCGAGGCTTTTCAGGTATTCGATGTCCGTGACGAAACCGAAGGTGCGGGCGCTGCCCAATTCGCGGTTATAGGACTCGGGCGTCAGTTCCATCCGTATTTCCTGGTGCCCGATCGCGTTGTGGTCGAAATCGATGATGTAGGTGGCCTTCGGAACCGGATCCGGATACACCCCAGCCACCTTGTCACCCTGGCGCACCTCGATCGGTTTCTCGATCACCAGGTATTTGCGCAGCGCCGCTTGCTCGACAATCCCGGCCTGCAGGATCGCTTCCACGAATGGTTTGCCGCTGCCGTCCAGTATAGGGACTTCCAATGAATTTATGTCGAGATACAGGTTGTCAATCCCCAGGCCGTAGAGCGCTGATAGAAGGTGTTCGACCGTGGAGATCATGACCCCCTTTTTCATCAGGGTCGTCGCGTAGCTGACCTTGGCCACGTGGGCGCGCACCGCCTCGATTTCGAAATTTTTCAGGTCTGTGCGGCGGAAGCGTATGCCCGTTTCCGGCGGCGCCGGGACCAGCCTCAGCTTGACGGAATAGCCCGTGTGAAGGCCTATGCCCTCAAACGGAACCTCTCTGCGCAACGTCCTCTGGAACTTCAGCATGCAGGATTCCTTACGTCACAATGAGCTTTAGATACAGGTTTTCTCGTGTAAGTTCAGCTTCTAGCAAATTTTATGCCAAAGGCGCGTGTCTTTGGTAGATTCGCTTATTTAATAGACGAGCAATAACTTATGGGAAATGCAACATGTTTGAAAAATCCTGACTGCCCTCAAAGTTGTTGCAAAAATGACACAGTTGGCGCGCGACACGAATAACGCGCTTCAAAATTTTGCAGACTCCCTAATCCCGCGCTAAGGCGCCGAGGGGCGCGTCATCCCTGCAATTCCTAAAAC
>CAYYTC010000017.1:0-75170 GCA_964474425.1 uncultured Acidobacteriota bacterium
AACCGCAAAAGCCCACCTCAGCGACCAGTCGACGCGCAGCTCGAGCCGCAAGATGCCAAACTCCCCATAAGTCCCGTCCCCTGACGGGCGTCAATTCGCCTTTTGGTTTCCGGGTGAGCTGCGGCGCATGCCGGCCGGAGGCGGCCAGGAGCAGACGATCTGCACCGTACCGGGTGTGTTCCGGTATGGCAGTTGGGGTGACAGCGGGGAAATATTGTTCAGCGAAATCCGGGAATCGGGCGGACAGATATTCCGTGTGCCGGCGCGCGGAGGCGCGCCTGTCGCAGTGCCAGGTCTGGGTGGTGGAACTGCTATTCTCCCGCAGTGGCTGCCTGGAAGCCGCCGCTTTCTTTTTTGCGCAGCCGCGGGAAATAATCAGGGCCATATCTTCGCCGCTGCTGTGGACGGCAGTTCGCCGCCGAAACCCCTGGTTGAAATCGGGTCGCTCGGCGTCACTGACGCTTTTCTGTTTTCCCCGCCGGGACTCCTTTTCTTCAACCGATCCGGAGCGCTATCGGTCCAGCGGTTTGATCCAAAGTCCCTTGCGTTAGTCGGCCCGTCCATCGCCATTGCCGGCCTGGCCGGCACCCCTAGCAATTGGTTCGCGCTCACGGCCGCAGGCGACTCAGCCGCCATGCTCGCGCGCGAATCCGAGGACGACACGGGGAATCCCGGGGATCCCCTTGCCAGGTTGCAGTGGTACGATCGCCAAGGTGAAACCGTGGGCAATCTTGGGCCCTTGGGACGATATTGGGCGCTGCGGCTTTCGCCCGACGGCTTGCGCGCGGCCGTCAATCCCGACCATGACGTAAGGATCCTGGAGGCGGGCCAGCATCGCAAGCGTGTGACTTCCAGGCCAGATGTCGAATATTGCCCCGTCTGGTCGCCGGACGGGAAAAGGATTGCATTTTTCTCCGGTCTTTTGCAGCGCAGAGTTGCCAGCCTGGGAGGTGGGGAAAATGAACTGCCGAACAAAACCGCCGGCTGGTTCATTCCAACGGACTGGTCGCATGACGGGAAGTATCTCCTGCTGACGGCAGAGTCCAGTTCAGGATCGAGCGGCGGTGACATCTGGCTGTATGATTATGACGGCAAATCGGCCAAGCCGTGGTTGGCCAAGGAATTCAGTGAAAAGGACGCCCGGTTCTCGCCTGATGGGAGATGGGTCGCCTATTCATCGAACGCCAACGGTCCTTTCGAAGTGTATCTCCGCCCATTTGAGGGTGAAGGGGATGCGATTGCTGTTTCCTCGGCCGGGGGCAGGCACCCGGCGTGGCGAAGGGATGGCCGCGAGCTTTTTATCTCAGCCCCGGGAATGAAATGATGGCTGTCAGGGTGACCCACAGGGGAGGGTTGATCGAAGCAGGGGAGCCTCAGCGCCTGTTTAAGGTGGAAATCAACGACATCACGGCAGAGCCGTGGCCGTACGATGTCGCGCCGGATGGCCAGCGCTTCCTGATCAACGTGCCGGAGCCTCCTGAGCCGCTGCTCTTCATCCAGGGCCTTGCGGCGCTTTTAAACAAAGGGCAATAGCCGGATGGCAGTCAAATTTAACGAACCAGCTCCTTTGTTTCCGGACATTCCTGCGTCCGCAGAAAAACAAATGAAAGGCAAACCGCCACGAATTTTTGGAAGCCCCATTGTTACTGGCCGCAGGCGCCCCTGGCGCGGATGATGTTGTTTATCAATCTGCTATTTTGGATTAATAACGTCCGGCACTACTATAGGGAGAAGTGTGGAAAGCGCGGGACACGCGCCTGGGCCGAATTGTGGCGATCATTCTTTAGGCAGCAATACCGGTGGAGCGATGCCCGGTTCTTTTTCGCAGGAATAACTATTTGCGATTAATGTCGGGAACAATCCTTCCCATGGGTGATCTGGCATCCTGACAGTGGTAAGTCCCCTTAAGTCCCGATGTGAGAAACTACCCCAAGGTTCTTCGGTCGCCGAAGGCGAGCCGCCGGATCATCTCCCATAAGGCCGTATATGGATCGTAATCCGCACAATTGTGCTTGAAGGATCAGCCGCATTAGTGTAATACACTTAATGTATGCTTCTTACTTGGGATCCGAAAAAGGCCATCGTCAATCTACGCAAGCATCGTGTTGCTTTCGAAGAAGCGGCTACGGTCTTTACAGATCCATTAGCTCTTTATATTACGGATTATGGTCACAGCGACCGAGCAATATTAATCGGCGAGTCAATCAAACGCCGGTTGCTGCTGGTTGTTTTCATCGGCAAAGCCGACCTAGAAATCCGGATCATTAGCGCCCGGCGAGCGACGGCGCATGAAAGGAAACGCTATGAAGAAGGGAGTTAAAAAACAACAAAGAGATCCATCCAAAGCATCGCTTCGTGAAATGCCTGAAATTGAATTCACAAAAGTTCAAGTGCGGCCTAATCCCTACGCAAAGCGAATTTCGGGCGAGGGACTCACAGTTCAAATAGGACGAGGTCGGCCGCGCAAGATTCTTGAGGTGGGTGGAACAATTCCGCGATCGGTGAGATTTTCGCCGGCAATATGGGCATTGCTGGAAAACCGTGCCAAGGAAAAAGGATTGAGCCTTCATGCAGCGCTCCGTGAAGCCATTCTGGCATGGACAAACCGGGCCGCATAGCTTTATTGCGAATTGCCTCTCTGATATCGGTGGTAAGGGCTGTCGCACCCTAATGACTTGGTAAGTGACCGGATCCAATTCCCCATAAAAGGGCGCCAAGAATCCATCATGGTTGATGCTAGGAAAAGTTCCCGCTGGCGCTACCCCCCCAGCTAGCGGTGCCCGGTTATCTCCCACAAGGCATGGACTGAATTGGTCTAAACTGCTCATATCATGCAATTTATATTGCATTCTGGTTATTGAAATAAGTCCCATCTCAGTACAGCAATCCTGCATGTCCGGTTTTGCGACTATTCGGCCAAGTGGATCAAAGAGATAGCTTCAATTGTACAATTTCCCATAGCGCGACTCATTGGGAGTTGCCACAGCGATGGTGCAGGATCCCCTGTGATGAACGTTGACGCCCCCGGCGCTACTCTCAGATTGAGTTGCATTGAAAAGAGGGCGGCACAATTGGGTTTTAGGCTCCGAACAATACTCAGTTCATAAAAAAAGGCTTGATATTTAAATGCGAGTGCACATACTCTGGTGAGTATGTACTTACTCACAAGATTGGCGGACGTCAGATGAAAAATCGACAGATTGTTTCAAAAAGTACCTCAGCACGAAAACTCACAGCTACAGAACGCCGTGATCAGTTGCTTCGAATCGCAAAGGGGTTGTTTTCCGAATCCGGATTTAGAAGCACAACCACAAAAGCGATTGCGCTGGCAGCAGGTGTGACCGAAGGGATCATCTTTAAGCACTTTGCATCTAAAAAGGATCTCTACGCATGTATTCTCGATAACAACGCAAAAGAAATCGGAATCGAGTCGTGGAGAAACGAATTGGACGCTCTCGCCAGATATAAAAATGATAAATCCCTGGTGTGTTCGGTTGTGAAACATATTCTGGAGATGGATCGAGAAGATCCGCAGTTTCGGAGGCTGATCCTGCAGGCGGCGCTTAGCGGGGAGCCGTTGCACGAAATCACGGCGCAACGGCTTCTGCCCCTCCATGATTTTCTATGGAAGTACATCAAACAGAGGCAAAAACAGGGAGCGTTCCAGAAATGTGATCCAAAATTGGCAGCCTATTTTATCGTCAGTGTGCCGAGCTACTTCGGCCTTGTAAGAATCCTTTTTGGCGTGGATGACTTCAAATTACCGGAAGAACAAATGATATTGAGCCTTGCTCAGCTAATCGTTGATGGCCTGCACGGTCAGGGTAAGTCCGCAAGCAACAAAAAATAATGGATTCGCAGCAAAGCAAAAAACATAGTGAATCCTTCTCTATTGGGGATTGCTGGCAATTAACAGACACAGGGGAAAAGGAGATAGGATATGAGCCATTTCAACCGCAGCCGCTGGATTGTCTTTGTGGCTATGTTACTTGGCAGTTCAATTCCGGTTACAGCGCAATATCAGGGGGCAGCAGCCAAAGGGCCCTTTGGTGTTGAGGCAGCTGACCTTATTCTTTATAACGGTCAGATTTATACCCCACGAGGATGGGCAGAAGCCCTCGCCGTCAGGAGGGGCGTCATTACCGCTGTCGGGAAAAATGACGCGGTCCTGCGACTTCGGGTGGAGCGAACACAGGTAATTGATCTGAGCGGCGACGCGGCGGTTCCGGGATTGCACGATATGCACGTGCATCCCATGAGTGCGGGAATGGCCCAGCGGAGCTGCAATTTCCCCCAAGGATCCTCGCCGCAGCAGATAATCGATACGGTTAAAAGCTGCGTAGCCAGGCAAGCCAAAGGGGAATGGATTACAGGCGGTCAGTGGGATGCGGCTTCCTTCGGAAAGCAGGGAATGCATCGATCTCTGCTCGACGCTGTTTCCCCCGACAATCCGGTAGTGCTATCCGATATCAGCGGGCACAGCGCCTTCGCGAATTCAAAAGCACTTCAATTGGCCGGTATCACAGCCAAGACGCCGGATCCGCCCGGAGGGATCATCGAACGGGATGAAAAAGGTGAGCCCACCGGTGTGTTCCGCGAGTCTGCTGCCGGGCTCGTGCGAGGAGGAGGCTCCCAGGCATCCTTATCGCCTGATGATCGCGCCAAGGCATTGAGTTGGGCGCTTTCAAACATGCTTTCCTATGGGATTACTTCCTTCACGGATGCAGTCATCGACGAAAGCAGCATGCAACTTTACGCGGATCTCGCGGATAGGGGCATCTTAAAGCAACGGGTCAGAGGCTGTATTATGTGGAGTCCCATGTTCAACGTTTCCCAGGACTCTCCTTTTGATCCCACCAAGCAAAGGAATCTATACACACGGGATCGTTTCAAGGCGGATTGTGTGAAGATTATGCTCGACGGCGTGCCGACAGACGGCCACACGGCCGCAATGGTGGAATCCTACGCGGATGCCTCGAATTTAGATGAAGCCCGGGCGAAGGGGATGTTGCAGGTAAAGCCCGAAGTGCTCAATCCGGCCCTGATTGAGTTCGACAGGCAAGGACTCACAGTAAAATTCCATACAGCCGGCGACGCCGCCGTACGAGCGGGGCTGGACGCCATCGCGGCCGCGCGCAAAGCGAACGGCTTCAGCGGGAATCTGCACAACGTAGGGCACAACAGCTTTGTGCAGATGAGTGATTTTCGTCGAGCCAGAGAAATCGAGGCCACGTTTGAGATGTCGCCCTATATCTGGTATCCGAATCCCATCATTCCCGACATAGCCAAAGCGATCGGCCCCGAGCGCATGAAGCGGTGGACTCCGGTGAAGGATGCGATCGACTCAGGTGCCTTGGTGGTGCCTGGCTCTGATTGGAATGTGGTACCGTCTGTCGATCCATGGATTGCAATCGAAACGCTGGTTACAAGGCAGAAGCCGGGCGGTGGCGGCGAAGCTCTGGGCGAAGCCGAGAAGATCACATTACAGCAGGCTTTCGATCTTTTCACGGTGAACTCCGCGCGTCATATGGGCAATGGGAGTAAAACCGGCAGCATTGAAAGAGGCATGCTCGCCGATATACTGGTGCTGGACCGCAATCCGTTCAAGATTCCCGTTACTCAAATACACGAGACAAGGGTCAAGTTGACAATAATCAATGGTGAAATCGTCTACAGGAGGGAAGCTCCGACCGGGGGGGATTAACCAGCGAGCATGGATCTTGTCGGAAGGAGCTGACTACCACGATCCGTAGAGCCGGGGCGAAAGCTCGTCTCGAAAAAACCTTGCTTCTCCGTCCTGGCGAAGCTGCAAGCCTGGATGGTGGCGGCTCCACGCCGGTGTAGCTGAACCGGGGGTGATCCATTTCCCACAAAGAACGACAAACGGCATCCTGCGAATCTTGGAGTCTCAGTTGGCGTAAAACGCGCTTACCGGAGAAGTGACATCACAGTAACTCAAGTCCCGATGTGGGAAGTAATCCGGCGCGCCCGGCCCGGTCGGTGGGGTTACTTACCATAAGCCCGTTTCGGGGAAAATACGCACCTTCAACAGACGTAAATGCTTCATATTGCAGCAGATAGAATCTCGGCGACGATACTGCTGGGGATTAACGATTGCGTGGTGATTTTACAGCTATGTTGTGGATGCGGCGTGGTCAGAACCGGCTAAAAGCATAGATCAGGCGGCCGTTCTGACTTTGACCCTCTCCAGTCTGGCTGTCGCTGCCGCCAAACGGAGATCGTGTTCGGCTTGAAGATTCATCCAAAACTGTGCCGGAAGTCCGAAATATTTTCCAAGCCGTAAGGCGGTCTCGGCCGAGATTGCGCGTTTGCAGCGAAGCACATCATAGATGCCCGGAAAATCCAGATCCTTTGCCAGGCGATAAGCCGTTATCTTCATTGGCTCCATGAATTCGGTCCTGAGAAGCTCGCCTGGATGAACCGTCCAGGCCTTCTTTGTTTTGCTCATTACGTCCTTCCCTAATGATAGTCTACAATTTCCACATTGTACGCATTGCCATCCCGCCACAAGAAGCAGATGCGATATTGATCATTGATTCGGATGCTGTGCTGCCCCTTGCGTTGGCCGTGCAGAGCCTCCAGCCTGTTTCCGGGGGGAACATTCAAATTATCTAGTGCCACGGAGGCATGCAACAAGAAGAGCTTCTTCAATGCCCGCATTTTCAGATTGGCGGGAATCCGTCGGCTTCGCCCCGTTTGCCAAAGCTGCTCCGTATCTACGTCCCGGAAGCTTGCTATCATGGGTGAATACTACTGCGATACGGTACTAGTGTCAAGCGACACTAGTAAAGACTATAAATTCGGAACAACTCCCTTGATGTCGCGTTGTGGTGCAGAATGCCATATCAACGAGATATGAAACGTGAGTAAATTTCTGCTCCATCCTTCAACTCATCCATTAATTCATATGGCTCGCCCACACTCTCAACCGACCATATGACGTCTTTTCCAGTCACATTTTTGTATGTGAGCTCCAGTCGTTTTGCAGCCAGAAGTGCCTTTGATCTTGCTTCATCATCAGAATCGGCATCGATCAAATGAATTACTTCTTGAATCAAAACTTCACCGTCAACCGGTTCAGAGCTGCGCAAATAAATCGGCACTGTGAACCACATCTCTTTGGCCCTCTTCTTGAAGAAACAGAATCAGTTGTCCTGTAGTCCCGATATGAGAAACTACCCCAAGGTTCTTCGGTCGCCGAAGGCGAGCCGCCGGATCATCTCCCATAAGGCCGTTTTCTCGGGCGCGTCGCAGCCCGAACAAGATATCGCGACTTGGAGGGTGCTTTACGCGAGGAAAGTGTTTGCGTTCTCAACGGTACTAGCCGGAGGTAGAATAGGGAGTAGATCCCGGACTGTATCCGTGTCTCGGTCGAGATTATACAGTTATGAAATTCAAATTGATCGGCACTGCTATCGCAGTTCTGCTTTTGCTTTTTGTTCAATTGCCTGCGAGAGAACCCCTTCGCGTCGGCATTGATGTTCCAGAGCCAAGGCTCATCCATAAAACTGAAATCACCTGCCCGGATTCTGTCAAGATTGAAGAAGTGAATGGTCCGGTTGTTGTTAAGATATTGGTAAATGAGCAAGGTTCCGTAGACGCGATCAAACCAATACTCTACCAACCTGCGATTCTTGAAGCTGCAACGTTGGCCTTAAAGCAATGGCGTTTTTCTCCGACTCTCCTCAATGGCAAGGCGGTTCCTGTTTCAGCAACAGTGATTGTCATTTTTGCGGTTAACTCCACACCGTCTAATTGTGATTTCTTCGATAACGGAATAGCCACTCAGTGGGGGCCGGGAGCGGGCGGTTTGGCCCCAAACACCGTAGCAATGATGGACCAGACTGGAAACCTGAAGGTGGTAGTTGAAGACCGGTCAAGATTTGGCAAGGCACTGCGCAAATATTCCAAGATTATCCCGGAAGCCGGAGTTCCATTTTCGGTCATTGAGGAAAAGATGAGATCAGGCAGGAGAGATTTTGATTCATTTAGACTTCTAGCTCCCGAGTATCGTTTCCCGAATCAGAATGTCCTTAAATATGTGCGCCCTGGGGTCGAGCGATTGTACTATTCGACACTGCTTGTCGGCAACGGTTCTCAGCTTATACAGCTGGCTGGGATTGATCCACACGTGCAGCCACCAAAGTTTGACATCGATTTGCCGCGCCTGGCTGAAAGACTCAAACCTTATAGGTTTATATCTAGAGGTGAAGCTGTCTTTTTCTATACAGTATTCGTTGATGAAAGGGGTAGCATTCTGGGCATCGACAATCGCGATGGAGATCGGGCAATTCTGAAAGACGAACTAAGCAGTGCCCGCGTGATTGCACCGGGAATGCGTAATAACCTGCCGGTTCCAACCGCTGTCATTTTGGCAATTCCGGTTCAATGAAGGGATTATCATATAATAGGCAAAAGTGTAAGGTCGTATCCGAGTCTCAAAGAACCATAAGTCGCCCTATGTAGGAAATTACGCCAATAGGTTAATTGCCAGCTCCAAGGCTGGCTTTCGCTGCCGTTTTTCAAGTTTCCCAGATGGCCGTTTCGGGGAACGAACTCTGCTTCTTGAACCTAAAAAGCTTCTGTCGCTAAACTGGTTTGTGCCGCGTAGCGGCACCATGATTTTGCCCGGCCTTTCAAGGCCGGGAGCTATGGTATTGGGAACAGCGTGTCGCGAAGCGATGCCTGAGATTCAACCGTCGCTACGCGACGATAAACCTAATCCCTTTAGATCCAGGTTTTAAAAAGCCTGGCCAAATTCAGTTGGCCGCTAGGCGGCCTGATTCCAATTTCCGGTTTCCTCGCAAAAAAGGGTTTGGCGACAGAAGCGAACTACTGAGATTGACGATCCCAATTCCATGGGCGATCGGATATTCTTGTTTACAGAACACAAACCTGCACCACAAGGCGCACCCAAGAGCAAGGACAAGCCCTCGACGAACAATGTGGTTTTACGGTCGAAAGGAAGAAGCTGCTGTTGCATTATTACTCATGGGGCGTTTAGTTGCTCCTGGACTTGCCCTTGCCTTTTTTCCGCACACCGAGACCAGCGGCAATGGACACACCAATGGCCACGCCCAAACCTGAGCCCAGCGCCACTCCCATGGCTATGTTCTGCAATGCCACACCGACAGCGGCCCCAACACCGGCTCCGATAGCTATCCCCACTGCAATACCCAAACCCATCCGGCTGATATCGGAGGATTGGCTATCAGTTTTTCGATCCATTGTGCTTCTTCTCCTTAACAGGCCTCCAATGGCGACCAATTTTCGATGGGCCGTCCGGCATATCCTCATGCGAATAATTAAATGGGTAAACCCTCGACTTTGCCGGAAGTACCTGACTGGCAAAAAAGAGTATGCCCGATGGATATTGCCATTTTTCCGGTTGGGCAGCCTGGAAATGAACCGGAGAAGCCATTGGTATCCCGATTCACCGATCTATGTACGAATCGCGGGACGCGGACCATCGATCCCTTCAGGCGCATGGACGTGCCATCCGCGCTGTCTATCAAACGCGAGATAAGCAGTCAAACCTCCGCGTAGGCGCAGCGGAATCCGATGTCCTGGGCGATCCAGGAGCGCTCTTCCCGCATATACAGTTCCCACAGGCTTGCCGTCCGGCCGTCGAACCAGGACCCGCCCTTGCACAGCATGCGTTCGCCGTAATTGCGCAGGAAGAACACGGGCTCCCGCTGCATACCGTCGACCGGATACATGCCGAGCTGTTTCAGGAGCCTATGCGGCGGAGCGCTTTCCGCATGCGTCATGCCGGCAAACGGAAACACTGTATACGCGCGGTGCGTTATGTCGGGATTCCTGCCTGTGTAATGCGGATTTTTGATCTCTGTCGAAAGGCAGGCGATGCTCTTGATATTGACAAAGTCCTCGTTTGAACGTCCGGGAATAGGACTGTCGAGCTTGTAGGTACCGGGTGTACCCGGAATCACGAGGGCGCCATCGGTCGAGATGGCACGCCAGAGCGGGCTGTCGGGCCCCTCGTCCACATTCAACGCGCTGTCGTTGTCCGGGATGACCTGGATCTCCCCGTTTTTAAGGCGCATCCCGGCAAGCGTATCCCAGAGATTCCCGATGAGGTCAAATATGCCGAATGCCGTGCCGTCGTGGGACCATGTGTCCGGTCCGGTGCCCGTCAGCGTCGGCCACATGTGCATATCCAAGCGAATACCTTTAAACGACCCCATATACCGGCGGATGGCGTGCTCGTGTTTGTTGAAAAAATCGCTGCCCGAATTGCTGTTTCCGTGCGGGAAATGCCCGTTTTTGCGGCACCAGTGCGCGATCGCCATATATTCCGCGTTCGTCATCAGATGCCAGCCCCGGCCTTTAGCGGCGCAGGCGGCCTTCATCTCGTCGCGCGTGTACATACTGGCCGGGTTGCGGCCGGGAAGCGAATACCCGCGCCCGTGTTCCATGACATTCAGGTACTTGCTGACATAAATCGATTCAAGCACCTGACCGCCGACGACAAACGCCGAACAGGGCTCCTCCCGCGCACCCTCCAGCACGTCCGGCCAGAGGAACATCGGGATGCGCACCATGACCGACGGCAGCCCCAGGTCGTCAAACAGCAGCGTGTTTTTGCCGCCGCTGGCCGCCTCCAGCGCAGCTTTCTCGGCCTTCCAGTCGGCAGGATCGGCGGGAGGCGGCGCGGGTGCCGGGATATACCCCGGCTTCGGACGCTTCGCGAAAACGCGGAAGCCCATATCGTCGATATACTCGGTCTCGTAATGCTCATAGGCCTCCACCGGCAGAATGGCGGGCGTGTTTTCCGTGGACATGAAGCATACCCTCCTATGGATCATTCTTGTCTATTTGCAGTTTCTCCATGCGCCGATAGAGTCTTTATCTATGACTTCTTTGCGTTTTGCAAAGAAGTTTTTCTTCCCTTTTCGACTCAAGCACTTTGGCGCCTATATTTGGAAGCTGAGCGCTGAAAGCTGACAGCTGAAAGCGCGCGGCCATCGCCAATGTCGGATATTTTGGTTTCGGCCCTGAGCCGCGCTAGGAAAAATTATCCCATGTTTGAAAAAAATGCTCCAGTATCAGGTCTTCCTTTGTTTCGGATAAAATACATGCGCGAAAACTGGCAAGAAAATATAATCAACTGCAACAGAACCACCAGGTATCTTGCCGCACATTTTCAAATGCGGGAATTAGGCTGAAAAAGGACAAAGTTACCCATGCGGACCGAGAAGCCATTGCCAACTGGCGGTTCCAACGCTGGCTTGCGCTGCCGTTTTCAAGTTTCCCGATGGCTGTTTCTCGGGACCAATCTCATCTTTCGCTTGAAAGCGTGATAATTTCAAAGACTGGGTAGACATATTCACCTGAAAGGTGTATTATCAGAACCGATATGATTTATCGGGTGGAACTAAGCAAGCGAGCGCGGAAGCAGCTGCAATCGGTACCACGTCACATCGTGGAAAGCCTCGCCGCCTGGGTGGATGATGTTGAGGAGCGTGGACTCGAAGAGGTGCGAAAGATATCCGGATATCATGATGAACCTCTGCATGGAAACCGAATGGGACAGCGATCCATCCGATTGAGCCGAGCATACAGGGCTATCTATCGAGTGGATGACAACGGTTCTATCGAATTTGTTTCGGTTGAGGAGATTTCAAAGCATGCGTACTAAAGCCAAAAGCAACACAATGAAATATCTGGAGCGGGTCGCCGGAAGGCCTTTAACCCTAGGTGGGCTCATGGAGTCGATTCGCCTTGGCGAGGAAATGTCCCAAACCGCATTCGCTCGCAAGCTCGGCGTTTCCCCCTCGCATCTTTGTGACATTGAAAAAGGCCGCAAGGCTGTAGGTGCAGAACGGGCCGCTCGCTTCGCCAGGATTCTGGGCCGCAGCCCGGAGCAATTCGTGCGCCTGTCTCTGCAGGAGCTTATTGATGAAGCAGGTCTGAAAATGAGAGTGAATATTGACGCCGCTTGAACACCACCGTTTCAGAATCCAAGACCAGGAAGGCCCGATTGATTCCGATGATGTCGCGATTTGGGAAGTCCATACTCATGCGCAGTTCAAATGCCAGGCCACCGGCCGCACGCGGAAATTGATAGTTTAAACTGATGGTGTCGCTTTTATGTTCCAGAACTCACTATATCTTTTTGAACCGCGTAAGATCGAATGCGGAAGGATGAATATCGGAGTCAAGCCCCATCTTCTGCGGTTCGACATTCGAAATTCGATATTCAATATTCGCAGTGCTTATCTTCCCGGCTGATCCCGGAAGACTGGGGGAAAATCCTAAGTATTTATCAAAGTGACCTTGCTTCGCCGGCCAAGCCGGTGGATCCATCAATGGTTTAGCCTTCCGGGCGCCAGGTCGGTATCCCTTTGCAGGTAGCGCGTCCCCATCAGCCAGAAAATCCCCGCCGCCAGGAACATCAGCCCGATCAACAGAAAAGATTTGTTCATGTCCCCGTAGAGGTCGTTCAGGAGCCCGATGATCAAGGGCGAAATCACATCTCCGAAAGCATGAATCACGAAAATGTTGACGGCAAAAGCGATCGCTCGCATGGAGGGATGCGTAACGTTGGCCAGAATGGTATTGGTCGGCCCGGTATTGAAGAACAGGCAGAAGCAGGCGAGGAAAATCAGCAGCCAGATCGCATACGGAAAAGGTGCATGCAATGCGGCCAGAAAGATCGGGAAGCCGGCGAGCATCGCTGTTCCTGAAACCAGAAAGTATGAACCTTTGAAACGGGTGCGCAGCTTATCTCCGGCAATTCCCCCGAGTATCGTGGCCGCCAGGCCGGAAACTGCCGTGATCGCGCCAAGGATGATCGTGGAATGCTCGGGCGCTCCCGGCCGGCTTTCGAGGTAATACGGCATCCAATAGGCGATCCCGCCGATTGCGAAGGTCATGGCTGTCTGGCCAAGCGTGCAGAAAACGTACGACGGTGTGCGCGCCAGGATCCAGTATTCGCGCCATGGGAGGGCTTTTGCTTTAGCCTCGCGCTTGAGGTCTGCCAGCCCGCGCGGGGGATCGCGCATGAAGAAACTCCGCAGGCCAAGTATGACTCCGGGCAGCGTTACCAGCAAAAAAGCCCATCGCCAGCTTTCCAGCTTGATCCCCATAAGCCGGGCGCACCAGTCCCCGATGTTTGAGTTTCCAACCAGCCCTCCGAGAACATACCCCAGGGCGCTTCCAACAGGTATGGCGACGTAAAACCAGGCCAGGACCTTTCCGCGGATGCTGACCGGGAAGATATCGGAGATCATGGCCGGCGCCACCGGCCCGTAAGCCGCCTCGCCGATCCCGACGAAGCACCTGGTGAGCAGGAGCATGCCAAATGTGGCGGCAAGTCCGGTTGCGCCGCTGGCAAGGCTCCACAGGATCACCCCTGTGCCAACAATGGCCCAGCGCGATTTTCTTTCCGCGAGCCGAGCGAAAATCGGAGAGCCCACCATATAGATCACCATGAAAGCCGTCGCGAGCAAGCCGAGAAGAGCATCCTCCGGTTTGAAACCCAGCCTGTTCTCGAACCACCGGAGGACGGCGAGCAAAAAACCGCTGCCGACGGCTTCGACTCCTCCGCTGGTGCCGAAAAAGGTTGTCTTTATGGGACCCACGACCGCGGAGAGCATCTGGCGATCGATATAGTTGAAAAGATTGATCAGCAACAGCAGGGCCAGCGTCGACCGGGCGCCGGGGAAGGGGGCATTGAGGTCAGTGGCATTGGAACCGGGGTCCGGAATGGCGGCTTTCATGGGGCTCCTGCATCTTTCTCATTCCTGGCGCTGCGGCGGCAGGTGCGTCGTTATATCGACCGCCGGACTTAAAGCGAAAACGGCTTTGGTAAAACCCGGCTGACAGGATTCCTGCAACGGCCGCTGAAAACACATTCTAGACTGACGCAGGCTGTGGGACAATTAAGGTTTAAGGCTGAACGGAGGAGTCCGGGGAGATCGGAATGGACGAACTTGAGAAAATTCGGGGCGAGATCAACTCGGTGGACGCGAAAATTATCGAAGCGCTGGCCGAAAGGCACAAGCTGGCGGAACGCATAATCCTGGCGAAAGGCCATCTGGGAGCGCCCATCAGGGACGCTCTGAGGGAGGAGCAGCTCCTGGCCAGCCTTATTGAAAAAGGCCGCAGCCGGGGACTGGACGCTCATTTGATCACCAGGGTTTTTCACGAAATCATCGATGACTCGATCCGGTCTCAACAACTCCATCTGCTGGGCTATCAGAAATCCGGCATGAAGCGAGTCGCGTTTCAGGGGATTGAAGGGGCCTACAGCGAGCTTGCGGGCCGCAAATACTTCGCTCCCTACCTGGACCACACGCTTTTTGTGGGCGTCAGCACGCTGGAGCAGGTTGTGAATTCCGTGGAGGACGAGGATGTGGAATACGGCCTGCTCCCGGTTGAGAACACGGCGGCGGGCAGCATCAACGAGGTCTATGACCTCCTCTCCTGTGCCCAGATTTCGATTGTAGGCGAAGAGGTTCTAAGAGTCGAGCACTGCATGCTTGCGCTCGAAGAGGTTCCGCTCGCCAATATCCGCCGGATTTATTCCCATCCTCAGGCGCTGGCGGAGTGCATGAAGTTTGTTTCGAAACTGCCGAATTGCCAGGGTTTGCCCTACGCCGATACGGCGATGGCCGTGAAGAAGGTCAAGGAGGAGAAGGACCCATCGGTTGCGGCAATAGGCAGCGAGGAAGCCGGCCGGCTTTACGGGTTGAAGGTGCTGCGACGCAATATCGAGGACCAGTCGAACAACTACACGCGGTTCCTCGTGCTTGCCAAAAAGCCTTCGGCAGTCGACCTGCGCATCCCGTGCAAGACCTCGCTGATCATGGCGACGCCCCATGAAGAGGGGGCCTTGTTGAAGGCATTGAGCCTGCTGCACGAATACCGCATCAATCTGTCCAAGCTCGAGAGCCGCCCCATACCGGGGATCCCTTTTCAATATATCTTTTATATCGATTTCGAGGGGAATACCGCTGAAGACCGGGTGGCCCAGGCTCTTGAAAAATTGCGCTCAGCGACGACCTCTCTCAAAGTCCTGGGATCCTATCCGACGCAGCACCGTTCCAGGACTCAGCCCAAAATCGAAACACTTGCCGGAGGGCCTCCGGAAGCCATTGAGGCGTCGGCGGAGCCGGCGGTCCCGGCTAAGGAAAAAGTCAGTTATAGACTCGCCAGCCGGGAACACAAAAAAGAGGACACGATCATAGCCGTGGGCGGAGCCAGGATCGGCGGTCCCGGATTCGTCGTGATTGCCGGCCCTTGCGCGGTCGAGACGCCGGAGCAGATCCGCAAATGCGCCCGGCAGGTCAAGGAATGCGGCGGCCAGTTGCTGCGCGGAGGATGCTTCAAACCGCGGACTTCCCCTTACAGCTTTCAGGGACTGGGCTTCGAAGGGCTGCAAATGCTGGCGGAAGCGGGCAGGGAATACGACCTTCCGGTGGTCACCGAAGTCCTTTCGCCGGCCGATGTGGAGGCGGTGGCGCGCTACGCGGACGTCCTGCAGATAGGCGCCCGCAACATGCAGAATTTCAGCCTGCTGAGCGAAGTGGGCCGCTCCAGCCGTCCGGTATTGCTCAAACGCGGCATGATGTCGACCATGGAGGAATTCCTGAACGCGGCGGAGTACATACTGGACCGCGGCAATCACCAGGTCATACTGTGCGAGCGCGGCATCCGGACCTTTGAGACCGCAACACGCAATACGCTGGATCTCGGCTCGATTCCGATACTGAAACGCCTCACCCATCTGCCGATCCTGGTGGACCCGTCGCACGCGGCGGGGCGGCGCGAACTGGTAACGCCGCTGGCTCTGGCAGCGCACGCCGTGGGGCCCCATGGGCTCATTGTCGAGATCCATCCGGAACCGGAAAAGGCATTGAGCGATGGCCCGCAGGCGCTGCGCTTTTTTGAATTTGCCGAGCTGATGCGCCGCATCTACCAGGGCTAGGATAATGGATTAGGCGCGGATTACGGCATTGGTGCGCCGCTCCTGCTCGATGGTCGAGGTTGGAGTTATGCCGTAGTTGTGACCCGGCAGAATGACTGTGTTGCCGGGAAGCGTATAGAGCTTCGTGCGGATGGAGCGCTCCAGCTCCGCGTACGACCCTCCCGGAAAGTCCGTCCTTCCCGTGGAACCGACAAACAGGGTATCGCCCGTAAACACCATTCCATCGGTATATAGACACATCCCTCCCGGCGTGTGTCCGGGTGTGTGGATGACCTTGAGCGCGACACTCCCGACCTGTATCCGTTGGCCGTCCGAAACCAGTATATCGGCCGGAGGAGATTGCACGGCGCCGAAAAGCTCGATCATTTCGGGGTCCGTGTGCCCCAGCCAGGGCGCATCCGCTTCGTGAATGATTATCTTCGCGCCGGTCCTGCGGACCATTTCGCGGTTTCCCATCACGTGGTCGATGTGGTGATGAGTGTTGACGATGTACCGGATGGTCAGTTTCAGGGATGCCGCTTCCTTCAGCAGCAATTCCGGATCGTCGGACGGATCGATGAACAGCGCATCGCCCGACTCCTCGTCTCCCACCAGGTAGCTGAAAATGCTGAAATTTCCCACCTCAAATTGTCGGATAAGCAAAGTTGTATCTCCAGTTGTGTGCTCCAGGAGCATACATCATACTATGGCGGGATGCTTTGAGTCTTTAAGGCTTTGAGGTAACATTCAAAATTCACGGACAGGGGGGTGTCCCTGGAATCCGGGGACCGCCCGGCCCCGTCGCCTGGGGATCGTGCATCGATGAAACCACCAATCTGGCTGTGGATACTGCTGAGTGTGATCGTGGGGGGATTGGCCGGATTCGGCGGATTCACCTTCCATTATGCGCGGGGCAGTTCCTACCTTTCAGATAATCCTGATGCCTGCGTGAACTGCCACGTGATGCGCGGCGTTTTCGACGCGTGGAACCATGGAAGCCACAAGGCTGTGGCGACCTGCAACGATTGCCACACCCCGGAAAAATTCCTGGGTCACTGGACCGCGAAAGGAATCAACGGCTTCAAGCACAGCAGCGCTTTTACCCTGGGCGGTTTCCACGAACCCATTCGAATTACGGAATCGGACAGGGACATTGCCAGGGATAATTGCCTCCGCTGTCACGGCGAGCTGACGGCCTGGATGGATTGCAGGAGCGGGCCGGAACCTACGGACTGCCTGCACTGCCACTCGGGCACCGGGCACGATGAATAACTGGGCAGGCCGGTTATTCAGATCCTGGCTTTGAATCCAGCATTTTGAGACATACGGGATGGATTTTGGAGAACATAACCCGGCTGATATTTGGACTGCACGGGATGGTATTTCGGGAGGCGGATAATGAGTCAAAACCCATGGCTTAAAGGACGCAATCTGGCTCTTATCGCGGGCATTGTTGGGATCGCGGCACTGGCTTTCGCCGGATTGGCCGCGTTGCTCGTCAACATTCAGCAACGGAAGGCCGAGGGACGGGAGTATCCGCTCAAAATCGTGGCGATCGGGGCCGATGAGCTGGACCCGGAGGTCTGGGGGAGAAATTTCCCGCGGGAGTACGATACATTCCTGAAAACCGAGGACTCCACGCTGCAAACCAAATACGGCGGCTCCGTGCCGCACAGCAAGCTGGAAAAATATCCGGCGCTGGTTCGCTTATATGCCGGCTATGCCTTCAGCATCGATTACAACGATGCGCGCGGCCACTACTGGGCTCTGGAAGATCAGAAACGGACCAAGCGGCAGGATTTCGCGGCACAGCCCGGAGCATGCGCCAATTGCCACGCGGCGGAAGCCCCGCAGCTGATCGCAAAGATGGGCTGGGAAACCTTCAACCGCACGCCCTATAAGCAGCTTCAGGATCAGCTGCACCGCGGCACTTCGTGCGCAGACTGCCACGAGCCCGAGACCATGAACCTTCGCATCACGCGGCCCGCCTTCCTCAACGCCATGCGGGAGCGGGGGGTAGACCTGACCAAGGCGACCCGTCAGGAAATGCGCAGCTACGTCTGCGGCCAGTGCCATGTCGAATATTATTTTGCCGGAGAGAACAAGCTGTTGACTTTCCCCTGGAAGAACGGCCTCAACATCGATGAAATCGAGAAATATTACGAGGACCTCGGTTTCACAGACTGGACCCACAAGGAAGCCAAGGCGCCGATGCTGAAAATGCAGCATCCTGAATTTGAGATTTTCAACAGTGGCATTCACGCGCGATCCGGGGTCGCGTGCGCGGACTGCCACATGGCCTACGAGCGTACGGGCGCTGTTAAAGTTTCGGACCACTGGCTGCGCAGCCCGCTGACGAACATCAACAAGGCCTGTCAGACCTGTCACCGCCAGGACGAGAAGGAGCTGCTCGCGCGGGTTGAGCTGATCCAGGATCGTACGGCGGCACTCAAGCAGAGCACGGAAAAGGCTCTGACGGACGCTATCGATGCCATCGCCGCCGCTGAAAAGGCGGGTGCGAGCGAGGAAAACCTGAAGCAGGCCCGTTATCTGTATCGCCGGGCTTCCATGCGCTGGGACTTCATCTCATCCGAAAACAGCATGGGCTTTCACAGCTCGCAGGAAGCGGCCCGCATTTATGCAAACGCCATGGACTTCGGCCGCCAGGCGCAGTTCGAAGCGCTGAGAGTGACTCCCGCCAGGTAAGTCCTGCGGTCTCCGTGAGCTGCGCGTCTCCGCACGAGATAAAAATGTCTCTGAATCCGCGGACCCGCTTTTGTTCCGCGACCGGGTTTATGTGCTCTGCCCCTATTCCGACACTCCTCCCGATGCACTGTTGTGCCTGATGGACCTGGCAGAGAATCTCCTCGCCCTGCCGATCACCATGGATCCGGAAGAACACGACAGGATGATGGCGATGGTCAGCCACGTACCCCAGCTGGTCTCCGTTGCGCTCATGCACGCCGCGCAGGCAGGGGATGCCGAGCATGCGCTGCTGGATAAGCTCGCGGGGCGCGGATTTTTCGACATGACTCGGTTGTCGGCCTCCAGCTTCGGCATTTGGAAGGGGATTCTGGAAACAAATGCCGATGCGATCGCTCATGCAATCGCGCAGTTCAACAAAAGCCTGGAACTGCTGCACCGCGGATCGCTTGAAGGCGAAGCCGCGCTTGCCTGGGAACAGGCAGGCCGGCTCCGACGCAAAATGGGCCCGGACAGCCTGGCCAAACCGCGGAAACATGATTTGCGCCATCTGATCGACCGCTATGACAAACAGATACTTTCAGCCCTGGGCCATCGCATTGAAATAGCGCGCAAGATCGGCAGGCTCAAAACAAGCCAGGCGGCGCCGGTGGTGGATCCTGATCGCGAAAGGCGGATGATGCTGCAACGGGGAGAATGGGGCAAGTCTTTGAATCTGCCTAAGGATTTGATCGAGGAGCTTTTCGCCGTGATCGTGAAGCACAGCTGCCGTATTCAGGCAGAAAGGCTCTGAAGTCCAAAGCATAAGGGCATGGGTGCCGAATTTGTATTCGCCCTGGGGAAGCGTAATTCCGTGCCTCGGACTTATCGTCCACGGTTCAAAGAGCTGCTCATGGTTAATTATGTAGTTGTAGCCGAAGAAATCTCCGCTGTTCATCCTCCACTGGAAAGGAGTCAGTTCCAGTTCGCGGCTTTCCCAGCTGCCGTGTTTTAGGCTGAAATAGTCGGTGTAAGATAATTCGTAAGACATCTGGCGGATATTCCAGAACTCAGGCCTGGGGGAGATTTCGCCATTGAAAGATGAGATCCGCACTCCGGTCCGGGGGACAAACCCTAGCGCGGGATTGTAGTTCTCCCCTATTTTAAGCCACTTATAATCAAAATTTATAAGATCGTTGGGGTAGGCGACAACACCTCCGAAGGAATTGTCGAGGTTTTCCAGGCCCGTCGTGCTGGTTTTTGTTCCGAAAAGGGTCAGGCTCAGGTTCTTCCCCCGGTCCAGGAAGTTGGATGTGGCCAGCTTCAAATCGATGCCGCCCATTTGATTGCTGGTCCGGCCGGTGGGATCCCCGTTGGTGAACATGGCGCCGAACCTGCGTGCTCCGGGTCGAAGGTCGCCGGTTCGAATGTCAATACCAGTTGCGGATAGCGTCCAGGAGCTTTTTGAGGGATTCCAATACGTCGCCGGCGAATTCGTAGGTCCAGAGGGCGCCGTTTTTTATCGCGGCCAAAACCGAAGCCATGGTCCCGGGGCGCAAGTCCTCCAATATTACGAGAAGAATGGCAACGGATAGTATTGTGACCAGAATCCTTTTTGTCCAGCTTTCTCCCTTCAATATTACCTGAAGTTGCGCCATGGCGTAGAGAACCCGTATCGATCCTGGTGGATTTATCTTTTGAAGTAATTATACCGAAAAGCGAAGAGAACAAAATCAACTTACCGTAAAGAATTGCAGATCCTGTGTCGTGGATCACATTTGGCCGCCGGGCCTGCGGGATTTACGGTTGTTTAAGGATGGGAATTGTCTGGGGTCCCTCGGGGAGAACGCCGACGCGGGCCGAAGGTCCGTAGTACTTCGCCAGCCCGGCCAGCGTGGCGTCAAGGTCGGGAGCCGGCCTGAGCAGGGCCGAGCGTATCTGTTCTTCGGTCAAGCCGGCACTGTGGACATAGACGCTTGCCTTCAGCTGAATTTGAGCCTGGACCTGAACCTGCCACTGGTCCTGCTGCGGACCTTGCTCCAACAACGCATGGTCCAACAGCGTCTGCGGATTGCCGGCTTGGCGCAGCAGCTTTCCGTACAATCCATGTTCGGGGATGCCTTCCCGGCATTCGGAAACCATCACGATGGCGCCGCCCGGCCGCACAATTTGCGCCGCCGCACTCATTCCTTTAACCGTCTGATAGAGGTTCAGGTCCAGCGGATAGCCTGAGTTGGTTGCCACGACGATGTCGAACGCCTTTTCAACGGTGAGCATCGCCGTTTTGCGGACGAAATCGACACCCCGGGCGTGGGCACGGTCGAGATCCCCGGCAAAAATGCCCGTAATCGACTGATCCCTGTTGAGGGCGACGTTCAGGAGGAAGAGGCGCCCTGCGCGGTGCGCCGCCTCACGCGTTTCCTCCCATATGGGATTGCCTTGCGTGATGCCCCAGGCGGCTTTGGGATCCCCAATATTTTTCGCACAATGGTTGCGCAGGATCGTCTCCAGACCGGCCATGCCCGGCATGATGGCCTTGCCTCCGCCTGAAAAACCGGCGAAAAAGTGCGGCTCGATGAAACCGGTAAGAATCTTGACCGAGCATCCGGCAAGTTCCCGGTTGATCCGGATCTCATTGCCGCTGCCGGTGTGCCCGAGGCTGACCTGTGTGTCTGAATCGAAAGCGTTGTTCTGGATGATCTCATGCCCGGCGCCGGCAAACGGGCCCAGCATACGCCGGATCTCGGCCCTATTGGCTGGCCGATGCGTCCCCAGCGCAATGAACAGGCGGATATTCGATGGGGGGATATGGGGCATCTCTGCAATCAGCGCTTCAAGCAGGAGTTCACTGGGTGTAGCGCGGGTCATGTCGTTGACGACGATGCCTACGGTATCGCCGGCATGGATGTATTCCGCCAGCGGCAGACTTCCGATGGGCGCCTGCAAGGCTTCCCGCAAAGCCATCCGGGGGTCTGTGATGCCCGGGACAAAGCGGGGCTCGAAAACCTGAACATCCCAATCGTCGTCGAGACGGAGATCCAGTCCGCTCGTGCCGTAGGCCAGATGGACTTTCATGGGGTGCCGCTCATTCAGGTAAAGGGTTCCGGAGTTGGGCTTCCGGAAAGACAATTCATGGAACGATGAAAAACGCTAATCCGATTCAATTCGCAAGTGCTATTGGAATCCGTGCCGATCACTTGCTGCCGGCATTGGTCAGGACAAGCCTGCCGTGCTTCACGCCCTTAAGGCTCAGGAGGTGGTCGGCGAATGCTTTGGCTTCCGTCCCACGCCCTTTGAGGATGATCACTTCCAGGCAGTTGTGATGATCCAGGTGGACGTGTGTGCTGGCCAGCACCTCGCCTTTGTAATCATGCTGGGCTCCTATCAACTGCTCGGACAGCTTGGGCTGGTGGTGATCATAAACAAGCGTGAGTGTCGCCACCACAACCCTGTCGGATATAATATCTTCCTCTACGAACTGATCCCTGACCAGATCCCGAATCGCCTCCGATCGGCTGCCATAGCCTTTTTGACGGATGGTCTGGTCGAACCTCTCGAGCAGATCCCGCTCGAGGGATATGCCGGTTCTTATCAACGATGTCATAGGGCATGCACCTCCGGTCACCAGCCCGAAAGCTGGCATTTTACATCCACGGCGCCTGTCAAACGGAAGCAGTCGAAAGGTCCGCTACCGCATATTTCCTTCATATATTTTCAGGCCATCCCCTGTGAGCCGTCAAATCAGATCTCGGTTGGCCGCGTCCAAATTCTGCGGATCAAACCTCACCAGGGCCAATTCGCGTCCGTCATGAGCGGCCGAAAAAGAGAAAGTCCTGCCGATCCGTTCCTTCCACGTGCCCGTAATACGGGCGGATTCATGGATATGGCCGTGAAGGGTCAGCAGCGGCTGCCTGGATTCTATGAAACGACGGACGGCGATGCTCCCCACATGGACATCGAGATCCACATAATCAACCTTTTTCCCATCCAGCGCAGCCCTGTCGAGGCCTGTATTGTAGGGAGGTGTATGGAACAGCAGGATGGTTCGGGAAAGGTCCGTTTCCCGCACCAGCTTTATGAGATCGTTCTGGATGGTTTCGTGCCTCAGCACCTCTTTGGAAACCGCAATCGAGAGCCGGCCCTCCTCGGGTGAAATACAGAGCGGATCCACATAGCGGGATACATCATATCGCTCCCAATCTTTCAGCATGAAGGGGGTCGGCGGCACATAGGCGTAACCGTAAATGGCATAATTTTGCCAGGAGATACACCTGTCATGCATATAAAACCAGAGTCCCTGGTCGTGCAACTCCTGCAGGCGCTGTTCCTCAAACCGCCCGTCATCATTGCCCATGATCAGGAACACAGAAGGGTAGGAGGCGCCCAGGCTCTTTTTGAGCCTGGCAAACCCGTCGGCCAAAATGCCTTTCAGAAAATCGTCATAGGTCGCCTTCGCGCTCGCAAGCGCCCCGAAACCGGAAGGGAAAAGGTCTCCGCCCAGGAATACGGCGGCGGGTTTTTCTTTTTTGATGGCTTGAAACAGTTTCCCGTAGCGGTCTTCTCTTCCGTGAAGATCCGCTGCAAAAAAGCAAATTCCCATAGATCCCTCGTATTAGTTAATACCTTTTTTTGCTCGCTCGTGCACTATGAAATCTGCCGGAAGGAGTGGCCTCAAGCCGCGGAATTCAGACCGAAAACATTCCTGCCGGGAGTCGATCCCCTGTCGGCACAGCATCCTGCCTTGAACGCATCGGCAATCCCCGTCTTTCCGGAGCTTGATCCATGATCGGGGGGTTGCAAAAGTACAGTGCCGGTTTATGTGGGATTCGTGCTAATTTGTAGGACAAGCTCTTCGTCATAGGGAGGACATGGATGAAATCCAGGGCTGAAGGAGACGGGAACGCAAAGATCCGGTTGGGGATAAGCCGATGCCTTCTGGGAGACAAAGTCCGCTACGACGGCGGTCACAAGCTGGATCGGTTTTTGACCGAGACACTGGGCCGGTGGGTGGAGTATGTCCCGGTATGTCCGGAGGTCGAGTGCGGGATGCCCATTCCCCGGGAGCCCATGCACCTCGCGGGAGATCCGGCCGCGCCGCGGCTCGTCACCATTAAAACCGGCAGCGACAAAACCGATCCGATGGTGCGCTGGGCTCAAAAGCGCGTGCTTGAGCTTGAAAAGGAAGGACTCTTGGGATTTATCTTCAAAAGCGATTCTCCCAGCAGCGGTATGGAACGGGTCAAGGTGTACGGCGAAAAAGGCATGCCTGCGAAGGTCGGCGTCGGCATGTTTGCCCGCATTTTCATGGAGCATTTTCCCCTTCTCCCGGTGGAGGAGGACGGCCGTCTGCACGATCCTGGATTGAGGGAAAATTTCATCGAGCGTGTTTTTGCCCTGGCCCGCTGGCGAGAGGTCCTTGCGCAACGGAAAAGCCGTCACGGCCTGATCGAATTTCACACAAAGCACAAGCTGCTCATTCTTTCCCACAGCACGACCTGTTACAGCGAGATGGGGAGACTTGTCGCGCGATCAAAGGAAATTGCTCCCGCGGATCTTTTCGGGCAGTATGAAAAACAGCTGCTGGAAGTGCTCAGGATTCGGACCACGGCCAGGAAAAATGCCAACGTGTTGATGCATATGGCGGGCTACTTTAAGAAGCAGCTCTCTCCGGACGAGAAGGAGGAACTGGCGGGCATCATCGATCAGTACCGGAGAAATATCGTGCCCCTCATCGTCCCAATCACTCTCATCAATCACTATGTCCGGAAATACGATCAGCCTTATCTGAAAGAGCAGTACTATCTCAATCCCCATCCCGGAGAGTTGCAGCTGCGCAATCACGTTTAAAGCCTGATTTTCAGGGCAGGCGGAAGGCTGCTTGGCTCACATGTGTGATATGCCATAGCGCAGAATATGGAGTTTGACAATGAGCAGGCTAATTCAGGGCAACCCCGCCCTCGGCGGACTCTCCGCGTCGATATATTCCTCCTATGTTGCACGCGCGAGGGCATCCGGATCGCCCTACTGTCCGCTTCATGAAGGGGATACCTACCTGGTTCCTCCTGTGGGCGCCCGGTTGTTTGATGGACCGACCTACGAAGTTCCGGGGATCCACAAATACAGCCCGATTCGCGGAAGAGCGGAACTGATTGAGGCTATTCTTGAGCAGAGAAAAGAGAAGGATGGGCGGACGCTCCAGCCCTCCCAGATCCTCATAACGGCCGGGGCGACGAGCGGCATTTCGTCGGCCATCCGGACGCTGCTGGCTCCCGGCCAAAGCATGATTGCACTGGCGCCTTTCTGGCCACTGATTCGCGGCATCACCACCGGCCACGGAGTATGCTTCAAAGAAGTCCCCTTCTATAACATAAAACATGACCGTTACTCGCTGAAAGAGGCTCTCCAAAGCGCTGCAGAAGGCGACATGGCCGCCATTTATGTAAACTGGCCGAACAGTCCCACCGGGCACATTTCTTCACCGGAGCTGGTTGAGGTCATTGCGGAATTCTCCAGTGACCGGGATCTCTGGGTCTTTTCGGACGAGGTGTATGAGGACTATGTCTATGTCGACGGCCCCTTGCCCAGGATTTCCGCATTTCCTGGAATGCAGGAGCGCACACTCCGGTTTTTCAGCTTCTCCAAGGCGTATGCCATGGCGGGAAACCGTGTCGGGTATATCTCGGGACCGGCGACAGTCATCGAAGCGGTGGAACGATATACGGCATTCGCTGTTTACAGCGTCAATGGCGGGGGACAGGTTGCGGCCGAACGGGCAATCCGCGATGGCGCCGCATGGCAGGAAAAAGCGCGGGCCGGCTACCGGTGGACCGGAAAGCAGGCGGCCGAAACGCTGAATACAGGCCTGCCGATGTCGGGCGCTTTTTTGTTTTTGGATGCGGCAGATTCAATGGACGACAGGGGCATGAACGGTCTGCTCGAGGACCTGGCCGGTCAGGGAGTGCTCGTGACTCCCGGAAGCTCCTTCGGCAAAGGCTACTCGACCTGGATTCGGATCTGTTTTACGTGCCTGCCGCCGGAGGAAGTATTGCGCGGCATGAATATCATAGCCCGCAGGCTCGGAAAGGTTCAGCAGTAACGGCCGTTAGGCAGCCCACGCTGAACCGGCAAATCCTCGGAGAAATTCAGATTCGACCTTCTCGTACAGATAGGCCATCCGAACCTCCGCCACCTCCGCGTCTCCGCGTGGGCTGACAGTTGGCACCACTCTGCGCTCTGATACGAAATGACATCAATCCCTCAAGAAGGCTTCTCGAGTCGGATTGGGCGGTTGTCGATGGCTGCCACGGCAAAAAAGACGGCGAGACACACAATCCAGGAACTGAAGACGGCGTGAGGGGTGATGCGTGTCACGGGCAGGGCAATCCAGGCGACAATGACCATCACATTCGCTGCCAGGACCCATGCCGCGGAACCTCTCCTGCAGAAGCGAGGCGCGTAAAAGACAAAAAGTATGACGATGGTCATACCTGTTCCCAGGCTCAGCCCGATCATCAGCGCTTCCAGAATGCTCGAGATCTTCAAAGCAAGGAAAAGAGTCAGCACGCCGATAGCCAGCACAACCGCTCTATTGAAGCCAAGCTGCCGTTTTTCCCTGACTTGCCTCCGGAAAATCGATGTAACGACATCCTTGATGATGATCGTGGATGAACTGAGCAGAAGGCCGATAGCCGTGGAAATGTCTGCAGCCCAAAGAGCCGCCAGGGCAATCCCCGCGATCCACGGATTCAGGCTGGTGAGCATGGTCGGCAGCGCCAGCCGCGGATCGGCGATATGCGGGCTGGCGGCTTTGGCCGCGATGCCAATCAAAGCCGCGACAAACCCGATCGGAATCATGAGAAGTGCGCCCGTGAAAAAGCCGTTGCGGGCGGCCTTCCCGTCGCGGGCTGCGAATACTATCTGAAGCGGTCCCTGAAATGAGAAATTAGCCGTTGCCGACGCGACAATCCAGATTGCTATCTGCATGAATCCGGCGCCTTCAAACCAGGAGAAATAGTCCGGGGTCTGAGGCAGCCTGGCGGAGAGACCGGCAAAACCTCCCAGGGATTCCACGCTCAGCCATGCCGCCAGCGACATGCCTCCGTAAATCAGGACCACGTTCAGCACATTGCTCAAACTGGCGCTCCAAAGCCCGCCGAAAAAAGTGAGGGCAATGAAGACTATCGCGCTGAATATCATTCCGGAGCGCAAGTCCGGAAAAACTTCGGGAAGCAGCTCCGACAGAATCGCCCCGCCTGCGACATATTGCAGAGACGTGATGGTCAATTGAATAAGCACCTGAACCAGAATGCAGGCTATATAGCCGGCTTGATCGAAATACAGGCGAAATAGCTCCGGGACGGTGACAAGATTCAATCTGCGGAATTGTACGGAGCTGACAAAAGCGATGATGAGGGCGGACACCGACCAGGCGATGCAATACCATCCGGCCCCCAATCCCTGGCCCCTGAAAGCGTTCTCGGCAACGCCGATAGTGGATGCCCCCCCGATCGCAAGTCCGGTCAGCGTGCACGCGATCAGCGGAGCGGGCAAATTGCGGCTTGCGAGCAGGAATCCTTCTCTTCCGCGGCGGACCAGCCGAGCGGCCCAAACCGCTGCGGCAAACAAAATCACCAGATATGCGATGACGACAATCAGCTGAATATTCATAGCGAACCAGGATGCCGGCTCATCGGGATCATCCAGGCGGCGGTCGGCAAGACGAACCTTCAAGCCTCCAAGTCAAGAAAGCCTGTGCGAAACACAAATCCAATCCATCGGGAGATCCGCCGGCTCTGCCGGCGAACCAGTATCAGTCTGACAAACTGGATCCTGCCATGTCTACAGTGTTCTGACATCAATTATAAACGTTCAAACTTAGGAGAAGCGCTCAAACGGGATTCAATGTACTGATGAACTCTTTCGAGGAATTATTACGGCAGCTGGGTCCGTTTGCTCATTAAATCGAGGCAAAAAGCGCTTTACATAACTTTACATTTGCCGGTCCCGCAAAAGTTGTCTGCTTTCTCATGGAGCGCTATCCTTGAAGGGGTTGCAAACATCGGATCATGTCCTTATGATCATTAGATCTGACAGGAATGGCTGTGAGTTTTCAGGGATGGAGTGATTATTACCTATGCGCAAAACGGTGATTGCACTGTGTTGTCTGTTTTTTGCCACTGCAACGTTGTATGGACAGGAGGGCCGGGGTTCGATCACGGGCCTTATTGCCGATCTCGAAGGGAGTGCAATCGCCGATGTCACCGTACTTGCGGAGAACCTTCAAACCGGCTTGAAGTACCAGACCGTCACCACTTCCACCGGAAATTACCTCCTGCCGAATCTGATGCCGGGCGCCTACCACCTGTCGACATCGCATGGCGAATACAAGTCTTTTCGTTACGAAGATGCCATCATTGCCTCAACCCAGCCCGCGCGCATCGATATCTATCTCGAGCCCAATGAGGGCGGAGATGATCCCGATGCTCATTCCCATGCGATACCGCAGCGGTTTGACAGCGGTCAATGGACCCATAGCGTGACCTCTGAAACGACCGCCATGGTTCCGCTTTTCGGGTTCCCTGCCGGAAAAAACACCGAGGGGAGAATACGCAACACTCTGTTTGCGCTGCATCTGACCCCCGGCTCGTTCGTTACCGAGCTTGAGTATCTTCGCATCAATGGGGCTCCCAGCAATACGACGGCCATTCGAGTCGAAGGCCAGGATGCCAACAACGGGTTTCTGTTGAGCCAGACCATGCAGAACCAGGTCGGGATCGAGGCAGTGCAGGAGTTCGCGGTTCAAACGGCCGGCTATGCGCCGGAATTCGGGCAGGCGGGCGGCGGCATCGTAAATATCTCGCTGAAGTCGGGCGGCAATGCTTACCACGGGTCGGGCTATGAGTACTGGTCCAACGAGATCATGAACGCGAGCCAGCCGTATACCAATATCAGGCCGCGCAATCGCCGGAACAACTATGGTGCTACTCTGGGCGGGCCCCTGCCTTTCCCGAGGTTAAGCTCCGGCCTTGAGAAGACCTTCTTCTTTGCGAACTTCGAACAGTTTCGTCAGGACATTATTTACAACGATCAGTACCTCACCGTCCCGACCAAGGCATACCGGGATGGCGATTTTCGCAAAGCCCTGACAGGACGAAGGCTGGGGACCGATCCCGTGGGACGGTCGATTATGGAGGGCACGATCTATAATCCGGCTACGGAGCGCATAGTCGACGGCAAGCGCGTGCGGGACCCGTTTCCCAGAAACACAGTTGCGAAGTCGCTCATGGATCCGGTGGCGTTGAAAATCCAGAACCTGATACCTCTGCCGACGAACTCTGATCTCACGGATAACTATCGAGCCGACTGGGAAAGCACTCAGCATGATACTCTCGGATCGATCAAGGTGGATCAGAAGTATGCCCGTTCCAGTATCTCGGTTTATTACGGCTTCAACAAAGAGGTTTCTTCCCAGAGGCTGGACCAGGGCGGGGACGGATTCCTGACCGCCGTGACAAGCAACAGGCCCACCGATGCCCGGGCGGACACCTTTCGGGTTTCTTACGACCGCGTTTCATCGCCGACGCGAACGATGCACCTGGGTTTCGGATATCAGCGCATGAAATGGTCGGATGAGGTCGAAAACGACACTTTCAATCAGGAAACGGAACTCGGGCTTACGGGCGCAAATCTCAATATATTTCCATACCTCACGGGCCTGAAGGCATCGATGGGCGGCATGAAGGATATGGGGCCGAGCATGCAAAGCCTGTCCAACCTCCGCAAACCTATGGCAAATGCCAGCCTGACGTGGATCAGAAAAAAGCACATATATAAAATCGGCGCGGAATTCCGGCTTGAGAAATACCCGACGACGGTAAAGTATCCCGCGTACGGCTACTATAATTTCAGCGCGGACCAGACAGGGCAGCCCTCCACCGAGGGCCAAAATCTGCAGGGCGGCACGGTCGGATTTCCCTACGCCAGTTTCCTCCTGGGGCTTGTGAACAACGGGGATATAGGAGTAGTCAGCGAACCCGAGTTGGGAAAGAGTGCCTGGGCCTTTTACGCACAGGACAGCTGGAAGATGTCTCCGAGACTGACTGTCGAGTATGGGGTGCGGTATGACTATCAGACCTATTTCAAGGAATCCGAAGGCCGCATCCCGAGCTTCTCGTCGACTGAAAAAAATCCCTCGGCCGGCAACCTTCCCGGCTACGTGATTTACGAGGGCTCCGGGACAGGGCACTGCAACTGCAATTTTGCCAGAGTTTATCCATATGCCTTCAGCCCCCGGCTGGGTGCGGTCTTTGAACTGATGCCAAGACTGGTGTTCCGTGCCGGATTCGGCATCATGTACGGGCAAACGGCCGCGGAGAACCGCACAACACTTCGCTCCGGCTCGACAAACGCCTTCGCGTCCAACACCTTCGGAAATCCCGCGCTTCTCCTGAAGAATGGAGCCCCGGATGCTGGCTCATGGCCCAATCTGAACAGGGATCTGTATCTCATCGGTCACGGCGGCTCCCTCACGGCCGTAGACATCAACGCCGGACGGCCTCCGCGGCAGATGCTGTTTAATTTCAGCGTTCAGGGCCGTATTACCAGAGACATGTCGGTTGAGGTCTCCTATGTCATGGCCCGCGGCACAGGCTGGGAATCGAACGGCCTCATCAATGTCAATGCGCTGTCCCCGGAGAGGCTTGATGCCAATGATCTCGACCTCAATGTCGAAGAGGACCGGGAATTGCTGATGTCCGCAATCAATTCCTCACTGGCGATAAGACGCGGATTCAACAAACCGCCCTATCAGGGATTCCCGGAGAATGAGACCGTGGCGCAATCCTTGCGGCCTTTTCCGCAGTACGGGGATATCGCTTACCGCGGGGCTCCCTTCGGCCGGACCTGGTACGACTCCGCGCAGATTAAATTGATCAAGAGATACTCGCACGGATTCGCGGTCGACCTGGGGTATTCCTGGCAGAAGGAAATGGCGGCAGGCGCCGAAAACATGGGCGGCTACACTTCGCTTGAAGCGATCAACAACGCTTACGACGCGAACGCGAATAAACACACCTCCGCTCTGTCCCGGACAAGCGTGTTCTACATCGCACCGACTTTTACCTCCCCTCAATTCGCCGGCCGCAAGACGCTTTCGCCGCTGCTGCGCAACTGGAGGTTCAGTGCTATCGTGCAATATGCCCCCGGGCTGCCCATCCGTGCTCCGGTCTCAAACAGCAAACTCAACCTGATGATCTTCCAAAGCACTTTTGCCAACCGGATTCCGGGAGTAGGGCTGTTCACGGCCAATCTGGACAAGGAAGGCATCAATCCGCTGGAGCAATTTGCGCTCAAACCGGAGGCATGGAAGGACCCGGATCCCGGCAAATTCAGCACCTCTCCCGCGTATTACGACGACTACCGTTTTGAGCGCCGGCCTCTGGAGCAGATGAGTTTCGGGCGGATTTTCCAGGTCAGCGACAAAGTTCAGCTGATGCTCCGGATCGATTTCCAGAATGTCTTCAACCGTCTCCAGATGGCAGATCCTGTCTACGAGAATGCCGGAGCTACTCAGGTATATGACAGGGATGATGTGCCGCAATCCGGGTTCGGATATGTGAATTATAAGACCGTAGGCGGCAATCCCCGCACCGGCCAGGTCGTCGTCCGCCTGCAATTCTAGCCCACGCAGCCGGAATGCCCCAATCAACATTACCTGCTGTGGAAATAGTATTTATTTATGGTTTTTCAGCGTGCGTCAGCGTTTATCGGCGTTCCTCAGCGTTAAAATTCATGCGCAGGCCTCCCGAGTCGGTCTCAAAACAACTGTCATAAGATCCTCGCCCCCAATTTTGAGACAGTCTCTCCAGGGCCGTCCGGCTGGCGAATTGCATTTTGGGAAACCCGTGGCTAGTTTTGTTCCGCTGCAAAATCGGATTCCAGGATCTCCGGCCTCTGGCCCTGCATGCCGTAAAGCTTTGCGTAGAAACCATCCGCTCTGCCCATGAGCTGATCGTGTGTCCCCGACTCGATGATGTGCCGGTTATGGAGAACCAGAACCTGATCCGCGTTGCGGATCGTTGAGAGACGGTGGGCAATGATCAGGCTCGTGCGGCCCTTCATCAGGCGCATGAGACCTTCCTGTATGTGGGATTCGGTCAGACTGTCCACGCTGGAAGTCGCCTCGTCCAGGATCAGAATCCTCGGATCCGCCAGGATGGCCCGGGCGATGCCGAGCAGCTGGCGCTCACCTTGCGAGAGGTTGTTCCCGCGCTCAGATAGCAGCGTGTCATAGCCATGGGGGAGACGCGACACGAAATAGTGGGCGTTGGCGGTCCTGGCTGCGGAGATCATCTGTTCTTCCGTTGCATCCGGCCGGGCATAGAGGAGATTCTCGCGGATGGTTGTGGCAAAGAAAAAAGGCTCCTGCAAGACCACGCCCATGCTCGTGCGCAGGTTGTCCAGCCTGACGGATCTTATATCGTAACCGTCAATGGTGATGTGACCGGTCCGGACATCGTAAAAGCGGCTGAGCAGGTTGATAATCGTCGTTTTCCCCGCGCCGGTGGGACCGACGATTGCGACAACCTGGCCGGGCTGTGTGCGGAAATTAATATCATCGATGACTGTCTTGCCTTCTTCATAGCCGAAGCCCACGTCGTGAAATTCGACGGCGCCGCGGATGTCGTTCAGGGGAAGGGCATCGGGCTTTTCGACGACCTCCGGTTTCATGTCCATCATTTCGAACAGGCGCTCCGCGCCTGCCAGCGCCGACTGGAGCATGCTGTAAACCTGCGTAATCTGGCGCAGCGGCTCGAAGAAGCGCTGGGAATACAGGATAAAAGCGGTGAGGAGGCCGATGGAAACGCCTCCGGCAGCGGCATTCCCGATGCCGGAAGCGTGCGCGCCGGTGCCGCTGATCGCCAGGTATCCGCCGATCCCGACGATGAGCCCCAGTGTCAGCGAGGTCATGACGTTCATTAAGGGCATGAAGGCGTAGGAGATCAGTTCCGCCTCCACTCCAGCCCGCTGGCTTCCGTCATTGACTTTCTCGAATTTGGCGAACTCGGCTTCTTCGCGCCGGAAAGTTTTGATCACCTTGATTCCCGAAACCGATTCCTCGATGTTGGCAGTCAGGCGCCCGACCCACTCCTGGTTTTTGCGGAATGCGCCGCGGATTTTTTTCCCGATTATGCCCGTGATCACGGCCATTATGGGAACAACGGCCAGAACCACGAACGATAGCGGAACGGAAAGAACGAACATGGCAACCAGGACGGTGATCATGGACAGCAGCCCGCCTACCAGGCTGGAGAAACCGTTGTTCATGGCGTTGAAAACCATCTCGATGTCGTTCGTCATCCGGCTGATGAAATCTCCGATCCCGCGCTTGTCGAACGACGCCATGGATAGCGTCTGGATATGAGCGAAGGAATCCGCACGCATCCGGTAGACGATATTGTTGGAGAGGCGGGTCATCAGAATGCCTGAGCCCGCCTCGGCAATCCATGCGCCCAAAATCGTCGCCAGAACGATTTTCATGCGGTGGACGAAGTTGGGCAGATTCTGGGACAATTCCAGGTCGTATTTAATGGCGTCGCCGATGAGAGCGGGGCCGAGCGTCCGCAGCAGAGTGCCGGCTGCGATGAATATCGTGGAGGCGATGATCAGCGCCTTGTTGCCCCCGAAGTAGCGCAGCAGGCGCTGAAGGGTTCTGCGGTAGTCCCTCGGCGCTTCGATGCGCAGGCCCATCATGGGGCCGCGCGGGCGGCCCGGCCCGCCGGGTCCGGGCGGAGGGGGCGGCATTCTGGCTGGAGCCTGAGAAGTGCTCATGCGGGGATCCCTCCCTGAACAACCGCAGAACCTGTCTGGGTCTCAAAAATTGTCCGATAGGTCGGATCGGATTGCAGGAGTTCCTCATGAGTTCCCGTTGCCAAGATTCGGCCGTCTTCCATCACAAAGATCCGGTCGGCGGAGCAAATCGTTGTGATCTTCTGGCTGATGATGATGGCAGTCCTGTCTTTAAATTCGCGATAAAGCCCTTCCACAATTCTTCTTTCGGTGGTGACATCCAGGGAAGAGGTAACGTCGTCCAGTATGATGATATCCGGTTTGGCTGCTATGGCCCGGGCAATTGCGACACGCTGCCGCTGGCCCCCGGAGAGTCCGGCACCGCGTTCCCCTACGGATGCCTCCCATCCCTCGGGCTTTTCCTGGATAATTTCTGTGGCACAGGCGATCATGGCGGCTCTTTCCAGTTCGAACTGGCTTGCCTGGGGTGCGCTGAACGCCAGGTTTTCCCGTATCGTTCCGCTGAAAAGCACCGTCTCCTGCAAAACCATCGCCACCCGTGTGCGCAGGGTATCAAAAGCCAAATCCCTCACGTCCACGTCGTCGAGCAGGACGCTTCCCTCCTCGGGATCATAGAAGCGGGGTATCAAATTAACCAGGCTGGATTTGCCGGCGCCGGTCGTGCCGATGATTCCCAGCTTCTCTCCGGGCTCGATGAGGAGGTTGATATGGCTCAGGGCTTTTTCCCCCTCTCCGTAGCGGAAAGACACATTTCGGAATTCAATCTTTCCCTTCAGGGAGGAAAGGCTGCGCGCGCCTGGTCTTTCTTCGATGCCGGGCTTTTCCCGGAACAAGCCGTCCAGACGGACAGCCGAAGCCATCGCCATGCTGATAAAATTCAGCACCATGCCCAGCATCAGGAGGGGGAACATGGCCATGGTGGCGTAGTTGTTGAAAGCGACCAGCTTGCCCAGCGTAAGATTCCCGGCCGCGCCGCTGACTGCATTCTCGATGATCGTCGTCCCGCCCGACCACAGGACAATCAGCGTCGCGAGTTGTGCAATGAGAAAAAATAAGGGGAAGAACAGGGACAGTTTATAGCCTACGTTCAGGCTGATGCTGAAGAAATTCATGTTTCGGCGGCCGAATTTCTCCTGTTCCTGGGCCTGGCGCGCGAAGGCGCGGACAATCTTGGCGCCCGCGAGGTTTTCCTGAAGCGTGTTGTTCAGATCGTCGAGGGCTGTCCTGGTTTTCATGAAAAGGGGGCGTATGAGAGTGGCCACGGCGAAGAACAGGACCAGGGTCAGGGGCATAAAAGCTGCCATGATATGCGCCAATCCCGGATCTGTCAGGTACATGGCGATAACGGCCCCGATGATCATGATGACGGACTGGACGATGCTGAAGACGCCCATGCGCACAAACATACGGATGGTGTTGACATCGGAATTCAGGCGCACCATCAGCTCTCCCGTTCGCCAGCGGTCCAGGTTCTCGAAGGAGAAGCTCATGACCTTGCGATACAGGGCGTTGCGCATCTCGTATCCCATGGATTGAGAGGACTTGATCAGCGTGTAGCCGGAGGCCATATTGAGGGCTGCCGCAAGCAGGGCCGTGAGGATGATGCCCGATGCGCCCCAGGCAACGGCGGAAGCAATTCCGGGTTTGATGCCTTTATCGATGACGTATTCGATCAACCGGGGCTGGACCAGCCCAAGTCCGGTGGAAGTCATGAGCAGGATGAACGAGACAACGAGCGCGCCTTTGGAGTTTTGCAGGAATCGGAAAAGTCTTAACAGAGCCGCCATCGAACTTCCATCCCTGCAACAAGACTAATACAACTTGAGGATCCGGCAACAAAAAAACAAAGGCGGCCGCCATGCTGCGACATAGCCGGTGTTTATTCAAACCGCATCCAGACAAGACCGTCGATACGCTCGAAGGTTCCTGCCAAGATTGCCACTGCCAGCATCATGCTGATCTTCATTGCTCCCTCCCGCTGCCTCTGCTTCGGTAAGCGGAAGCGGCGGGACGGAACTACAACGGCCGGCGGTTATTTTTTGTGTTATCCTTGGCGTAGATAGAATTTCCTAACTCTATCAGGGGGAGACACCGCCCTTGGTTTCTCGCCGGGCGGCCGCATTACCTGCAGCTTTGCGCGGCGTTTGTCGCTGCAGTGCGGAGTTGTTCGGGAGTGAAGGGTTTGGGAAGGCAATCAAAAGCGCCTTTTTGCAGGGCTTTGGCCCGGTATTCTTCTGTGGCGGAACCGGTCATAAGTATGACGGGTACGCCGGAATTCATGGCTTGTATCCGGGCCAATACATCCATGCCGCCCATGCCGGGCATCAGCTGATCGAGCAGAATTACCTGGAAGGCTTCCGGGCTTTCTTCAAGCTGCCTCAGCCCGTCTTCGCCGTCCGTGGCGCAGTCGACCGACCAGCCCGCCTTGGCAAGGACACGGGCGCAGATATTTCTCATGTGCGGATCATCGTCAATTACCAGTACACGGGGCATAAAAAAAACAACCACGAAATACACCAAGAACACGAAATTTTATTTCGTGTTCTTGGTGTATTTCGTGGTTTGGATTTGATCGGTTTTTACAGTTGGGGCCTGGGCAGCAGGCCGGCGGCCTTCGCGATCTCGGCCACCTTCTGCTCCCATTCGATGGCCATGATGTGCACGCCGCGCACCCCGGGGATCTCTTTGATCTGCTGGATCATTTCCACGCAGATTTTGATGCCTTCCTCCGACTGCTTTTCCTTGGGCACGCCCTTCAGCCGTTCAATCAGGGAATCCGGCACATCCATGCCGGGCACATTCTTTTTCATGTGGTTGGCCATGCCCGCGGACTTCAACGGGATCACCCCGGCCAGGATCGCGCATTTTTCATGCAACCCGCGGTCCCGCACCATCTCCATCCACTTGCCGAACTTCTCCAGGTTGTAGATGCCCTGGGTCTGAATGAAGTCACAACCCGACTTCACTTTTTTGCCCAGCCGCATGGCGCGGATTTCAAAGGGATCGCCAAAGGGATTCTCCGCGGCGCCGATGAACAGATTCGGCTTTCCTTTGACTTCCTCACCGCCGAGAAACTTGCCGTCGTCCCGCAGCATTTTGACCGTCTGGATCAGCTGAATGGAATCAATATCATATACGTTCTTTGCTTTGGGATTGTCGCCGAAGCTTTGATGGTCTCCCGACAGGCACAGGATATTGTTGATACCCAGCGCCGCCGCGCCCAGGATGTCGCTCTGAATCGCTATCCGGTTGCGGTCCCGGCATACCAGCTGCCAGATGGGGTCAAATCCCATCTCCTTGAGAATCAGACAAGAGGAGAGGGAGCTCATCCTCACGATGGAAGTCTGATTGTCGGTGACGTTGACTGCATCCACCACATCCTTGAGCAAACTCCCCTTCTTGCGGATAGCCTCAGGGTCCGCCCCTCTCGGCGGGCCGCATTCCGATGTCACCACAAATTTTCCCTGCTCCAAAAGACGCTCAATATTCGATTTCGTCTTCACCGCCTCAATTCCTCCATTGGCAATTGACGGTTGACGATTTACGGTTGACGATTGAAAAGATACCAAATCGTCAATCGTAAATCGTCAATCCATAAGTGCTGTGTTCCTAGGATAACTTCAGATCCTCTCTAACTCTCGTACGCGGTCCGCCATCCCTCGATGTCGACCAGTCTTTTGCAGGAATCACTTCCTCGTAGCGGTCCAGCTGCCCGAGTTCTTTCAGCCGGTCGATGATCAATTGCCAGGCGCAGTTGGTGTCCTTGTTCACTTCGCACTTGCCGTTTGCGGATCCGCCGCAGGGACCGTTGAACAGGCTCTTGGCACAACGCGCGACCGGGCAAACTCCGCCGGTCAGATGCAGGATGCACTCCCCGCATCCCTGGCAGCGTTCGCTCCACAGTCCCTGCTCCAGCGTCACGCCGAGAAATGTGGTGTTGATCGCGGGAAGAACGATCTTTTTCGGAAACCGCTCGGCCGTATACTGGATTCCCGCTCCGCACGCCATGGAAACGATCGCTTCATACTCGTCCACAAACGGCTTGATCTGATCGATGTACTCGAAATCGCACTGGCGTTCCAGGGTGAATTCCTTGATATCGATTTCCTGGCCGTCTTTCGCCCGGGACATCTTCAATTCAGAAGCCAATACTGCAACTTCCCGCTCTCCTCCTGCCGCGCAGACGGTAATGCATTCCCTGCAGCCCAGAAGCAAAATCTTCTTATAGGGCTTTACCATTTGCAGGATTTCTTCCAGCGACTTCCTGTTTCCTACTATCATTGCTTCCTCCAAAATCCATCGAGTTCCCAGTTTCCAGTTCCCAGTTTGGAATCGTTTGACTGGAAACTGGGAACTCTATTTCATGCTTTGAATGCGTCCTTTGCTTTTTTTACCGGGCTGGGGCCCAGGGCGCGGATCTTCTCCGCCATTTCGTTGGCGATGGCCGCGAACCGCTGTCCTTGAGCGGCACTCAGGTTGTACATTTCCAGCCGCTCCGGTTCTATCCCCACTTCCTGGAGGAGCGTCTTGGCGTAGTTCACTCTCTTTCTCGCCCGGAGGTTGCCTTTAAGGAAATGGCACTCTCCCTCCATACATCCCGCAACATAGACTCCGTCGACGCCGGATTCAAACGCCTTGAGGAGGGTCAGTACATCCACTCTGCCGGTGCAGGGCACCTTTATGATTTTGATGAATGTCGGGTAATTGAGCCTCATCGAACCTGCCAGGTCCGCAGCGCTGTACGCTCAGAACTCGCAGCAGAAAGCCACAATTTCCGGTTCGAAACCGGTCGGCTGTACATTTTCCTGTACCGACTGTTGTGTTGCTTCCATCCCAATCTCCTTCGGTAGAAATGCCGGCCTTTTGGAGCATGGAAATAGGCCGGCATCTCCAATTTCACATCACTGCGTTCATGGGAGCCGCTTCAGCCGTCAAGGCGTTTGCCTTTGCCCAGAGCTGAGGCTCCCTGAAGTGCATGAGCTCGATGGCCATGGCCGGGCATTCGGCGGAGCAGCTGCCGCAGCCATGACACTTCGCCGGGTCGATTTCCGCTTCACCCTTGATATTGATCACGGGCACATCGTAGGGGCACACCCGGACGCACGTCAGACAGGCTGCGCAGTTTTCCCCGTCCACAACCGCTATGACTCCGCCGACCATCATTTTTTCCTTCGAAAGGATGGTGCAGGCGCGGGCTGCCGCAGCACTTGCCTGGGAAATCGTTTCGGTGATCAGTTTCGGGCCATGCGCGCCGCCGGCGAGATACATGCCGTCGGTGGCCAGATCCACCGGCCGCAGCTTCATGTGCGCTTCCAGGAAGAAGCCCTCCAGCGTTCGCTGAATCTTCAGAACCGAAGCGACTTCGTCGTTGTTCCGCGCATGGGTTGCGGCGGAAAGGACGAGCAGATCCGGCGCGATTTCTATCCGCTCCCGGATGATCTTGTCCTGAAAGGAAACCGTCAGCTTTTGGCCATCCTTCTTTACTTCAGGCCTCTCTTCGGGCTCATAGCGGACAAACAAAACTCCCTTTTCCCGCGCCTTGGCGTAGTAAGGTTCCGCCAGACCGTAGGTGCGCACATCCCTGTAGAGAACCGTAATCTCCGTGTCCGGATTCAGCTCCTTCAGTTTGAGCGCATTCTTGACGGCCGTGGCGCAGCAGGTCCGGCTGCAGTTCGGGCGTTCCGCGTTTCTGGAGCCCACGCACTGAATCATCACGACCCTTTTGGCTTTCGCGACGTCGGCGGACTTGCCGACGATCTTGTTTTCCAGTTCGAGCTGGGTGACGATGCGCGAATCTTCGCCGTAGAGGAATTCGGTCGGCCTGGCTTCTTGCGCCCCTGTAGCCACCACAACGACGCCGTGATCGATCTTCTGGTACTCGCCGTTCGGTCCGGACTTTACGCCGGTCGTGAAGTTGCCTTTGGCCCCGCCCGAATCGACGATGCTGGCGTTGAACAGAACGCGGATCAACGGATGATTTTTAACCCGCTCGATGGTGCTCTGGAGCAGAGTGTGGACGTCCTGTCCGTCGAGGGTGTAGTGTAGGTTCCAAAGGTTGCCGCCGAGCCGGTCTTCTTTTTCAAGCAGATACACTTCATACCCCTGGTCGGCGATCTTCAAAGCGGACGTCATTCCGGCGATGCCGCCCCCGATGACGATCGCTTTTTGGGTGACAGCCACCTCGTGTTCGCCGAGCGGCTGGATCATGCGCGCGTTGGCGACGGCCATGCGGACGAGGTCTTCCGCCTTTTCCGTCGCTTCCGTCTTCTGCTTCATGTGAACCCACGAGCACTGGTCGCGGATGTTCGCCATTTCGAACAGGTACTTGTTCAAGCCGGCCTGCCGCACGGTCTCCCGGAACAGGGATTCATGGGTTCTGGGGGAACAGGAGGCCACGATGACTCTGTTGAGGTTGTGCTCCTTGATCACATCGCGGATTTTCGCCTGCGTGTCCTGGGAACAGGTGTAGAGGTTATCTTCGACATGAACGACATTCCTGAGCGTTCTCGCGTAATCTCTCACCTTCGGGACATTGACGACGCCGCCGATGTTGATGCCGCAGTTGCAGACGAACACGCCGATGCGGGGTTCCTGGTCCTTGACGTCAACTTCGGGCGGGTATTCCTTCTTCACGGTCATGGTCCCGCGAGCCATGGCGAGAGGCGCCATGGCATCGGCGGCAGCTCCGCTGGCCTGGGCCACCGTTTCGGGGATATCCTTCGGGCCCTGGTAGACGCCGCAGACATAGACCCCGTCCTTCGAAGTCGTGTGCGGCGCAAAACTCGCCGTTTTGGCAAATCCATACTTGTCAACTTCAACGCCGAGCCGCTTGGCCATCGCAACCGTATGCCCGGCCGGCTCAAGCCCGACCGAGAGAACGACCATTTCAAATTCTTCTTCGACGATCTTTCCGGCCTCGTCGATATACGTAATCACCAGGTTCTTGGTGCTGAAGTCTTCGCGAACCTTCGAAACAGCGCACTTCACATAACGTACGCCGGATTCGGATTTGGCCCGTTCATAATAGGTTTCGAAATTTTTGCCGAAAGCCCGGATGTCCATGTAGAAGATCGTGGGCTCGATACTGTTGTCGTGCTCGCGGGCGATGACGGCTTCCTTGGTGGCGTACATGCAGCAGACGGAGGAGCAGTAATCGTTGCCGCAGGAAGTATCCCGGCTTCCCACGCACTGGATAAAGGCGATCTTTTTCGGATGTTTGCCGTCGGATATGCGCTGGACGGTGCCCGCGTAAGGACCGCTGGCGCTCAGGATTCGCTCGAATTCGAGGCTGGTGACTACGTTGGCGTACTGTCCGTAACCCAGCTCGGGCCGGACGTTGCCATCCACCGTCTTGAAGCCCGGGGTAAGCAGCACGGCGCCTACCTTCAGGTCCACCACCTCGTCGCGGTCCTCGTGATTGACCGCGCCTGCCCGGCACGCATACACGCACTGGTTGCATTCCGAGCAGATGCCGCATTCAAGGCACCGCTTGGCTGCTTCGACCACTTCCTCTTCGGTAAGGGCCGCCTCGACTTCGTTGAAGTCGTGCTTGCGCTCGGCGGCCGAGCGCTTCGGAGGCTCGAAACGGGAAGCCTGCGATGAGACTTCCACCAGTTGTTCTTTCTGTTCGGGGGCAATGATCGCTTCGGGCAATCTATCGACCACCGGTATTACCGGGGGCCATGCTTTGGTTGTTTCATCTTTTAAAAATGCTGCAATCGAACGGGCCGCCCTGTGTCCCGCTTCGATGGCTTCGACCACCCACGTCGTGCCGGTAACGGCATCGCCGCCGGCGAATATGCCCGGGACATTGGTTGCGAGTGTGTTTTTGTCCACCGCGATCCTGCTTCGCGCCGTCTCGACCTTGTCTTTCAGAAGCGCAACATCCGGCCTCTGGCTTATGGCATAGATCACGATATCGCAGGGGATGACGGCCTCGGTGCCCGGGATCACGTCAAGGTCGAGTTTTCCGTCGACAAATCCCTTGAAATCCACATTGACGGTCCGCACTCCGGTGACCTTGCCGTCCCTTTTCGTGATTTCCAGGAAATTCCTGCCGGGCATCACATCGATCCCCTCTTCGCGGCAATCGCGGACCTCCCAGTCATGGGCGAGCATCTTTCCCTCGCCCTCGAGGCAGGTCATTCCCACCCAGCTGGCTCCCATCCTGATCGAGGACATGGCCGCATCCACCGCGACATTGCCGCCGCCCAGGACCAGGACGCGTTGGCCCTTAACATCGGGCGGTTTGCCGTCCCCGTTCCTTAGGCTCACAGCCCGCAGGAAATCGGTCGCTACATGAACATCCGGGAGATCGTTGCCGGGGATGCCGGTTTTGAGGCCGACATGAGCTCCTGTGGCCACAAAAACCGCCTGATATTCATCGAGCAGCCCTACGGCATCGTCCACCCGGGTGTTGAGCCTCAGCTCGACGCCCCTGGCGGTTATTTCATCAATTTCCTTCTGGACCAGGTCGTAAGGCATCCGGTATTCCGGAATGCCTACCCGCATCATCCCGCCGGCTACGGGCAAGGCTTCAAATACGGTTACTTCGAAGTTTTTGGCGATCAGGTCATTGGCTGCCGCCATGCCCGCCGGGCCCGAACCGATAATGGCTACTTTCTTGCCCAATCCTGTGGTATCCGGCGATTTTTGAATGCCTGCCGCGTAAGCTTTCTGAACCTCTTCGGGATGGGCAAACGCCCAATCGGTCACGAAGCGCTTCAGGTGCATGATATTGACGGCTTCGTGCCCGTTTTCGCCGCGGGTGCAGGCTTCTTCGCACTTATGATTGCAGACACGGCCGCAAACGGAGGGAAAGGGATTGTCCTCTTTAATGGTCCGGTAGGCGTCCGCGAACCGCTTCTCCCGAATCAGCGCTATATAACCCATCGCCCGCTGTTCGATAGGGCATGCGTTCCGGCAGGGAGCTTCGCCGCGCTTTTCAATGGCGAATGCGTTTGGTATCGCCTGCGGATATCTTTTATAGATGGCCTTGCGGGTGTTGAGCAGGGCATTGAATTCATTGGGGCGCGTAATGGGGCAAACGGCGGCACAATCGCCGCAGGCCGTACATTTTTGGAGGTCCACAAAACGGGCGCGTTTGCGGACGCGAACGGTGAAATTCCCAGGCACTCCCGAAATGCTTTCCACATCGGTGGCGGTCAGTATATTAATGTTCAGATTGCAGCCGGCTTCCACCAGTTTCGGCGAGACTATGCACATGGCGCAATCGTTGGTGGGGAAGGTCTTGTCAAGCTGCGCCATCACTCCGCCGATGGCGGGTGAAGTCTCCACCATATAGACGTAATAGCCGGATTCCGCCAGATCCAGCGATGACTGGATCCCCGCAATACCGCCGCCAACAACCATTACGGCCCCAACCTTATCAGCCATATTACCCCTCCGTTCCGAGTTCCCAGTTCCCAGTTCCCAGTTTTGGTCCTATAGCTGGGAACTGGAAACTCGAAACTGGGAACTCGAAACTCTAATTACATCAATCTTTTTGCGCTCAACATCGGGATGGGATCCTTGAAATGGCGTTTGAACCATTGGCCGGTTTCCCTATGGCCCATGGCCAATCCCATCAGTTCGGTATAGTAGAGAATAGGGAGATTGAAATTCCTTCCCAGATCCTTCTCGATGTCTTCCTGGCGAGTGTCCAGATTCATCTGGCACATGGAGCAGCCGACAACCACGCAGTCCGCCCCGGTTTCTTTCGCTTTTGCAAGGATCTTGCCGGTCATTTGTTTGAAAATATCGATGCGCGTAACCATCAGGCTGGCTCCGCAGCAGTCGGTTTTATAGGACCATTGTATCGGCTCAACTCCCAGCTGCTTCAGAAGCCTGTCCATGTGCATGGGATTTTCATAATCCTTGATCCCGGTAATTTTGGGAGGCCGGACAGGAAGACATCCGTAGTAACAGACAGCCTTGAGGCCCGCGAGCGGCTTCACCATCTTTTTCTTCAACTCTTCCAGGATGGGCTTGTCGCACAGGTAGTCCAGGGCAAACCGGATCGGCACCTTCCCCTGATAGGGGAAGCTGACCTTCTTGCCGTGCTCTTTCACTTCATATTCGGCTGTCTTGAAGCGGCTGTAACAGCTCGCGCAGGGCACCAAAAGGTCCCGGTCGCTTTTTTCGGCGATCGCCAGATTCCGGGCAGGCATTTCGGTGGCCAGTTTTTCGTCCAGGGAATGGGCGGAAGTGGCGCCGCAGCATGTCCAGTCTTCCAGTTCGTGAACCTTTATATCGAGGAGGTCCAGAACGCCTCGGATGGACTCGTCAAACTCTCTGGATGTGCCGTGAAGAGAGCAGCCGGGGAAATAGGAGAATTCTTTCATTGAACGCCTCCCTTTCCCACGTTGCTGAACAGTTTTCGGAATTGCCTTCCGCCCTTGAATGTCGGTAAGAGACTGATTTTCCCTTTCAGAAACATTTTCATCGTCCATCCCATCATTCCGCTCAAACCTCCGGTCTGCAAGACGTACATTCCCATACCGGGTTCCCACGTACGGCCCGTATATTTCGTAAGTCCCAGAAAGAACTTATGAAACAGCGAGATCTTTTTTTCTCCGGGAGCCATGCCGGACCGGGCGGAAATCTCTCTCAAGGTGTCCATCACTTTGGCGATGTCGATGCTGTTGGGACACCGGACACTGCAGGTGTGGCAGGAAGCGCACAGCCAAATGGTTTTTGATGAAAGCACCTTGTTCCGATGGCCATATTGAATATGACGGAACATCTGGTTGGGGAGGATGTCCATGGCAAAATTCACAGGACACCCGGCCGAACACTTCTGGCATTGATAACAGTTCTGAACCTTTTCTCCGCTGACCTGATAAATTTCATTCAGGAGGGATTGATCCGATTTAATCGACTGTGCGCTTTGGTCCATCGCTACTCCATTTTCCGGACAGGCAAATTTCCCCGTTCCCTTGACCGGTCGAGATCTCTGACAGCGTCCTCTTCCGGCAGCACCGTAATCCCTTAGAATGATACCATATCTATGATGATCTTAAAGGATCTCTAACAAATTTAATAATTCTTGTAAAGCTAATAAAATTAATAGATTGCATGGAAAAAGAATTTGGAATTCAATCCCTATGTCATTATCCATCCAGTCCCGGCGTACCCGTTTCTTCGGAATATTTTTCCGTTTTTGGCGGCGTCGCCGCCTATTTCCTTTTCAATGAGCCCGGCGATCCGTAAACCCTTACTTTGCCCGCAGGTTCGCCGGAAAATGCGGCCTTGCAGTATACACCAAAACCTCCAGGACTCGAAGACACAAACACGCAAAAATGCATTAGTCCGGGTGCCGATTTGACAGCCGCCCCCGCAGACAGTACCCTTACTGCTCCCTCGATGAATCGGAGAATCGTCCATGAGAGAAGATATACGCAACCTGGCCATCATCGCCCATGTCGACCACGGCAAAACCACGCTTGTGGATGCCATGCTGAGACAAAGCGGGACGTTCCGCGACAACGAGCGCGTAACCGAACGGGTCATGGACAGCCTCGATCTCGAGCGGGAGCGGGGCATTACCATCATGGCTAAAAACACGGCGATTCACTACCGCGGCGTCAAAATCAACATCGTGGATACGCCGGGGCATTCCGATTTCGGCGGAGAGGTGGAACGGGTGCTCAAGATGGTGGACGGGGTGATGCTGCTTGTGGACGCTTCCGAAGGGCCTCTGCCGCAGACCCGCTTCGTGCTGCGGAAAGCCCTCGAAGAGAAGCTTCCTGCCATTGTCGTAGTCAATAAGATCGACAGGTCGGATGCCAGGCCGCAGGAGGTCGTTAACGAGATCTACGATCTCTTCATCGATCTGGACGCAGGGGAAGAGCAGATCGTTTTCCCGATTCTCTATGCGGTCAGCAAACAGGGCATCGCCAGGCGGAGTCTGAACGACGATTCCGAAGATCTGCGCCCACTTTTCGAGCAGATCCTCGAGACCATTCCCGCCCCGAGGCCGATTCTGCCCGACAAGCTTCAAATTCTGGTCACGACGCTCGATTATAACGACTATGTCGGACGCATTGCCATTGGGCGGATTTTTTCAGGCAGCGTTGCCGTCGGAGACAATGTCTCCGTCTGCAAACTCGATGGTTCCGTGGAAAAAACCCGCATAACAAAACTGTTCACATTCGACGGCCTGAAACAGCAGCCCATATCTGAAGCCAGGGCCGGAGAAATCATCGCGCTGGCCGGCATCGAGGGCATCTATATCGGTGAAACCGTTGCTGATGCTGAAGATCCCATCCCGCTGCCGACGATCCAGGTGGACGAGCCGACCCTTTCCATGATCTTTCACGCCAATACATCCCCTATGTCGGGACGCGAAGGGAAGTATGTGACATCACGGCACCTCAGGGCGCGTCTGGAGAAGGAAGCCCTTGCCAATGTCGCCATCCGGATTTCCGAGACCGATGAGATGGAGAGCTTCAAAGTCTCTGGACGGGGAGAACTCCAGCTGGCGATCCTGATCGAAATGATGCGCCGCGAGGATTATGAGATGCAGGTTTCCAAGCCCGAGGTCATCACCCGTGTGGTCGACGGCGTCACGATGGAACCGATCGAGCAGGTTGTGATTGATTGCCCGGGGAATTTTATCGGCGTCGTCACCGAAGCCCTGGGCCGCCGCAAGGGCAAAATGATGAAGATGATCGACCATGGCGCGGGGCGCGTGCGCATGGATTTTGAGGTCCCTTCAAGGGGCCTGATCGGCTTTCGCTCCGAATTTTTGACGGACACCAAAGGGACCGGCTTGTTCAATTCCATGTTCCTGCGCTGGGGGCTCTGGTCCGGCGAAATCGCCAACCGTCTTACCGGCGCCCTGGTGGCCGACAGGGCCGGAATGGCCACGAGTTACGCGCTTTACAACCTGCAGGAACGGGGCGAGCTTTTCGTCAGGCCCGGAACCGGGGTCTACAAAGGAATGATCATTGGAGAAAATGCGCGCACCGTGGACCTGGACGTCAACGTAACCAAAGAGAAGAAACTCACCAACATGCGCGCGTCAACGGCAGATGAAGCCATACGCCTGGTTCCGTTCCGGGACCTTTCGCTCGAGCAGGCGCTCGAATTCATCAACGAGGATGAACTGGTGGAAGTGACCCCGAAATCCATCCGGCTTCGCAAGAAAGCTCTTTCCGTCTACGAACGCTGATCCTTAACTATTTTCGGAGCAGAAACTAGCTAATTGTCAGCGTAAGTCAGCGCTAAAAAAAGGGTGTTTCTTGCTTTTCCGCTGCGGTTCAAAACACTCCGAATCCTGGTATCTTCGTGTCCCTGCGTTATAAACTCGATCCTGGAAAGAGGCCGGGTTACACCATGAAGAAATATTTGTGGTTGGCAGCATTGGGGGTTTGCGCCGTTGGTCTGCATGCCGAAACGGGAAGGAAACGGCTGCGCTGGATTTTGTTTCTATAAAAAGGACATAGCCGCGCAGGACGTCAGCTTTTGACGATTTTTTTTAATGGGGACGGCTCTCCAGCAGGATATTTTCTTTCACGAGCTTTTCGTCCAGAACGATGGTGGTTCGCATGGATATCTTCTCCAGCGGCGCATGCTTAATACGTATTGCCAGGAATTTTTAATACTCAATGAATCGAGCCTGGTTTGGATATAATTGCCACAGCTTGATGCAAGCCAGATTCATCTTCAAAGCCACAGACTCATATGCGGGCAACAGCTAATTGGTGAGGACCGGTCTCCAGAGGCTGTCTTACGGTTATGAATTTGTCGAAAATCGCGCTCATAAGTTCTTTTTTTTCAATAGCCGATTTTGCGTAAAAACAACCGTTGGACAGCCTCTCCAGACCGGTCCGATTGGGGTATTACTTGATAGTCCCCGAATCGAACCGCTCTGGAGAGCGTTTCTCACGAAGATTTACCCATAGGCCAAGAGCTGAATATTTTGCGTGGCATTTAGATATGCGGGGAAAGTATTGCAGGCTAAATGGACATTGACCGTTCGAGATTCGAGACTGAATGATCCCAATCTCGAATCTCGAATCGGCAATCTCAGATCAGACGGCCGCCAGAAGGGCCCGTTTGACCATGACCTTGGCCAGCTGCACTTTGTACTTGGTTGCCTGAAGCGGTTTGGCGTCTTCCACGGCCGCCGCTCCCGCCGCCTCCGCATTCGCCTCGTTGATCGGCTTGCCCGCGATGGCCGCCTCCGCCTTGATCGCGCGGTAGGGCTTGGGCGCGACCGCGTTGAGGCAGATGCGCGGCGCGGCGCCGCCCACCATCACGGCGCAGTTGACGATCGGGAAATCGATCGACTTGCGGATGGCGAACTTGATGAAAGCGCTCTTCGCTCCGGCCGGGGGAGACGGGACGCGGATCTCGGTGACGATCTCGTCGACGGCCAGGACCGTGTTGCCCGGGAACTTGACGTCAAAGAAATTCTCCGCATCGATCGTGCGCTTGTTGGTGACGACCTTCGCGTTCAAGGCGATGAGCGCGGGGGCCACGTCGCTGGGGTGGACGGCGATGCAGCGGTTGACGTTGCCGAAGATCGAGTGGTAGCGGTTGTCGCCCGTCATGGCGAAGCAGGTGGTCCCGCCCTTGCGGATGCAGTTGAATCGGTTCTCCGGCTTGCGGAAATACCAGCATCGGTGCAGCTGGGCAATATTGCCGCCGATGGTGGCCATGTCCCGGACGTGCGGTGTGGCTACCCTCGAAGCTGCCTGGGCGAGGGCTGTGTACTTCTGGTTGAGGACCGGGCTGGCGGCAATGTCGGCGAGCCGCGTCGTGGCGCCGATTTTGAGAATGCCCGCTTCCTCCCTGATGAAATCCAGGTTGGGAATGGTCTTGATGTTGACCAGAGCGGCAGGGTAGGCGGGAAGGATATTGTCCTTGAGCGTACCCATCAGGTCTGTCCCGCCGGCGATCAGGGTCGCTTTGCCCCCGGCCAGGGCGGTTCTGGCTTCCGCCAGAGTCTTTGCGTTCGTATGATTGAATGCTTTCATCTCGTCTCTCCTATGAGTTCCCAGTTTCCAGTTCCCAGTTCCGAGCTCAAAACATCCAACTGGGAACTGGAAACTCCGAACTGGAAACTCGTTTTTATGCCTTGCCCAGCGCTTTATGAGTTCCTGGTTTCCAGTTAAAGCATCCAACCGAGAACTGGAAACTCGTCAATTTCTTCTTTTTCCATTTGCCGTTGCGGGACTGGCAATGTTAGGCCCCTCCCTTCATGACCTGGGCCGCTTCCATGATGGCGGTCGGGTGTCTCGGGTAAGTTCCGCAACAGCAGATGTTGCCGGCGAGTGCCTGCTTGCAGTCGTTCTCGGTCGGGTTGGGATTCTTGTCCAGGAGGGCTTTGGCCGAAACTACGAAGCCCGGCGTGCAATAGCCGCATTGCATGGCATCCCATTTGCAGTACGATTGAATGAGCGGCTTCCATTTGGGATTGGCGGCTATGCCCTCGACCGTCTCGATCGATTTGCCTTCGCATTCGACGGCGAGTGTGGTGCAGGACAATACGGCCCTGCCGTCGATGATGACGGTGCAGGAACCGCACACGCCGCGGTCGCACATCTGCTTGGCGCCGGTCAGACCCAGCTTGAACTGGAGCGTGCGCTGCAGAGTCCATTGGGGCTCGATCAGGACTTCGTAATCTTTTCCGTTGACCTTGAGCCTGGTGGTCACCGGGATGACGGTGCCGGGGTGCGCCTCGGCAAAATGCTTTTGCAGGGCGGCGTAGGTATTGAAATCCTTGCCGTCGATCGGGCACCTAAAATTCGTCAGCGTTGTGGGTACGGCTTCGGCTGCCAATGCCTGCGGGGCAGGCATGAGGCCGGCTCCCAGGGTGCCGCCGGCGACAACAACGCCCGCGTTCTTTAGAAAATCCCTGCGGTTCAATCCGGTTCCTTCTCCGTTCTGGGTGACTTCATCCGCCATGATACGCCCTCCTTAATGATCAGCCTGACAGGTAGAAATGCTTTCCGGCAACCGCCTGACGGATGTATCGTCGGATGGCTGCGGGCTCACCGTGCGGCCGTGGTGTAGCTGCGAAATAAGAATCATCTTTATAAAATAAACACGTGCGCAAAATAGCTCCAAATTCCGGATGCTGCTTCAGGCATGATACAGCAAACCGCCATAATCAAGCAGCAAAATGAATCGGAATTTCCAATAATCCAAATCCCGCTCCGCTTTCCTGCTTCGGCGGCTCTGCCGGAGGTTTTTGACTTCATACCCAGTCTCAGGTTTTTAGAAATTCAACAAATCAGGGGATCAATATGACGGCTATCCAGTATACTGGGGCCGTTTCCTTGTAATTCCTGTCCATGAATCTGAGGGAGGGATCTGTGACATCGGAATCCAGGAGTGGCTCTTTGCCGGAATCGGAATTGCCGGCGTTTACGCCGTTATCGCGATTATCGGCGCTGCCGCCAGCGGCCTTTTTAGTGCATAAAGGGGATAAAGGGGGACGGATAAAGGGGGACAGTCCCGAATGTCCCCAATTCAAACGCAGGGAAAAGTGAACCTATCGGGGACACTGGTGACTGTCCCCCTTTATGGCTGACTGATGGTATATTAACAGGGGAAATGGCGACAGGCACTCATTTCGCAAATGAGAAAAAGCGCGCCTGTCGCCATTTTTCTTTTGGAGGGAAGGGTTATGGCGCTGAGCGCATTCGATGAACTCAAGTGGCGGGGGCTGGTGTATGACTCTACGGAAAGCGTGCCGGAGATGCTTGCCGGCAGCCAGGTGACGGTATACACCGGCTTTGATGCGACGGCCGACAGCCTGCACGTCGGACATATGGTCCCGCTGATAACTCTTGCCCGCTTACAGCGTTACGGGCATACGCCCATCCCCGTCGCCGGCGGTGGCACAAGCATGATCGGCGATCCCAGCGGCAGAGCGTCCGAGCGCCAACTTTTATCACGTGAGACAATCGAAGCCAACATCGAAGCCATCAAAAAGCAGCTTGCGCACTTTCTCGATTTCGACCGGCAACCGAATCCGGCCATTCTGGTAAACAATGCCGATTGGCTTCTATCGCTGAACCTTGTCGATTTCCTGCGCGATATCGGCAAGCACTTCACGGTGAATTACATGATCAGCAAGGACTCCGTCAAGTTGCGGCTCGACCGCGAGGACGGGATTTCCTTTACCGAGTTCAGTTACATGCTGCTTCAGTCGTATGACTTTTTGCATTTATTCGATCACTATCACTGCACTCTGCAGGCCGGCGGGAGCGACCAGTGGGGCAATATCACGGCAGGCGTGGAGTTGATTCGCCGCATGAGGGGCAAGGCGGCGGGCGCCCTGGTATATCCTCTGATCACAAAAGCGGACGGCACCAAGTTCGGCAAGACGGAATCAGGCGCCGTCTGGCTTTCTTCTGAGCGAACCTCGCCCTATCGCTTCTATCAGTTCTGGCTCAACACCGACGACCGGGATGTGGTCGGCTATCTGAAATTCTTCACCTGGCTCGGATCGGAGGAAGTGCAGGAGCTCGAGGCGGCCGTGGAGGAGAAGCCGGAACAGCGCGAAGCCCAGCGCCGTCTTGCGCGCGAGATGACGCGGATGGTTCACGATGAAACGGCGCTTCGGAGCGCGGAACAGGCTTCCCAGGTTCTGTTCGGAGGCGAGGTTGCGGGGCTTTCGGCGGCTGAAGTAGCGGACATCTTCGCCGATGTTCCTTCGGGCGAAATACCCATGGACCGTCTTCAGGGGGAGGGATTGGCCCTTCCCGATCTCCTGACGGAATGCGGGATCGTGCCATCCAAGGGCGAAGCTCGCCGTGCAGTTGAGGCAGGTGGAATTTACCTGAATAATCGCCGCGTCGCTGAGTCCGCGTTCAAAATAAAGCCGACGGATGTTATTGACGGCCAGTTTCTCGTGCTGCGTCGAGGCCGCAAGAGTTATTGGCTGATACGCATCACCGGTTAGCCCTTCTTCCCGCCGGGCGCATAGGAATCTTCGGATTCCGGAATTCCCCTGCCGGAACCTCTTCATATTGGTTATGCATTTCAGGAGTTTTGGGAGTATGTTATAACCCATAGACCTGCTCCATTAATTGGGCTCGTAGGCTGCTGTCCCGTTTTTTAAATAGAAGGACTCTGCCATGAAAGCCCTAAGTGCATTGCGAATCGCGGTATTGGTCGTGATTCTGGCTTTAAGCATCCAGCTGTCGCCGGCGCAGCAGGGCGGACAGGGATCAGGCAGCGGCAGCAATACCGGCAGCGCCGGCAAAAACACCCCCAGCACGCCTTCTACTCCATCCCCGCAGCCAACTTTCCCTCCTCCCGAGTTTAAAAAGACTCCGCAGCCCGATCAACCTTGCATTTTTATCTCCGGTACAGTGGTGATGGACGATGGATCCCCAGTGCCTACCCAGACGGTCATGGAGCGCGAATGCAGCGGCAAAATACGACTGGTAGGCAACGTGGGCGTATCCGGCCATTTTGGTTTCCAGGTTGGCGGCCTGGAAAAGCAAGGCTTTTACATACCGGATGCCAGCCAGGGAATCGACCCGGATTGGTCGGCCGGCGATTCCTTGGAATCCACAACGGCGCCCGGATTCGCGCCTTCATCAGTGTTTTCGGGATTGAGGGGTTGCGAGCTGCGCGCGCGGCTCAAAGAAATGCAATCCAATCCTTGAGAGCCTCCGGATACTTGACCGGGCCTGTTATCCTTGACGGAGCCGGAAGCCCGCCTTAACATGAAATCATGGCGTTCAAGTACGGGCCTACCACGGGCATTGCTGAAGTGGACCGGGCCATCGGCGGAGTGATAGCCGGCGATAATCTCGTCTGGGAAATCGACTCGGGAGTGGCGGGCGATCATTTTATCTCCAGTTTTGTCAGGGCCTGCGAACACGACGAAATCCCGGTCGTATACGTCAGCTTCAATCGTTCCCCTCAGACCATCGCGGCGAAGTATGCCGGGCTCATGACTCCGGGACGGTTTTTTTTGATCGACTGCTTTTCATCGGGAAAAGGAAATTCGGATGAGGTTTTTTTAAAATTTTTCGACGATCCCGCCCGCAACAGTGTGCACGCTCCGGTTCATATCGCCGATCCATCCGATCCATCCCGTCTGGAAAGAGCCATTGTGGAAGTCGGCACTCGCGGGGGCCAGTCGGCCAACTACGTCTTTGATTCGCTCACCGGGATGTTGGACCTCTGGGGGGATGAAAACAGGGTTGTAAGGCTTTTCGGGCATCTCTGCCCGCGGCTGTACGATCTGTCAACGCTGGCATACTGGCTTGTGGAGACAGAGGCCCACAGCGAGGCCTTCCTGGCAAAAGTAAGACACATAACGCAGGTCGTAATGGAAGTCTCTCTCTCCAACGGCCAACGCTCTCTGACAGTGCACAAGTCCGCCGGCCGGAACGCGGCCATCGGCGTCGCTCAACCCCTGGACCTGGACGAGGGAGCGGGGACGCAGGATGGCGAAACGGGCAGCCTGAGAGGCGTCGACCGCCTGACGCGCCGCGGCGAGGAATTGAGGCGCAGCTACAGGGTCGACAGCATCGTCGGCGGAAGCGCCGCCATCCGGCGGCTGCTGGGTCTGGCCGCCACGGCGGCCCAGTCGCGTTCCTCTGTGCTGATCACGGGAGAAACCGGCACCGGAAAAGAGCTGATCGCAAACGTTGTTCACTACAACAGCGACCGCGCCGGAGGCCCGCTGATCAAGGTGAATTGCGGGGCACTCCCCGAAACCTTGCTTGAAACCGAACTGTTCGGCCACGTCAGAGGCGCATTCACCGGCGCCGTGCGCGATTACGAAGGGAGATTCCGGGCAGCCGACGGGGGCACGCTGTTCCTGGATGAGGTCAGCGAAATGAGCCCGCGCCTTCAGGTCAAACTTCTGCGCGTGCTCCAGGAAAAACAATTCGAGCCGGTGGGATCAAGCCGTACAGTGACAGTCGACGTCCGCATCGTGGCCGCAACCGGCCGGGACCTGCGGTCGGAAATACGCGCCGGCCGCTTCCGCCAGGATCTTCTCTACAGGCTGAATGTCATCCCCATACATCTGCCGCCCCTCAGAGACCGGCGCGAAGATATTCCCCTCCTCGTGGACCACTTCCTGGAGAAGTACAACCATGAGGCGAACCGCAAAGTCACCGTCGTTCCCCGGAATGTGCTGGACACGCTGCTGGCGTATTCCTGGCCCGGGAACGTGCGCGAGCTGGAAAACTGCATCGAGCGGGCAGTGGTGATGAGCCCCGACAATGCCGTTTCATTGGAACTGCTTCCCGAAGAGATTCTGGAAAGCCGTTGGAATCCCGGTGCGGACCCAATCCCCATGCAGGAAACCGATGCACAAACCGACCTCCGCAAAGCTGTTCTGCGCGCTCTGGTTTCCTCCAGGAATCCTTCTGGCCTGCGGGATATGCTCCTGGACACGGTGGAGGAAGCACTGTTACGCCATTATCTTGATTCCGGTCAATTCAGTCAGCGCGAACTGGCCAGACGGTTGTCCATAAGCCGCGTCACCCTGCGCAAAAAACTCGATAAATATGGGCTATCCTGATACTGTCCCGAGCAGGTTCAGGCAAATCCATTCAGTTCTTAACGCAGACGAACGCGGACATAAGTGCTGACCCACGGCGACATGCCTGCTTTTATAATGCTTCTCCCCAAAACACCTTTCAATCCCGACTGGTATAAATAGTATCCCATGGCCAATAAATTATACCAGAAATAGCTATCCGAGTGTGGTTTATAATGGTATTTAATTTCATAATTGTTATAAATTTGCTTAAATATTCGAGAAAAAATTTTCCAATGGAATAGCTGAATTGGCATAGCGCTTGCTAGGGTTATCGCTTCCGAAAGGATTCTTTATGGCCGAAACGACAAAATATCATGGCCTGTGTGAAACCTGCATGCACGATTCAGCGTGCACTTTGAGGCGAAGCGCCCAGTTGAGGATTATACGGTGCGAGGATTTCAAGGATCATCGGGCTGCCCGCGATGAGTCTGGCGGCGATCCCGATCCCGGATTTTTGAGCAAAAAAGCAAGGAGGACTGGTGGAGCATTCCCCGAACTCTCCTGAAATCACAATGTTTTTGTGCGCTAACTGCATACAGCCGGGCCGGCAACCGGCCTCAGGTAATGCGACCCGGTCTGCGGCCCTGGATTTCCATTGGCCCGTCGAGGTTCAGCAGATACTTGTTCCATGCACCGGACGGCTGCAACCCGAGCATGTTCTGAAGGCCTTTGAATCCGGAGCCAGCATTGTGTCTGTTGTTGGCTGCAGGGAAGCGCATTGCACATTTCTCGAAGGCAGCAAACGTTGCGTCCGCCGCGTCGATTTTATCCGGTCGATCCTCAGGGAGATCGGTCTTGGGGCTGAACGTCTGATGCTTTTTCATCTTCCGGGCAGCGCCGAGGCAACCGTAGCCTTTCCGGCCGGCGATGCGAAAGCCGCTTCGGCCGAATCATCGGCGGAAGCATTGGACACTCAACTGACCGAAATCCGCGACCAGGTCATGAATGCATTCCGATGCAGCCGCTCAAGCCCGCTGCGGTTGTCGCCCTCCGAAAATCCGGCCGGAAGCTCTCCCGGGGAAGGTGCGAGTTAACCGATGGCCGGCAATTGTAATGGATTTTCTCAGGCTCTTTCTTCCACGCGTTTTCTCGTGACCGCGGGATATCTGCCCCCGGCGGGCGCCGATGCCGATGCAGTCCAAAGTATCGCGGATTTACTGCCGTGGGACCTGGATGCAGTGGTGGTGGCGGACAATCCCGAAGGGATTCGCGGCTCAGCTTTTTCCGCGGCCGTCGCTCTGGGCAGGGCGGGCCGTGCCGGCGTGATTTTGTCGATGACCACGCGAGACCGCAACCGTATTGCCCTATTGAGCGACGCAATGGGTGCATCGGCATTGGGCCTATCCGGCGTCCTCTGCACGAGCGGGAACCATCAGTCTCTCGGCATTTGCCCTCAAGCTGCCGCCGCCTACGATCTGGACTCGGTCCAGTTCACGCGGGCGCTGAAAAGAATGGCGCTCCAGGAGGCGGGACACTATCGCGACCAGTCCGGGCCCTGCCTGGATCTTCAAATAGGAGCAATCGCCCATCCCTATTTGAGGCCGATGAGGTTGAACATGCTGCGGCTGACCAAAAAAATTTCAGTGGGAGCGGATTTTCTGCTGACCCAGGCGGTCTTCGATATTCAGGCATTCACTCAATGGATGGACGTTGTGAGATCCGCGGGTTTTGACAAGCGCACTGCAATCATTCCGAGCGTATTGCCTCTGATCAGCGTGGAAAAGGCAAAGGTGCTTCAGAAGCGCCGGACCTATGGGCCTGTCGGGGACGAGGTTGTCGAGCGGATCCGTAAGGCGGCAGACCCTGAAAAAGAAGGGGTGACCATGGCCGCCGAAATTGCGGCAAAGCTTAAAGAAATGCCCGGCATCCGCGGCATTCACGTTCTCAGTAACGGTTGTGAGCATTTAGCTGGCGCTGTCATCGAGCAGGCGGGCTTACGGGATTGAAATTCTGAACTGCAGCTGAGGGCGGACGGCCGCCCAAAGAGGAGATCGAGGTGCCTGATCGCTATCACCTAGACACGGTTTTGACGCCGGGACGCTTCCACAGGATCGGAAAATTCGGCAGCGTAGACTGGCGCGAGGATTGCTCGCGCTGCACCAATTGCGTCAAGCCCCGCTGCTGCTACGACGTTTACGGGCATGAATCCGCCCACAACCGCGACCCGTTTGCGGTTTTGCAGCCCTTGTATGAATGCAAAGCCTGTCTATCCTGCGTTCAAAGCTGTACCAAGGGGCTGCTGAACCTTTCCCTCAATCCCGAATTTCTGGAATTGGGCGACGATTACTACAGGCCGGAAATGATCCTAAGCACCTGGGATCAGGCCGAGTCCGGCAAGATACCGGTTTCGGGGGCAGGGTACCGGGGCAAGTTCCATGGACCCGGTTTCGATTCCCTATGGACGGATATGTCCGAAATCGTGCGCCCCACACGCGACGGCATCCATGGGCGCGAATACATCTCAACCTCGGTGGATGTCGGATCCAAGCCAATGCGCCTGAGTTTCACCCCTGAAGGCGGGATGCTCACGCAGCCGTCGCGCCTGCTCGAGCTCCCGCTCCCGGCCATTCTGGATATTCCCGCCTGGCCGGTACCGCCGGTCACGCTGGCCCATGCCCGGTCCCGGGCAGCGGCAAAATTGGGCACCGTAGCGACAGTGCTCGCCCAGGAAGCCGTCAGCCTGCCGCCGGACCTGATGCCGGCGGTAGTGCCCGTTTTTGACGAAAACAACCTGCGGAGCTTTAAAGAGCTTTCCGGCCGAATCGGGGCAATGGTCCAACTGTGCGACTGTCGGGATTTGCCGAAAATGGCGGACATGATTCGGCCCGGGGCGCCGGGAGCTATTCTTTCGGTCCGCATGGTGCTCCGGCCCTCAACCGCCGGCCGCATCCTCGAATTGTCACGACAGGGATTCAAGGTTTTTCATCTCTGCGCGAGCCGGCACGGGTGTGAGCAATCGGTCCATGGCCGGCATATCAAAGATGCCATGCGCGGGATTCACGGCCGACTGGTAGATGAGGGAATCCGGGACGAAATCACATTGATCGTTTCCGGGGGAATCGATCTGGCCGAGCATATGGCCAAAGCCATCATCTGCGGCGCCGACCTTGTGGCGGCGGATACGGCTCTGCTGGTCGCCCTCGGCTGCCGTGTCTGCCGCGACACCCATGGCATGAGCCCGGAAGAGACGCCTCCTGAAATCCGGATGCCCCGCCTCTGCCCGGTGCAAAGCGGTTCCTGTGACGTCGAATATGCAGCCCGGCGCATGAGCAACCTAATGGGCGCCTGGCACAGCCAGCTGATTGAGGTGCTGGGCGCCATGGGCATCCGTGAAGTCCGGCGCCTGCGCGGCGAAGTGGGACGCGCCATTTTCCGGGAAGACATGGAGAAAGAAGCGTTCGGGGATTTGGCCCGCGTGGCCATGGAACATTGACATGAATAGTTCGTCGGGTCCGGCCATGGGAAACACAGCATATATTGAGGAAGCCATTTTTGCCGCTACGCCTTGCCCGGAACCGCCGGCGGGCTCTTCGGATATTTCAGACCGGCTTTTTACTCACACGACCAAGGTCCTTGCATGAAGACAACAATCGCCGATCTCAACATACAGGATGAAATCCGGCAGCAGACCGATGGCGCCGAGGATGGGTCCCAGGAGACGGTCCGGCGCGAAATATGTCCGGCGCCCGACCGCTATCGCAATCCTTTGGGCAAATACAAAATAAGCCGTTCGGCCGATTGCAGGAACTGCGGTCTGTGCGCCGAAGTCTGCCGGTATGGTGTGCATACGAAGCCGGAAGGCTATGCTCTCATGCTGCGTCCCAGGGACAACCGTTGCATCGGTCCGGCGTGTGCGGAAACGGAAAATTATTGCGTCGCCCGGTGCCCGCATAAAGCCCTGACCCTTGGGCTGAATCCCAACACCCTTTGTCTCGGCGATTACCGGTGGACCAGCGACCTGATCTTGTCGACATGGCACGAAGCAGAGACCGGCCATACTCCGCCTCCTCACCTGGAGTACCGCTGCGGCGAATCCGGAGGCGGCTTTGACAGGCTCCGGTTCAAATTTGAGATCCCGGGATTCCGCGATCCGGTCGTGCCCGAAACCGCGGAAAGAAGAAAGGGCTTGAAGGAGGCGGCTTCCGTTGAGATAGACACCGGGCTCGATCTGAACCATCGGGAGGATGGCCGGCCCCAGGTACATATCGATATCCCGGTATACGGCGGAGGGATGAGTTTCGGGTCCGTGAGCATTCACACCATTCTGGCCAAGGCCCGCGCCGCGGCAGCCTGGAACAGCTTTACCTGCACGGGCGAGGGAGGGTATCCGGACCGCCTCAAGCCCTACGACAATCACGTGATCACGCAGGTTGCCACAGGCCTTTTCGGCGTGCGCGAGGATACCATCCAGCGTGTGAGAATCGTGGAGTTCAAATATGCGCAGGGCGCCAAGCCGGGGCTGGGCGGACACCTTTTGGGCGACAAGAACACCCCTGCCGTCGCCCGCATGCGGGGCGCGGTCCCCGGGAATGCGCTTTTCAGCCCCTTCCCCTTCCACAGCGTGTACAGCGTGGAGGACCACAAAAAGCATCTGGACTGGATCAAGGAAGTGAATCCCCGATGTCTCGTAAGCGTGAAGGTTTCCACGCCTGTGGATGTGGATATGGTGGCCGTGGGCAGCTATTACGCGGGCGCGCACATCATTCACCTGGACGGAAGCTATGGCGGCACCGGCGCGGCGCCGGACATCGCCAAAAAAAATATCGCAATGCCGATCGAGTATGCCATTCCCAAAGTGCACAAGTTCCTCTCCGCCGAAGGCATCCGGGATAAGATTACGCTGATTGCGTCCGGCGGCATACGGACAGCTTATGACGCGCTTAAAGCCATCGCCCTGGGGGCTGACGGCGTGGTCTTGGGCACGGCCGAGATGGTGGCTCTGGGCTGTGTGCGGTGCGCCTGCTGTGAAAGCGGCCGGGGCTGCCCGCGCGGGATTGCATCCACGGATCCCGAACTCGTGACGCTGATGAGTCCCGAGTGGGCCACTCAGAGGCTGATCAATCTCCAGAATGCCTGGCATGAACAAATGGTTGCTGTTTTGAGGAAACTGGGCATGCCGTCGATTCACACTCTTCGCGGCCGCAGCGATGTACTCTGCTACCTCGAGGACGGGCCGGCAGTCAAAGAAGGATAAATACGAGTGAAAGATATTATTGAACAATTGCTGGCAACCCGGTCGCAGGTATACTCCGGGGGAAAATCCGCATTCACCGCCAAGCCTGCTGAAGAGGGCGGCTGTGGTGTCACGGGATTCGCCTGCACGGTGCCGCTGGCCGGGCGGTTCATTTACGAACCTTCGATTCAAATGCAGAACCGCGGCAACGGCAAGGGCGGCGGCATTGCCGCTGTCGGACTGACTCCCGAACAGATGGGCGTCTCCCGCGACGTGCTCGATAATTACTACCTGCTTCAGATCGCATTGCTTGATCCGGACTGCCACGCGGAACTCGAACGCGAATATGTCCTCCCTCACTTCGAGGTAGCCCTGTCCGCGAGACAAAACCACATTGACGATTACCGCGATATCCCGGGACTGGAGGTGCGTCCGCCGGACGTCCACCGCTATATCGTTCGTGTCAAGCCGCGTGCCCTAAAAGCCTTTGCCGCAGAAACGGGCCTTGAAAGCCTGTCGTCCCGCGATCTGGAAGATGAGTTCGTCTGGCGAAATTCCTATCGGCTGAATGACCGGTTTTATGCTTCCCTGGGGGAAAAGAGGGCTTTTGTCCTTTCCCACGGCAGGGATCTGCTGATTTTCAAAATAGTCGGCTATGCCGAACAGAATGTCGAGTATTACCGACTTCAGGATTTCAGGGCCCACGCATGGATCGCCCATCAGCGCTATCCGACCAAGGGACGCGTATGGCATCCGGGCGGAGCGCATCCGTTCGCAGGGTTGAACGAAGCACTGGTGCATAATGGCGATTTTGCCAATTACCATTCGGTTTGCGAATATCTGCGGCAGCGCAACATCCGCCAGCAATTTTTAACCGATACCGAAGTATCGGTTCAATTGTTCGACCTGTGGGACAGGGTCTACAAGTACCCCCTGGAATACATCATCGAAGCGCTGGCGCCGACGACCGAGCTGGACTTCGACCAGTTGCCGCCGGAGAAGCAGGCGGTTTACCGGCAGATCCAGGCGACGCACGTCCACGCTTCACCGGACGGGCCATGGTTTTTCATCATCGCCCGCAGCCAGCCCGACCTCAAGAGAGTTCAACTGATGGGAATCACGGACACGGCCATGCTCCGTCCCCAGGTATTTGCTCTTTCGGATAGCGGGGATGTGCAGATTGGCCTGATCTGTTCCGAGAAGCAGGCCATCGACGCAACGCTGCGAAGCCTGGCCCGGGAAGACCCGCGCTTCTGTCCCATCGCGGACAAATACTGGAATGCCCGCGGAGGATCGAGCACGGACGGCGGCGCCTTCATCTTTTCCGTGGATACCGATCCGAATGGCCGCAGGAAGCTTTCCTGCACCGACAAGTTCGGCCGCCCCGTTAATCTGGATGCAGGAACGGTCCGGTGTAACGTGGCGCCGGCCGCCCATCCGGGCAAAGCGCCGGATGCGTTGAGAGAGCTTATCAATCAATGGCTGCAGAAAGGGGACATCGACAGCCTTTTCCGTTTTGCGCTCAGCCTGCCTTCATGGTCTGCGGCCGACCTCGATCAGTTCTGCCGCCTGGCGGTCGAGGGCGCCGACAATGCCAAATCCCGCGCCACGGCCCTGGAGCTGCTGACCATGCTTCGCGACCGGCATGTCGATACCGGCAACAAGCGCCGGGCAACGGTGATCTGTGTCGCAGATGAGATGCTGGAAGCATTGCTGGACAGCGCACCCCTGTTTGGCGAACCGGCCAGCCGCTTCTGGCGGCGCGTGAGCTGGGATACCCGGGACCGCCTGTCCGCGCCCAGGGCAGGGGAAGAGCTGCTGATCATCGACGCGGAAGGTTTCCCTCCCGAAGGAGAGGAATGCGACGCCGTCCTGCTTCGCAAAGCCCATCAGGCGGGCTGGAGACGCTTTGTTGTTTACCGCCTGCGCGGGCAACGATTCCACGGCGCAGGCCTGGGCCCGGACACAAGCGGCGTGCGCATCGATCTGTATGGCTCTGATGGCGATTATACGGCGAGCGGCATGGACGGTTTGGAGATCCGCATCCATGGCAACGCTCAGGACCAGGTCGCGCAGATCGCCCGCAGCGGCAAGCTGGTCATTTACGGCGACGTAGGCCAGACGTTTATGTACGGCGCCAAGGGCGGCGAGGTATTTGTCCTCGGCAACGCGGCGGGCCGTCCGCTGATCAATGCCGTCGGCCGCCCGCGGGTTGTCATCAACGGCACATGCCTGGATTTTCTGGCGGAATCGTTCATGGCCGGAGATCCTCTGAACGGCGGCGGATTCATTATACTCAACGGCGTAGGTTTCGACGGGCACGGCCGCGTCACCCCCCTGGCGGTGCCTTATCCGGGCGGCAATCTTTTTTCGCTGGCCAGCGGCGGGGCCATCTACATCCGGGATCCTTATCAACAGGTGATCGAACGGCAGCTGAACGGCGGTGTCCTTTCCGGGCTTTCCGACAAGGATTGGCAGTTGATCCGCCCCTACCTGGCTGAAAACGAACGCCTTTTCGGCATCCGGCTGGAGGATTTGTTGACGGTAGAGGGACAGGTTCGGGCTCCGCACGAGGTTTATCGAAAGGTCGGCGCGGTCAAGCTTTCGGTATTAGCCGGATCCAGAAACTGATACGCGGAGTGTCGTCGGCAATCTCGAATTTTTAATTTCGTATCATCAGGCGGCTTCATGGCATTCATTCCGGAAATTGATAAAACGGGCGCGGTTCTGGTTTGCGGCGCCGGCATCAGCGGCATTCAGGCATCGCTGGACCTGGCGGACGGCGGTTTCAAAGTCTATCTGCTGGATCCCTCCCCCGCAATCGGCGGGAAAATGACCCAGCTGGACAGGATTTTCCCAGCCGGCGATTGCGCCATGTGCATTCTCTCTCCCAGGCTGGTGGAATGCGCCCGCAACAAAAACATCGAAATTATCACGCTTGCCGGCATCCAAAGCGTTTCCGGGGGGCCGGGTAATTTCAAAGTAAAGATCCGTCAGAATCCTCGCTTTATCGATATTAAGAAATGTGATGCCTGCGGCGACTGCGAGAAGGTCTGCCCCGTCAATCTGCCGAGCGAATATGATTGCGGCCTGAGCACGCGCAAGGCGGTTTACCGCCCTTACCCGCAGTCCATTCCCGGCGCCTTCCATATCTCGAAATCCGCTCCCGCGCCCTGCAGGAGTTCCTGCCCTGCGGGTGTGAACGTCCCGGGCGCCCTGGCTCTAACCGCTGCAGGCCGGTTTCGGGAAGCCTACGAGCTTATTCGCCGGCGCTGCCCGCTGCCGGCTGTATGTGGACGGCTGTGCCGGCATCCCTGTCAGGATGCGTGCAACCGGAAAGGAATCGACGAGGCTCTCTCGATACGCGGTCTCGAGCGATTCGTCGCCGACCATATTTATGCGAGTCCTGAGGATTACCCCGCATGGACATTACCTCCTCTCAGGCATCACGCCCGGATTGCCGTGCTAGGAAGCGGTCCGGCGGGCCTGACGGCATCCGCCGATCTTGCCTTGAAAGGCTGTGAAGTGACTTTGTTTGATGCCCGGCCGGAGCCTGGCGGGATGCTCCGGTACGGAGTCCCGGCATACAGGCTGCCCAGGCCCGTTCTGGATTGCGAAATCAATCACATCCTCGATCTTGGAGTGGAAGTTTGCGCCGGCACGCATATCGCAAGGCCGAAGGATCTGCTTAAACCCAAAGCGCCATCCGGGCACGAGTCTGATACGGCCGAAGGATTCGATGCGGTATTTGTTGCCACCGGGGCCTGGCGGAGCCGGAAGCTCAACATACCGGGAGAGGATGCCCTGGGAGTTTGGGAAGGCCTGAGTTTCATCGGCGAAGCCGACGATGGGAAAAGACCGGACATAGGCGCCCGGGTTCTGGTGATCGGAAGTTCGGAGCTGGCGATCGACGCGGCGCGATGCGCCCTGCGGCTTCCGGGCGTTCGCTCGGTTCACCTGGCCTGTCTCGAGAGCCTCGCCGAAATGCAGGCTCCTTCCCGGGAAGTGTCCGAAGCTCTGAAGGAAGGCATAGTCTTCCATAACGGCCTTGGGCCTACCAGGTTCGAGCACTCCGAAGGCAAAGTAACGGGCGTGGTCTTTCGCGCCTGCACCAGCGTTTTCGACAAGGAGTACAGGCGCTTCGATCCCATATTCGATGATTCCGAGATCACTTCTCTCCCTGCGGATGCGGTAATTGTGGCGGCGGGCCTGGGAGTGGATGCCGCGGGCTTCGGCGTTGAGCTGCGTCCCGGAGGAAGGATCCGCGCGGACGAGGAAACTCTCGCCACAAGTGTTGAGGGCATCTTTGCCGGAGGCGGCGCTGTGCTGGGTCCTGCTTCTATTGCGGAAGCTATAGCGCAAGGCCACAAGGCTGCAGAATCGATCGAAGCGTATATTCTAAAATCCGCTCATGCCCCATGCGCCTTGAAACCGCAGGGCTCCGCTGCTTCGGTGAATGCCAATAGGACCCAATCAATCCCCTATTCCGGGCCGGACGGTCCGAGACAGGAACCGGTCAGGATGTCGCAACGAAGCGCAGGCGCCAGGCTGGAGGATTGGAGCCAAACCAGTCCGGGATACAGCCCGGACGAAGCGGTTTCGGAAGCGGGACGGTGTATGGCGTGTGCCGGCTGCAGCGAATGCATGCAGTGCGTCAAAGCGTGTTCAGCCCAGGCGGTGTGCCATGATCAGCAGTCGATGGAAATCGACATAGAGGTCGGCAGCATTATTGCTGCCCCGGGTATCGAGGAGTTTCCGGCGTCTCTCTGGGAGGAGTTCGGTCACGGCCGCTATCCGGACGTGCTGACCAATCTGCAGTTCGAGCGCATGCTTTCGGCCGGCGGGCCGACCGGCGGGCAAATCAAGCGTCCGTCGGACGGCAGAGGGGTAAAGTCCATCGCCTTCCTACAGTGCGTAGGAAGCCGGAATCCTCGGCGCGGCAAATCCTATTGCTCGTCGATCTGCTGCATGAGCGCATCCAAAGAGGCCATGGACGCATTAGAGCATGCTCAGGGGCCAAAGCCCGCAATCTCGATCTTTTGCACCGACACGCGGGTCTCGGGCAAAGAGTTCGACAGCTACCTCAACCGGGCCCGCGCTGAGTGCGGAGTCCGCTACATCCATGCCGTCCCTTCCCGGGTCGAGGAAGCGCCCGGTTCCAAATGTCTGCAGGTTGTTTTCCGGGATTCGTACGGCGTTGAGCAACGGCAGGAATTTGATCTGGTGGTGCTTAGCGCCGGGCTGCAGGTCCCGGCGAAAGTGAAAGGAATGGCCCGCCGGCTGGGGCTCGAGCTCGACGAGTCCGGTTTTATCCGTACGCAGAGGTTCTCGCCTGTCGAAACCAATCAGCCTGGCATTTACGCGGCCGGCGCTTTCCAGGAACCCAAGGAAATTTCCGGATCCGTGACCCAAGCATCCGCTGCCGCCGCTTGCGCCATGAGTCTGCTAACAACGGTCCGCGGCACCATGACTCAGCACTATGAGTATCCCTGGGAGCGGGATGTCACGGACGAACCGCCCCGCATAGGCATTTTTATCTGCCGCTGCGGGCACAACATCGCCTCCGTTGTCGATGTGGATCGGGTGGCCGCCATGGCTGCTGCCCTGCCGGGAGTGAAACACGCCGAGGCCAGCCTCTATGCATGCTCCGACGACAGCCAGCGGCACATAAGGGAAGTGATCAAACAACACAGGCTGAACCGCCTGGTTGTGGCTTCGTGCTGGTCGCGCACCCATGAGATCCTTTTTCAGGAAACACTGCTTGAAAACGGGCTCAATCCCTACCTCCTTGCCATGACGAATATCCGCGATCAGTGCTCCTGGGTCCACCAGGACGATCCCGCCGCGGCGACCGCGAAAGCGGTGGATCTGGTATCGATGGCCGTCGCGCGGGCGAGGCATTTGAAGGCGCTGAGAAACGGCGAGATCCCCGTAACTTCCTCGGCTCTGATTCTGGGAGGAGGCCTTGCGGGAATGACTGCGGCGCTGAACATCGCCGGGCAGGGATATAAAGCGCACCTGGTCGAAAAAACGGCGGCTCTGGGCGGGCATTTGCGCGACAGGCACTCCACGCTGGAGGGGGACGACGTCCAGGGCTATCTGCATCGGCTGACAGCAAAAGTCCTGTCCCATCCTGAAATCACTGTATATCGGAACACGACTCTGACCGGAATCTCGGGACAGGTGGGAAACTTCAAGAGCATTCTGAACGTGGCCGGCCTGGAGCAGGCTGTGAGCCATGGAGCCGTCATTGTCGCGACCGGGGCGATGGAGCGCCCCACAAAGCGGTATCTGCACGGACGGAACCCGCGTGTGCGCACACAGAGCGAATTTGAATCGGCCCTGGCTGGAGGCAATTTGCCCCCTGAATTGGAGGGCAAAACGGATCCGGCGGTTGTCATGATCCAGTGCGTTGAAAGCCGCAATGATGAGAATCCGTATTGCAGCCGTGTCTGCTGTTCGGAAGCGATTAAGAATGCTCTCGCAATCAGAAGCCGCTGGCCGCAATCCAGCATTGCCATTCTCGGCCGGGATATGCGCACCCAGGGGTTCCGCGAGGCGCATTTCCAGCAGGCGCTGGAACAGGGGGTTTGCTTCATTCGCCATGCGGAAGGGAATGATCCGAGGGTCGAGGAAGAAGCCGGCCGTCTGGTCGTGAGAGTCCGCGAGGCCGGGAGCGTCGAGGACCGGGTTTTGTATCCTGATCTTCTGTTGCTGGCGACCGGAATCTCTCCGGCTCAGGACAATGCGGCGATTTCGGGCCTGCTCCGCAGCGCTTTAACGGCCGACGGCTTTTTCATGGAAGCTCATTCCAGGCTGCGCCCCGTCGATCTTGTCAATGAGGGGGAATTCCTGTGCGGGCTGGCGCATTCGCCGCAGTTCATCGACGAGACAATTGCGCAGGCTCTGGCAGCCTCGGGACGCGCCGCCAGAATTCTTTCGAAGGCTCAGCTTGAAATTGCCGGCCAGGTCGCCTTCGTGAATCCGGCTCGGTGCGTCGCCTGCGCCACCTGCCTGAAAGTATGCCCCTACGGGGCTCCAATGATCAACAGGCTCGGGAAATCCGAAATCCAGGGCGGCAAGTGCATGGGATGCGGGAGTTGCGCCGCCTCCTGTCCGGCCAAATCCATTGCGCTGAGACACCAGGAGGCCGGCGCTGTGACCGCGATGCTTGATGAAATGCTAATCGGTGGAGGGTATGCATGATTCCGGCGAACATTGAACCGGCGACGACTGTGCAGGATCCGGCGGCATGGCAGCATGGTTCCCTGCGGATCATCGCGTTCTGCTGCCACTATTGCGCCTATGCCGCTGCGGATCTGGCTGGATCGCGCCGCATGCAGTATCCGGCCGGAGTCCGCATCATCCACACGCCATGCACGGGAAAACTCGAGATGGAGCATATCCTGGATGCATTCGAGAAGGGTGTGGACGGAGTACTCGTGGTCGGGTGCCTGGAGGGTGGATGCCATTTCGTCGAGGGAAACCTGCGGGCTCGCAGACGCATCGACCGCATCCGGTCGGTCCTTGATGAGATCGGCATCGGAGGCGACCGGCTTCAGATGGTGAATCTCTCCGATGCCATGGCGCCGGCATTTGTGCAGCATGTGCAGGAAATAGTGGAAACTGTTAAGGCTCTGGGTCCCAGCCCCATCAGGGCCCAGGAACATAAGGAAAGCGCAGGGAAGGTATGATTGTCGCTTCACCCAAGTCGATTACGGAAATGAAGAACCTTATATCCGGTCATAAGAAAGTCCTTTTTGCAGGTTGCGGGACCTGTGTGACCGTCTGCCTTGCGGGCGGCGAGCGTGAGGTCAGCATTGCCTCTTACGCCGTTCGCATGGCCCGCAAGCTGGAACGCAACGCTCTCGAAATCACACAAGTCACCATCGAGCGCCAGTGCGACAACGAATTTCTCAAGGATCTGGCGGAACCGGCGTCCGGGGTTGAAGCGATCGTTTCCTTTGGCTGCGGCGCGGGGGTGCAGGCGATTGCCGAGAGGTTTCCGAACAAGCCGGTCTACGCCGGTCTCAACACTCAGTTCCTGGGAGTCCTGGAAGAGCAGGCGGTGTGGACGGAGAAGTGCCTGGGTTGCGGCGAGTGCATGCTGGCTCAGTTCGGCGGGATTTGTCCGGTGACTCGGTGCGCCAAGCGGCTGCTGAACGGACCCTGCGGCGGCTCGCTGGAGAGCCAGTGTGAAGTGGATCCCGAACGGCCGTGTGCCTGGCAGCTTATCTATACCAGGCTGAAAAATATCGGCCAGCTTGACCGTCTCGAAGATATCGTTCCGCCCAAGGATTGGAGTACGGCATGGTATTCCGGGGCGCGCAAACTGGTGCGCAGGGAGCATCGGATCTGAATCAATCGATGATACCCGGGCTCTGTTGGATGGCTCGCAGAGTTTGAATGCTACATTATTCTGTAACGCTGACAAACGACTATTCAGGCATGATGCTGCGGGAATTACTGGCGTTGGCGGCGACCGATTCGGCCAACCGGGGAGCTTTGAGGGTGAAGACTATAGTTGAAGCCAGCAGGAGGCAACTCGCCAGGGTGTACATCCAGCGATACCCGGTTAGATCCGACACCCATCCGAAAAGCGGGGACCCCAATCCCATGCCGACATCAAAAAGAGACATGTAGAGGCCGAGCGCCAGGCCTTTGTTGCTTCGCCCCAGAAAATCGATCAGATAAGCGCTAAGCGCAGGAAATAACAGTCCCTGTCCGAAACCCGCCACAAAACCGCTGATAACGAAGGACGGGTAAGAGCGGATCCCGGCAATCCAGAACAGGTTGAGGCAGATCAGCACTCCGGAAGGGAAGATGACATATTTGCGGCCATATCGGTCCGAAAGGTCGCCTATCCCCAGCCGGGTCAGTATGGCTGCCGCTGAGAATGCCATGAAGAAGGGGCTCACACGACTGAATCCCACGCTGGTTCCGAAGAGCGCGATGAAGTTGAGGACTGTGCCCCGGACCGCGCCGTGAATGACGGGCATGGATGCGATTACCAACAGAACCGCAATCGAATGCCCCAGGATGCCGATACCGGATTTGGACTTGCCCGAATTCGCCCGGATAGGGACCTTTTTTACTCCAACCACGCATAGCAGTGCAGCGGCCGCCATGGCCAGACCCAGGTCCATGACCGCCCCGAAGTTAAAACGGCGGAAGACCTCTTCGGCTGCTGTAGGCCCGATGGCGCCTGAGACAATTCCCGCGACGCCTATGATTCCAAGGGAGTGGGCCATGCGCTCGGGGGGCGCAAGGTCCGAGCAGAGCGCCCAGATCGCCGTGGTCGCGATGCCCCAGCCGATGCCGTTCAAGGCGCGAAGCACGGCGGCCAGCGCGCCCGCGCTCTGGACCAGGTGAAACCCGGGCATCGTAAGGATCATCAGGAGTAGGCCGAGAATGGCGACTTTCCTGCCGCCCCGCCGGTCCAGGAAACGGCCGAAAAGGGGACGGACCATGATGGCGGCGACGCTGTGGATGCCCATGATCAGGCCGACGCGGGCTTTGGACGGGTGGAAGCGATCGAGATACAGGGGAAAAAGGTAGAATACCGCGATGCTGAAGAAGGCAAAGAAGTATGACAGCAGAGCTAATGCATAATCCCTGTTCAACAGCAGGCTGGAGCGCGCGGCTGGAGAATTGTGGTTGACCTGCCTCGTATTCATACCCTTAATCGGTATTGCTCAATGGACAATTTCTGATGATTGCTCTGCATCGGGCGAACGGATAGATCCATGGAACCGGTTTTCAGAGGCAAAAAGCATTTTTGGAGCCGCGCGACGGCATGATGCTGCGCAGCCGGAATTCCGGCCATGCAGCATCATGCCTATGGATGCGGTTGGATGTCTATTTTGCCGCGTCTGGAAGGATAGTTGCGGACTTCACGTAGTCGAGCTTCGGGAATGTCTGTTCCAGATAAGCATTGCCTTCCATCTGAATCCGGCCCTGGTCCGGTTTTTCACCGTATTCGGCGGTGATGGAATCGACGACGTTCATGCCCTTGGTGATCTTGCCGAAGGGCGGAAAACCCTGGCTATCGAGGAACTGATTGTCGGCGTAATTGATGAATATCTGAGTGGTGCGCGTATTGGCGCCGGCGTGGGCGAAGGTGACATATTCCCGGTAGTTGGACTTCTTGCCTTTATCGTCCGTGATACGCGCGGAGCGCCAGACTGTATTGAGCTTCGGATCCCCGTTGATTCCGAACTGCACCATAAAATTCTTTACCACCCGGAAAAAGCGGCAATTGTCAAAGTAGCCGTTTTTCACCAGGTTATAGAACCTGTCGGCCCCGGCCGGCGCCCATTCGCGCGTTACCTCGATGATGAACTCGCCCTTGGAGGTGTCGAATTTGGCCTGGAATTTGTCCGGCGCCGTTTCGTTCAGTTGAGCAGGATTCATAAGCTTCTCCTGATTGGGTTGAGCGCCCTGCGGATCGGCGGCGGATCCGGGCGCAGCTGCAAAAAACAAAAAAGCGATCGTCATTAAAACCATTGCCGTCCAGCGCATGGCGTGTCTCCTTTTCTGATAGAAAAATTCACTGTTCCGCGCCTCAAAGTTTCCGCCCGCAAATGACAAAACTCAAGTGGAAAACGGTCTATCGATCGGCGGCAGCCCGTCAGAACCGGGCTTCAGCTTTTGGAAATTCCGAAGGTCTAAATCTGAAATCGGTTCACACGGAGACGGGGAGGCCGCGGAGAAAAGGCATGACTTCCGCGGCTCCGTGTGAAAAAGCTTTTATCAGACAAAAAAACGTAAAAATAAAAACGTGGTAAAAACGTGGACAGTAAAAACGTGGACACCCACAAAAAACCAAAACCAAAAAACGTGAACACCCACTGTTTGTCCCGGTGTTTGTGCCCACAAAGCAGTTCACCACCCACATCATTTGTTTTTGGTTTCATTCGCTATTCCATTAATGGTCACCGGGGAACATAGCAAATCGATGAGGGCAGCCTGGCAGTATCCGGCGAGCTGAATATCAAGGATTGCTGGAAGCAATCTGCAGGACTAAATAGGGACTACAGGATAGGTGGAGGGAAACTTGCAGCGGAGCATGCCTCAGGCTGATTGCGCCTAAGGAGCTGCAAAAGCATTTCGAGCTGCGGATAAACCAACAAGCCACTTTCGGCCGAGCTGATCTGCCAAATCACGCAGGCTGGAAATTAGGCCCGCCGCGAGACGGAATTTCGGGCCGAAATGGGAAATGGTATCTATCCAGGCTTGGGGATTGGCGCCAATGCGCAGCAGAATGGGTGCAAGCTGGGGATCAATGGCTCCGCGTTTGTCCGCCCGCAATAGGCGTCCCGACTGGTCTACCAGACTGAAGTAATCGGCTTCAGTCATGTGCAGGATGCCGCGACGGCGGGTATCTGATTGAATGGGACACAGCCAAAGGGATGGGGAGTTGAGAGAACCTACAGGGATAGCTTGGGTAATTGAACCGGGAATACCCGTTTTGTCTTCCGACATTGGCATGTTCTCTGCGGACGACCCGTCCGGGTTGTTTTGAGTTAACTCGATGGTTATCAGAGCTTTGCTGGTCATTTCGTTCTGCCAGGTGCGAATCCGTTCCTGAATGCTGGTGAAGTCGCTTTCTTCGGGAGTTGGGGCCAGGCTGGCACGGATAGGATTCAGATCCACATAAACCATGCAAGCAGCAATGGCAGCCTCGTCGAGCAGGGCCTGGCATTTGAATCGGGATTCCCAGAATCGGCCCTTGACGTTATCTTCTTTATTGGCGGCTCGGGCGATGAATTCATTGAGGCGGCCCATAAACCAGCTGAGGCTGCAGAGTCGTTTGCGCAACACGGCGATACGTTCGGGGCAATCGGCCAGGGCGCAGATCTGGGCTATGGAAGGGGGTGCGTGCCGTATAGGGAAGAGGGTAAGCCAGCGGGTGGCCACCTCGCGATCGGACCAGGCGGCCGCGATTTCGAGGCAGATACGAAGAATGACGTGGTAGTGGTTTTGCATAATGGCGTACGCACAGACGTCGATGGCGAAAATGGCGGAGAGAAACCGTAACCTGTCAACCAGCCATGCTTTGCGGTGGGAGAAGTCGCGACCGGAGTGTGCATCGAATCCATATAGAAACGCGCGGCGGACGCAGCGGCTGAAGCAGTGATAGACGCCATCTTGTCCTTCCTGGACATATTTGCTTCGTGGCATAGTCATGGTTCACTCCTTTCAATACATCTAATGGTGAACCCATGAAATGTGCCAAAAGAAAACACATAAATCGGCAAATATGTGGGGCAAATATGTGGTGTCCAGGGATTATCCAGGGATTATCGCTCCCCCTCATGTGGGTGTCCAGGGATTATCTCCAGGGATTATCCAGGGATTATGGCCATCCAGGGATTATGGCCAGGGATTATCGTGGGTGTCCAGGGATTCCCAGGGATTCGTGTGGGTGTCCAGGGATTCCCCGCCAGGGATTCCCCGCAGGGATTCGCCAGGGATTCCCCGCCAGGGATTCCCCGCAGGGATTCGCCAGGGATTCTGGGATTCATTCAACTGGGCATTTTCGGCTATTCAGACGGATGGACTGCAGAAATCGAAATATTCGACAGGCTGTGGCGCAAAAGAAAGGAAACTTCAGCGGATAGCTGCAGACAAAGGCTCGTTTCTAACCCTTGCACGCCGGACAGAGGCCGAACAGGTAAACCTCATGGCCTTCAGTGACAAATCCCGGCGGAGTCAGGCTGCACTCGTTGAATGCACAGCCGGATATCTCGAACAGACGGTCACAGGACCTGCATTGAAAGTGATGATGATGCTCCTTGCCGGCTTTTTCGTAAAGCGATCCCAATTCGGGTGTGGGTATCTTTTTCAGCCAGCCGGACTGAACAAGTATCTTCAGGTTGCGATAAACAGTCGCCTGGTTGAGAGATCCTACGGTTTGGCGGCCGGCCTCAAGAATTTCGTCTACCCCTAAAGGCCGGTCGATCTTCTGAAAAACCTCCTGGATGGCATTCCTCTGATTTGTTTTCCGTTTCATCCTAACTGGCTCCGGAACCCATCCTAGCCTGCATTTTTTGTTATTGCAAGCGCGACTGCAATAAACTTGACAACTTGTACAGAATGTGGACAATGCAAATTCATTCGCAATAACCCGCTTATTTGTTATTGCCGGGAGCGTTCGGAGGCGCCTTGCAGGATTCTTGGGATGTAATATTCAGGGTTTCGCTGGCCTTCCTTCTGGCCGTGGCCGGAGGGACTATAAGCTCCATGACGGCTGTTTCGCACAAGCGCCTCTGCAGCCTGATCAGCCTTGCGGCCGGAACCCTGCTGGGCGTCACCGTCTTTTCAATCATCCCTGAGTGTTTTGATAAAATGCCCTGGGTGCAGCTTGCCGGCGCGCTTGCTTCGGGATATCTGGTTTTCTGGCTCATCAGCCGCTACGTGTTTCATGTTTGCCCGGCATGCGCTGCGAGCCATTTCGATGAAGCCACGACGCACAGGTTTAGTGAGATAGCATCGGCGATGGTTATCGCCTTGGGCCTGCACAGCACCATGGACGGGCTGGCGCTTGCCCTGGGCGAAGATCCGGATATGGCCGGCAGCCTCAGCGCCGCGCTGCTTCTCGCCATCTGCGTGCACAAGGTCCCCGAGGGGCTTGCGCTGGGCGCTCTGCTGTTGGCTGCCGGTTTCCGGCGCACAACCGCCCTGGTTTGGGTGGCCGCGATCGAGGCGACAACCCTGTTAGGCGGCGCGATTGGATTATGGGCGGCGCCACAGATATCGGGCCTTTGGCTGGAGATACTTCTGGCGCATGTGGGCGGCGGATTCATTTTCCTGGCCCTTCACGCAGTCTTCGGCGAGTTGATCAAACACAGTCGCGCCGGCGTGCTCGTCAGCTTTTCCACCGGTGTTCTCATGATCGCAGCGCTTACCCTGGTCCTTCGGTTCCTGTAGCGCAATCGCCACAATAATTCCTGAATTGCGCAAATTCCCGGCTACAGCCAATCCCTGTCTCCGCAATGGCTAATTTCCAGCGGCTGGCGGATGTATAATCCACCCATGAAACGTTCGGGGACCGCAGACCTGCCGCTGCACGGCGGCCGAGTGCCGGCTTGGCTTGCCGAACGAATGACCAGGCTCGGCACGGCGATCGTTGAGTCGGTGCTCTATCATTACGGGCATTCCGAGCTGCTCTCCCGTCTGGCCGATCCGTTCTGGTTCCAAGCCTTGGGCGCCGTTATGGGCATGGACTGGCATTCCTCCGGCATCACCACCTCGGTCATGGGAGCCCTCAAAAGAGGCCTTGCCCCGCGCGCCGACGATTTGGGAATCTATATCTGCGGCGGGCGCGGGAAGCATTCGCTGCAGACGCCGAACGAGCTGCGGGCCATCGCCGAAAAAAAGTCGCTGGATGGGGAGGCGCTTGTAAGAACCAGCCGGCTAACGGCCCGCATAGACAATAATGCCATCGGGGACGGCTTCCAGATCTACCTGCACACCCTGATTCTGAGCGCACAGGGTGAGTGGACGGTCGTACAGCAGGGCATGAACGAGGCACTCGCGATGGCCCGCCGCTACCACTGGCACTCCGCTTCAGTGCGCGATTTCACATCGGAGCCTCATACCGGGATTGCGGGGGAGCATCAGGGGATCATCATGAACCTGGTGGATGCCAAGGCCAAAATGGCACAGGATGCGCTTCTGCAGATTGCCGGTGAAAATCCCGACACAACCCTGCGCACGGCAAGAAAGCTGATGATGCCCGGGAGACACAATCTCCAGCCCGGTGACATTAACCTTGAGCGGCTGGGCGCTGTGCTGGCCGTGGCGTACGAACGCGAGTTCCGCGACTTTGCCTCGCTTCTCCTGCTCGAGAACCTGGGGCCCCGGACGCTGCAGTCGCTTGCGCTCATCGCCGAAGTGGTTCATGGCGCGCCCACCCGCTTTTCGGATCCTGCGCGCTTTTCCTTCGCCCTGGGCGGCAAGGACCGGCATCCTTTCCCGGTGCCGCTCAAGACCTACGACAAATCGGTTTCCGTGCTTCGGGCTTCCCTGGATGCCGCGAAACTGGGCCGCAGCGAAAAGCTTGACGGCTTCCGCCGTCTCGAACAATTCACCCGGACTGTCGAAGACCGGTATGATCCGCGCGCCGATTTCGGCGCCGCCATCGCGCACGAGAAGGCGATATCCAGGGATCTGGGCGGCCGGAGCGTTTTTGACGACATCAAGAGGCCGTCCGCGGGCGCTTCGGCGAAGAAGAAGCAGCTGTCTTTATTCAAAGACTGACGGAACGGGCATCCGGGCGGATTCTGCCGCCCGGTATCGAATTCATAGTCTTGCGTGCGTTTAAGGCAAGGAGGCGTAGATGAAAATTCTGGGAATCACAGGCAGTCCCCGCAAAAACGGCAACACCGAGATCCTTATGAGCGAAGTTTTGAAAGTGGGACGCGAAGCGGGCTTCGATACTGAAATGTTCCGCATGTCGGAAAAGAGCGTGGCGCCGTGCGATGCTTGCGGGGTTTGCTTTGAGGCCGGCGCCTGTATCGTTCAGGACGACATGCAGGAGCTATATGCAATGCTCGAGCGCGCGGACGCCGTGATTTTCGGCAGCCCGGTCTATTTCGGCACGGTCAGCGCACAGATGAAAGCGGTCATGGATAGAATGTTCGCCCTTCTCGGACGCCGCGCGCTGAAAGACAAGGTGGCCGGCGCCCTGGTTGTCACGAGAAGAGTCGGCGCCATCCAGGCGCGGTCGCTGCTCTATTCCTTCTGCATCGCGCAGGGCATGATTGTTGCCGGAGGCGCTATCGGCTACGGAAGGGAAGTAGGGGATGTCCTGACGGGAGTAGGCGGCGGCATAGACATGTCGGCCATGCAGGAATCCCGGCTCCTCGGCACCAGCGTCTGCCAACTGGCCAGACATCTGAAATAAGCGTGGAACGTGGAACGATTATTTCTTGATTCATTAAAATTATGATTAATCAAGAATATTCTAACCACTAACCACTAACCACTAACCACTGGCAGGCGTCCATCCGCCGTTTATG
>CAYYTC010000018.1:0-74535 GCA_964474425.1 uncultured Acidobacteriota bacterium
GGACTCAACCCTTTCAGGGTAGCCCTCTATATCCATCGCCTTCCCAGGGTAGGCCGCAAAAGACGCGGCCAACCCTGGGCTTTATGACGCTACCCTTACAGGGCAGACACGCCCCCGGCGTTTTCCTCATACCCGGCTATATGGCCTTGTTGGGAGGCTTCCCCTGTCCATCATTCTCAGATCACCCGTGTTGAAGCGGCATGCCGCCTTAAAGCAACCGAAGCGCATCCTCGATTTTGAATGCCCCAACGGGGCTTCGTCACAAAGCCCAGGGTTGAGCGGCGTCTTTTGCCGCTCTACCCTGGGTAACAGTTTCGGCTCAATGCCTACCCTGAAAGGGTTGAGTCCAAACGCAACCTTTCAGGGTAAACGGCACCATGCAATCCTATTCGCGGCACCGAATTGGCATGCCGCTGCTTCATTTATTCTGCCCAGAGATGCTCGCCGGCAGTTTTGGGACAGTCTACTGAGAACTGGCCTCACTTGAAGGATAGCAAGGCGTTTTCCCATAAATCCACGGACAAACTCTGATCTGAAAGGACACGATGTTATGACGCGCTCCCGCGAATTGCCCGATTGCCGTCAGGCGGCGCGTATCTTTGCACGCATCAGCGGACGCAGCCCTCGTGTGCCTGCCAGCAGATCCTTGCGTTCCTCAGCATCCATAGGCGGCAGATCGCAAGCCAATTCCAGGGCCATCCGGAAAAGCCCTTCATCTCCGGGAGGCACCGCCGCCGTCGCCCCTTCCGAAAGGGTAAAACGAAGGGCTTTCCGCGCAAGTTCCCTGTCCTCTATGGGGCGGTACCAGCAATTGGGGTATTTCCGCTTTTCCCCTTTGCGCCAGGGCCCGTGCGCCATCGCCTTAAGGGCAAGGACTGCGGCCCCAGACTCTCCGGCCCGGGCCACGACCTGAGGCCCGAAATTGCCCCGCGCATAGCAGATGAAATTCACGGGGAACAATACGGAATCAAAGCGGAAGCGGTCAAACATTGCGAGCGCCGCCTCGACGGAATGGGCGGAAAATCCGACATGCCGGATTTTGCCCTGTTCCCGCGCCTGCAAAAAAGCCTCCAAAGCTCCTCCCGGAGCAAATATCTCATTCACTTCATCCAGGTCCGAGACCGCGTGAAACTGGTAGAGATCAAAATGATCCGTGCGCAAATGCCTGAGCGACTGTTCCAGCTCCTCCCTTGCCCCCTTTGCCGAGCGCTCGAGAGTTTTGCACGCAAGAAAAATCCGGTCGCGGTGGGGAGCCAGCGCGGATCCCATCCTCAGCTCCGCCTGCCCGCTGCCATAGAACGGCGCGACATCAAAATAGTTGATGCCCTGATCCAGGGCTTCGGCGACGATCCTGTCGGCCTCGCCCTGCTCCATTCCCACAAGGAGCATGCCTCCGAGGCCCAGGATCGAGAGATCGGTTCCATCCTGATATTTTCGCCTGGGGATTTGCCTGTTTTTCATGGCGCCTTTCCCGTGAAATCGGAATTAGCATTTTACCGCCAAGACTCGAAGACGCGAAGAGCCTAAAGATGGTAAATATATAGCGTGGCCCAAATGCTGAGATCAGGAATTTTGATGCTTTTTTTTGCTGCCTGCGGCTTTGCGGACGGATATCTCCGGCAGCCCGCCATCGACGTGGTCCACTATGACCTATCCCTGGAACTGACCGACACATCCGATTCCATCGCCGGAACGGCGCGCCTGCTCATCCGCATACGCGACGCGGGCGTGCCGGGCATGTGGCTCGATTTTGCAGATATGGAGATCGACCGCGTCCGTGTCCGGGGCGTCGATACCCGTTTCCTATACGGCAACGGCCGTCTGTCCTTCGACTTTATCCCCCCCTGTTCCCGGGACGAAATCGTCGTGGTCGAAGTTCAATACCACGGCAGACCTTCAGGTGGAATGCTGTTCGGCAAAAACAGCCATGGCCGAAGGGTCATCTTTACCAACAACTGGCCCGACCGGGCCCACCACTGGTTCCCCTCGGTGGATCATCCGTCGGACAAGGCCACGGCTGATATCGCTATAACGGCTCCGGAGAAATACAGTGTCGTCTCCAACGGGCGCCTCGTACAGAAGGAGTCTCTGCCCGACGGACGCCGGCTTACCCGATGGAGGGAAGGCAAGGACATTCCCGCCTACTGCATCACCATCGGTGTCGCCGAATTTTCGATCCTGCACCAGCCGGAAATGAACGGCGTGCCCCTGGACTGGTACGCCTATCCCCAGGACGCGGAGACGGCGGCGCGCAAGTTCGCCCGGACAGCCCTTGCCCTGTCCTATTTCACCGATTTGATCGGCCCCTACCCTTACGAAAAGCTGGCCCAGGTTCAAGCCACCATAGGATCGGGCGCGATGGAGAATGCCAGTGCAATTTTCTACGATGAATCGCTCTTCCGGGGCGTGCCGCTGGCGGAAAATCCCGTGCCCCACGAAATCGCCCATCAGTGGTTCGGCAATTCCCTCTCAGTGAACGATTGGGACCAGCTTTGGCTCAGCGAGGGTTTCGCCACATATTTTGAAGCGCTGTTCTATGAGCATCTCAACGGTCCGGAAGCTCTGAAACAGGCGATGGCAGCCTACTTTCAGGCAATCGGCAAGTACGATTCCTCCGCCCCGATTGTGGATCCCGGCCTCACGGATTTGATGAAGAAGCTGAATCCGCTGAATTATCAAAAGGGAGCCTGGGTGCTTCACATGCTTCGCGGCATGCTGGGAGACGACAAATTTTTTGAAGGAATCCGCCGATACTACGCGCTGCACAAGGGAGGAAACGTATCGACGGAGGACTTCCGGAATGCGATGGAATCTGTAAGCGGGATCAAACTCGGCGTCTTTTTCCGGCAATGGCTGCACCAGGGGGGGTGGCCCGAATACCGCGTCGCCTGGCTATGGGACCAGGCTGCGGGCGAGGCTGAGGTCTATGTGCGGCAGACGCAATCGACGGGGCTTTTCGATATGCCCCTGAGCATCGTCTTCTCCGACGGATCCCGCAGAAAACAGCATAAATTCCACGTTATGGATCCGGAGCAAACTTTCCGAATTGCCTTGCCCTTCGAGCCTTCATCGCTTGAAGTGGACCCTGACGGATGGGTACTGAAATCGCTATCTATCGAAAAGAGGTAGGAACCGATCGGAATCGGCATACATCCGGCCCAAAGCATCGGCCGGCCGTTCCCGCACGAAATCAGACCCGGAGGCAGTTCCCTTCCGGATTACAATTTGGGATTATAAAAGATCATTCGGAGGGCACACTTCGATTGTTAGCTGTTGACACGCGACATAATCGATCCTGCCGTGCTTCCCTTTACAGCAAATGCACGGAGGTTCCGGCTGGGCGCCGGAACCTCCCCATGGGAAATCAGCCTAGAGTTTCACAACATCCTGGGCCTGGTAACCCTTTGGCCCTTTTGCCACGTTGAATTCCACGTGATCGCCTTCGTTCAACGACTTGAAACCACTGGCCTGGATAGCGGAATGGTGCACGAAAACATCATCCCCGGAATCGCGCCGGATAAATCCGTAGCCTTTTTCATTGTTAAACCACTTAACTACGCCTTGTTCTTTCATTTTTCCTCTTCTTTGTTAATTACATCAAATCCTGCGCGAAGCGCAGAGACTCTGACCCTGTCTGTTTTCGTTCCATTCGAGACCCACGGGGGATCGAAACCAAATGGTGGAGATGTTTCCACATCCAGACTCTACGGACCCTTTTCTTTTCAGGTATATACCTTAATTGAGGTCGCCGACGAATATACATGTAACTTCTTCAAAAAGCAATATCTACAAAAATTATTTAGCAACAGTCGAAGCAGACGCCCGTCTGCAAAGCAACATCGGTTTCTTCCAGGCGTCCACGTTGCACAGTTGTCAGGTTTGGGATCCCGCAGCGGAATACCCGCATTGCTCTGCCGGTCATTTCGGACTTGCCGGTGAATCAGGCATGAAAAGCATCCGGAGGCAACGCCTCGTCAGGCGGCTCCTCCAGGCCCTCGGGCCGGCACTGGGGGCAGGGACAAAGCTTGCGCAGATATTCAAAAGTATAAATGCCGGATTTGTGGCCGTCGCTCCAGCCAAATTGCAGGGCATAATTGCCTACGGGCTCGACACTAACGCGTTCCAGGCTGAGAGGAATGCTTCCGTGAACTACCTTCCGCTCTCCGGTAAATTCCTCTACGCAATCGGCGCACTGGCAATTTTCCCTCAAGTACCAGGAAGGATAGGAACTGACATGACCGTCGTTCCAAATGATGTCGGTCTGCCTCGGACTGACGCGCTTAACGCGCGACGGCGCCAGATACGTCATAGGAATCTCCTTTTTTCTCTTTGTTAAAGGCCCTGCGGGGCCTGTGAAATACAATCTACCGGCTGCGGGTTCCGGCAATTCCATCGAGCGCCCGGTTCATCTTGCCGAGGAAAATATCCTTCGGCTCGAAACCGTTTCCGCGAAGATCGGACATCTCCCGCCCATTGGGATCCAAAAACACAAGAGTCGGCACGCCCCTGATCTGGTATTTGCTTCTCAGGGCCTCCGTCTGAGGATCTTCTTCGGATGTAAGATCCACCTTGAGCATCACAAACTCCCTCGATCGATCCACAACCTCAGGCGCTGAGAAGGTGTGCTTGTCGAGTTCTTTGCACGGAGCGCACCAGTCCGCATAGAAATCGATAAACACGGGTTTCCCTTCGCCGGAGGCCCGTCTCAGCTGCTCCTCGGAGTAGGGCAACCATTCTATGGCGCTGATGAGATTTTGTCCGGAGGTCCGAACGGACGGCGTCTGTATTTGCTGAATGCCGGTCACCGCGGCGTAAAGAGCAATGGCAAAAAACACGACGCCGGCCCCATTCCGCAGGATCTGGAAAGCCTTGCCTGCGGCCTGGACAGGATCGATCCACGCAAGGTAGATACCGGCCAGAAGCATGATCAGGGCAAGGGTCAGCTGATAGGCCAACATGCTGGGGAAAAGGGTCTTGAGGAAGAACGCGGCCATGGCCAGCAGAATGAAACCGAAAATCTTCCGCACCCAAACCATCCAGGCGCCCGAACGCGGCAGCCGGCGGATGCTCCCTGAGAATGCCCCAAGCACGAGAAACGGGATTCCCAACCCGAGCGCAAGAACAAAAAAGAGCGAAAAGCCCAAGGCTGCGCTGCCCTTGTTGCCTACATACGTCAGGAGTCCCAGAACGAACGGCCCTATGCACGGCGCGGCAACGATTCCCACCGTAAGGCCCATTAAAAAGGTTCCGCCAAAACCTTTCTGCGAGCCGCCGGCCAGGCGGTTCAGGAAAGCAGGAAGCCGCAGTTCATACAGTTCGAACATGCTCAATGCCAGCAGCACCATCACGAGGGCTATTGCGATGAGCACGGGCGGATGCTGGAGCGCGGCGCCAAAAAGCCCTCCGGTCATTGCGGCAACCACTCCCAGGACCGAGTACGTCACCGCCATGCCGATGACATAGAGGAGGGCATGTAGAAAGATGCTTCCTTTTTTGCCCTGCGCCTGTCCCCCGAAATAGCTGATCGTGATCGGAATCATCGGGTAGACGCACGGCGTCAGGTTCAGCGCCAAGCCGCCTAGGAATACCAGCAAAAAGGTTGCCAGGAGGCCCCTGTCCTCAAAACCCACCGATGCCGGCCCCGCGGCGCCCCCGTCTGTTTTCTGTCGAACGGTGAGCGTTTTGATGCCCGCTCCTGATGCTACCCCGCCGGCAGGCAGTTCGAGGCTGAAATTCAGATAGGTCGGTGGAAGGCAGGCAAAATTGTCACAGGCCTGGTATCGGGCTCTGCCTTTTATGGAAACCGTCTCTGTCGCCAGATCCGCAGCCGGGATAATTTCCACCGGTATCCGGACAATCCCTTCGTAAACGGACATGGGCGCTTCGGAAAACGGCAGTTTTTTTTCGGGTGCGGCAGGAAAAACGGGCTTGCCGAATGTGACGCGGGAATTCGGCTCAAATTCCAGTGTCGTTGGAATGAGAAAATCCTCTAAAGGCCGGTCGGAATTAATGTGATAGGGGCTGGCTATGATGAGCTCAACCGTCAGGATTGCCTGCTTTCCCGGCGAAAGAAGCCCGGCGGGCGCGATGGTCCGGACAGAAACAGCCGGATCCGTCTTTGCGGCAGAACCCTCCACACCCATTACGAAAATAACCAGAATGGCGGCAAATATTTGTTTCATGGTCGGCAATTATAGCGAAAATAATCCTCGCGTTGCATGATTTCATCCTCAGAACCAACAACCTCCGATTTTGGAGGCTTGACTGCATAAAGCCTGAAGCATTTGGACAGGCTCCGCGAGCAAAGGTTGCCGACCTTTGTCTTGGGCATCGGCGTTTGCCGGCGCTTTTTCAGCGTCGGTCAGCGTTCAATAATCCTGGAACTGTTTGGCTCTGTTAGCACCCCATCAAAGATGTGGGATTATGGGCCCATTTCATTTAATAGAGACGGGCTTCCCGGATCAGGCAAGCACAAAGACAAGGATCATGAGGATTACGATGATGGCCTGACCCAGCCGGACTCGGTCGGGATATTTCTTTTTCAGATCGTGCCAGCGCCCGGCAAGGTAAAGCATAAAGATTATGATGAGCAGGCTCATGAGAAAGCAGCCTGCGTATCCGGATTGAAGCCCAAGGACGGGCCCCAGCAGTTTCCCCCTAAGCAGAGCGAAGATGATCCAGAGATGGACACCATAAACCAGGAGAGACTCCTGGCCTGCGAGCTGAACCGGCTTGGGGACATATTTTCCCCGGATCTCAAGAACGTAAAGCAATGCACAGATAACCAGAACGCATCCCAGCCTTAGGATCAGGTAAAGCGGGCTCGTGGTGTAAAAGTTCGATTTGCCGGGGAGCGTGTAATCGGAACTGCGCAACAAAAGGCCGGCCAGAATCATTCCGCCTCCCAGGCAGGCGCTGCTCCACATATAAAGCGGGGCTTTGCGCGCCTCCACCGACCGCAGGAAAAAACAGGCGGCGCAACTCCCGGCCAGCAGGAAGCAGGTCCACGGGAAAGCGGGAAAAAGCGAAATCCCGTGAGGATTCAGATATAAGGCGAGCGAAAGCGGGAGTGAACTTCTGAAATCATGAGCCCACATCCACGGAGTTGCCAGAGCCATTGCTACCGCCAGAAGCCCTGTCCCCCAGGGAAGCAATCGCTTTCGGCGCAGAATGAATATGAGCAGCAGCACGAGGAGCAGCGAGAACACGATGCACTGCAGGATATCCACCCGAAGCGCCCTGGCCCAGAAAGTATAGTCATTCCAGTTCTTCAAATACCGGCGCAGGCTGAAACCCTGCATGTGTGTGTAATACGCCACGAGCAAAATAAAGCCGATGCGGCGCATCTGTCTCCAGAAGGGCGCGCGTAAGTGCAGCCAGTTATCCCATTGATGGTTGCTTTGCAGGACCAGGGAAAATCCCGACGCGAACAGGAATGCCGGAGCAACCAGGCCGTTTGTGAAAGCAAGATAGAAAAAGAAAGTGGAGCCTTTTTTCAGAGCCAGGGGAAGATACGCGTTGACCACGTGGGTCTCGATCATCATCACCAGCGCAAAACCCCTCAGCAGGTCTATGAATCCATACCGCTGCGCCATTCGATGCCCCCGAATATCCGCCCTGGAAACAGGAAGCCACAAATTAGCACGAATTTCCCTGATCCGGATTCGGAATCCGTAAAATTCGTGGAATTCGCCGCCGCATTTGGCTATTTTCTATCTGGATACAAATGAGCAAACTGCTGATTCGGGAAAACGTGCCGCTCGCGCCTTACACCACCCTGGGGATCGGTGGCCCCGCCCGTTTTCTGATTGAGGCCGACAGTGAAATAAAGATAGAGCAGGCTCTCGATTTCACGCGCCTCCACGGTTGTTCCCTGTTTGTCCTGGGAGGAGGGAGCAACATTGTGGTCTCCGACTCCGGCTTCCCGGGGCTTGCGTTGAAAGTCAGCCTCCGGGGCATTCAGCCGCTCGGGGACGAAGGATGCGGAAAGGTCGAGGCCCGCGCGGGCGAAAGCTGGGACGATTTCGTGCAGCACTGCGTAAGCCGGGACCTTGCGGGCATAGAATGCCTCAGCGGAATTCCGGGAACTGTCGGCGGCGCTCCCATACAGAATATCGGCGCTTACGGCGAGGAAGTCGCCGAGGGGATCCTCTCGGTACGGGCTTTCGACCGGAAAACCCTGCGCGTCACCGGGCTGAGCAATGCCGCGTGCCGGTTCAGCTACCGGTCCAGCATTTTCAACACAACGCACGAGAACCGCTACATCATCCTGACGGTCGCTTTTGCCCTGCGCCCAAAGGGCAGTCCCCGGATACATTACAGGGACTTGCAGCAGCACTTTGGAGGACGCGCGCCTGCTCCCTCTCTCGGCGAGGTGCGCGACGCGGTTCTGCGGATCCGAAAAGCAAAGGCGATGGTCGTAAGCGAAGAAGATCCCGATTCCAGGAGTGTCGGGTCCTTTTTCAAAAATCCGGTCCTTAGCTCCGAAGAATCCCATAAAATCGAGGATGCGGCACGCAACGCCATTGGACTGGCCGACTCGGAAAATATTCCGCGCTTCGCCGCACCCGAAGGCAAGGTAAAGCTGCCGGCAGCCTGGTTGGTCGAGCACGCCGGATTCCATAAAGGCTACCAGTGCGGAAACGCGGGCATCTCCGGCAAGCATGCGCTGGCTATTGTAAATCGCGGCGGAGCGACCGCCCGGGATATCATCGAACTGACGCAAAGGATCCAGAGCCGTGTCCGGGATCTGTTCGGGATAGAACTCGAACCGGAGCCTGTTTTTATAGGATTCAGCAAATAGCGAATCCCGCGATTGAATGGGGCGTTCATTCAGTTTAACATTTCCCGCATAGCATAATGGAGGAATTATGGTGACTGCCCCTTTTCCCAGGAGGATGCAATGAGCAAAGGTCTACTTGGCTGTCTCGGAATCATCGTGATCGCAACGATCGTTCTCGGCTTCATGGCCTACGGAACCTACAACGACCTTGTCGCCCAGCAGCAATCGGTCGACTCGCAGTGGGCGCAGGTCGAAAACGTATACCAGCGGCGCGCGGATTTGATCCCCAATCTTGTGGCGACCGTCAAGGGCTATGCGGCTCACGAAAGCCAGGTGTTCGAAGCTGTGACGGCCTCACGGGCCCAGGTGGGCACAATTAAGGTGACGCCCGAAATGCTCAACAACCCTGCGGAATTGCAGAAGTTCGAGCAGGCGCAGTCCGGGCTTACCAGCGCGCTCTCCCGCCTGATTGCGGTCGCGGAAAACTACCCCGATTTGAAAGCAAATCAGAATTTCCTCGATCTTCAAAGCCAGCTCGAAGGCACCGAAAACCGTATTGCCGTAGAACGTAAGCGATTCAATGAAGTTGCCCAGACCTACAACACCAGGGTCATGCAATTCCCGGCCAATATTTTCGCCCGGTTCTTTGGATTCCAGAAGAAGTCGTACTTCCAGGCTGCGCCCGGAAGCGACCGGCCGCCAACGGTAGACTTCACCAAATAGGTCCATGATGCTTCGTTTCGCAATTGCTGCGGCATGGCTTTTCCTCCAGGTTACCGGAGCGCAGGCGCTGGATGTCCCCAGGCTCCAGGGCCGGGTGACGGATCTGGCGGGAGTATTGACACCCGATCAGATATCCAGCCTGGACACAAAGCTGAAGGAGCTCGAGACAACCGATTCCACCCAGGTTGCCGTTCTGATCATCCCCAGTCTCGAGGGAGAGCCGCTGGAAGACTATTCCATGCGGGTTGCCGGCGAATGGAAAATCGGACAGAAGGGAAACGACAACGGGGCAATCCTTCTCATTGCCATGAAGGAGCGCAAGATCCGCATCGAGGTGGGCTACGGGCTGGAGCCGGTCTTGACCGACGCGCGGAGCTCGCGGATCTGGCGAAACGAAATTGTGCCGCGATTCCGCACTGGAGACTTTTACGGCGGGATCGACGCCGGAGTGACCGCGATCATCCAAACCGTGCGCGGCGTCTATCAGCCGTCCCCGCAGCAATCGCGCCGGCCATCAGGGGGCTTTCCAAACTTTCCCATTATCCTGCTGATACCGCTCTTCTGGATCCTGAGTTCCGCCGGAAAGTGGGGCGGCGCCCTGGTCGGCACGGCCGCAGGGGTGCTCCTTCCTTATACACTGATTAGCCATAACTGGATGCTTCTGCTTTTCGGCGGCGTAGCCGGCGGCTTCCTGGGTCTCCTTATGGGTTCGCTGATCCAGGCGGCAGCCAGGTCCGGGCGCGGCGGCAAGGGGGGATCCGGGCCGTTTGGCCCGGGAGGTTTTGGTGGCCCCATCACCTGGGGCGGAGGAGGCAGGGGAGGCTTTGGAGGCGGAGGCGGTTTTTCGGGAGGCGGAGGCGGTTTCGGAGGAGGCGGCAGCTCCGGCAGCTGGTAGTGCCCCGGGCCCGAACCAGGGCGATTGAGATCAATCCCATCCGGCGGACGAGTAAACCATGAAATTACTGAGCGACGAAGAAAACAGGCGGATTGAGGAAGCCGTCAGGAAAGCGGAGGCGAAAACTTCCGGGGAGATTGTCGTTACGGTCGCCGACGCTTCGGGCAATTACGGGTCCGCCACCCTCCAGGGTGCGCTGATCGGGATGGCAATTGTGACAGCCGTCTTTTTGCTGCTTCCCCTCGCGCACACGATGACCACTCTCCTGTGGACCGAATTCATTTCCTTTGCGGTTTTTTATACCTTACTTCCCTATCTGCCCTGGCGGCGCCGGCTAATCTCAAAACGGAAACTTGACGCCCGCGTCCGGGAAGCCGCCCTCATGCAGTTTTACTCCGGCGGGCTTTACAGAACACGCGAATCCAACGGTGTGGAAATATACCTTTCTCGATTTGAGAGAGAAGTCGTGGTTATCGGCGACCGCGGCATCCATGAAAAAATGGGGGAACAGCACTGGGACCAGCTACGGGACCTCATAATCAACGGTATAAAAGAAGGCAACCTGTGCGGCGGCATCTGTGCGGCCGTTGAAAGCTGCGGGGAAGCGCTCGCAAAGCATTTCCCGCACAGGCCGGATGATGTCAATGAACTGCCCGACGGGGTGATCCCGCGGCCCGTGAAGCCGGAGTCGTTGTAGCAGCGGTTAGTGGTTAGCGGTTAGCAGTTAGGGGTTAGCAGTTAGGGGTTAGGGGTTAGGGGTTAGGGACTGGACAGTGGCTTGAAGTCTTGCGGCAGATTGGCTACCATAAAAGGTTAGACGAAACGGGGATGAGGTTGATATGCCAATATTCGAATATAAATGCCGGAAATGCGACTCGGAATTTGAAAAGCTCGTGTTTGGAGCAGCTTCTGAAAATGGAATCAGCTGCCCTGACTGCCAGTCCAGCGAAGTCGAAAGGCTGTTCTCCAGCTTTAACGGTGTCTCCCGTTCCGGCGACGGAAGCACACATACGATGTCCTCCGGCTGCTCCTCATGCCATGCCTCGAGCTGCGCCGGCTGCAAGAACTGAACCATTCCCGCTTCATCCCGTATAGCCTCTTTATGCCGCGGAGTGGGCCCAGCCATCTAACCACTAACCGCTGCTATGGATCGGAACCGGCGATTTCCCTGAAACTGGTCTGCGATGCGGGAATCAGGCCAATCGCCATTCTGACGGCTTCCCTATTGGCGGTGACCCGGGCGCTTTCGCCTATGGAAAATCCGGGCACCCCGAAAGAAACCTCTTCGCCGACAGGGGCAAGATTCGCCAGAAATATTGCTCCGGTTATGCCCGGACCTGTTCCCGCTGCGGCCAATCGGCCGGAACCGAGTACCAGGATCAGGCCGTTATAATCGAATGGTCCGGAATAGGACAAATTCCCCGTCACGACAAGCAGCCCTCCTCCGGAAAAGCTGCCGCTGATATTCAGGTTGCCGTTTACCACAATCATCCTGGGATTCTGACCCGGAGCCTGAACCGGTTTGGCCGGATCGTAGACGCCGGCGTACGGGGCGGTTCCTTCCATCCAGTCCTGGTCCCCGGGGAAAAAATCGTCGGCCATGCGGGGGGCTTGGTTGTGAACGAAATCCCACAGGTAACCCGGATTCAAAAGAAGGCGTCTGTCCGGCCCGGAGAGGACCTCGCCGGTCAGGTCCTGAACGGACGGATTCGTCAAACCTCCTCCCAATATCACCGTTCCTTCTCCCGCCGCGTCGCGAATGAGCTGTTCCGGAAGCAGTCCGTCGGTCTGATTCGTATCTATGACCCCGATCCCGGGGAACGGCCCTCCGGAAATTTCGCAGGATTCCCCAAAATACGCGTCAAGTTCGTTGCCCTCGACGACAAGCGCTGGGCCGAGATCAAAGGTTGAACGACGCTTGAACCGCGCTTCGAAGACCACGGCCGAATTGCGTCGAAGAGCCGTTTCCGTAATCTCGGATATGGTTTTGGCGATGCCGATCGATCGAACAATTATCGTTCCGTCACCGTCAAAAAAGGGATTGTCTTCCGGGTCCAAAACCACCTCGGAGGCTTCCCGGTTATTATCCGTAACCTTTACAAAATAGCGCGAAGTTGTTGTCGCACGCCCTCCGTAAGAGGCAATCTCGCTCTGGCCAATTCCCGTCAAAGGGATCAGAACGGTACCGCTGGTTCCTTCGAAAAAGCCCGTGTTCAGGATGCCGTCATCGGGGAATCCCGACAGATCCAATGTGGGATCGGATACATCCAGGGAAAGTGCAAGGGAAACCGGCAGCGGATTTCGAAAAGCGAAGGTTCTCGCTTCCTCCCAGGATGAGGCAGCGACGGCATAGGCGCCGTCCGGCCCCTTCAAAAGATCGCTCAAGTCCAGGCCTCGGAGCAATGCCCGCGCATGGTTCAAGCCCGCCAGCGCGGCATAGGTTGCCTTCAGACGGCTTTCGTGATTGTCGCTGATTTTCAAGCCGGTTGTGGCATTGAGCGTCATGTAAAGTCCGAGTAGCGAAAAGACAGAGAGGGCTATCAGCGTTACCAGCAATGCAATTCCCTTTTCATCGGAAAAAACGCGGGGCTTTGTCATGGGGATCCTGTTCTCACAACTATTGTTTCGCCAACCTCAAAAATATTTCACACAATTTGCACGGCAGGGTTTTACGACCAGCATTGAAATCCGGGAATCACAGCACCATCGGATTGCGTGTTTTGGAGACTTATGATAAGGATACTGCTTCGACTCCCGCATGCCGCGTTCCCGTCAGGGCCCGGAGTCTGGGAAATGGAGATAAGCAACGATGCTGATTAGGCTTAGGAGGCGATCTCTCGGATCGGAGCATTCACGCTCAGATTGCGGCTTTTTTCTCTCCGGATCCTTTCCGGCTTGGACGGCCGTCTCAGTAGTTCTCATCCTGCTGCTTCAATCCGCCTGCATCCTGCCCTGGCGCCACAAGAAACCCAAAGCCGCGCCGGCCCCTCCACCGGTTGTGCAGGTGGCATTTTTGCCCTTCAATGTGGCTGCGGCCGACAATGAACTGCGCTGGGCGGCCATGGCGGCGCCTGTTATGCTGGCGAAAGTGAGCGAACGTGCCCGGGAAATCGAAGTGATTCCTCTATGGCAGGCAATGCCGGTTGCCCTGGATGCGGCCGGAGCATCCCGCACGCTGACGGCCGATTCCGGTGCGCAGATTGCGAGCTATCTCTCGGCTAAATGGGCGACCATTGGAGAGTTCACCCAGACCAAGTATGGGGTATCCATGATTGGGGATTTCATCCCGGCGCAGAGGACTCAGGTCCCTTTCCGCTTTATGAAAAGAGGCAACATGGAAACGGTCGGGGCCAATTTGCCCATCGCTATCAGTCAGTTCCTTCGATACCTGGCAGCCAGGCCGCTGCTGCCGGAGGATCACAAGACGCCGGGTTTTCAGTCCTTGCGCGCCCTGGCGGAAGCGCTGGACCGCGAATACGGATGGTTCGTGGAAGCCCAGCCGGGGAAAGCGGATGAAATCGTTTCGGAGCTGGCAAATTCGGATGATCGGCTTGCCCGCCTGCTCTTCAGCCCAACCCTTTACCCTGTGTTAGCCAAAACAAAATGACGAATTACGAATGACGAATGAAACCACACTGTTGCGGAAGCGGCGTGTCTCAGGCCATCAAGATTCCAGACGTTTATCAAATTTTCCCGAGTTAACCCTGCCACTCGTTTTATCCGGAATCACGAATAAAATGCGCGAGAAGGGAAAGCACCACCTACCGGATCTTCCCTAAACCCCATCCATTAGGTCTGTTGCAATTCGTCAATCGTCAATGTGTTTACATCTCGACCCATTTCCCATGGCCTTCCCAGATGCGCAAAGTGAAGGGGAAAGGAATTCGGTCGGCAAGTTTCTGCTTGATCGATTCACAGATATTTTCAACGGAAGGGTATTCGAGAATGTCGTTCAGGGTTTTGTGATCGAAATGGCTCAAAGCTTCCTTGATGTCCTTCTTGAGTATGGCGAAATCCATGAGCATTCCCGACTTCTTCTCGCCCTCGATCACGACCTCAATCTTATAGGTGTGTCCGTGAAGGGACCCGCATTTATCGTGTCCCGGCAGGAAATGGGCGCAGTCGATATAATCAATGACTCCTAATTTCATAGTATGCTCCCCAAGGTAATCCCGATATCTGATTCTATCATGTTGAAACGTTGAACCTTCAACGTTCAATAGCGGTTATTGACAGAGTTTGGCTGCTTTGCTAAATTGCCTGTTTGATTCAGTTTGATTGCAGGCTCGCCATTGTTTTTGCCTCGCCGGCTGCAGTTGATGCCAGACACCCGGAAACAGGATTTAAATCGGAAGACTGCGAAAGTGGCGGAATTGGCAGACGCGCTGGACTTAGGATCCAGTCCCGCAAGGGGTGGGGGTTCAACTCCCCCCTTTCGCACCAAGCGCAATTACGAAATACGAATTAAGAATGACGAATGCAACCATGCACCTCAGGGGACTGAAATAGACGGCACAATACACAGCAGGCTGTTCTCCGGCACTCAATATTTTAATTTAATTCGTAATTCGTCATTTTACAGGACAGGCGGTGAATAATTTGACAGTCGAAATCGTTGAAGTCAGCAGCAGCAAGAGAGACCTGGCGGTGGAAGTGCCCGCGGAAGAATTCGAGCGGGAGGTAGATGAACTCGCGCGGGATTATGCCCGCAACCTCAAAGTCCCCGGATTCAGGCCGGGCAAGGTGCCTCTGAGCATCATCCGTCAGCGCTACGGTGGCGATCTGCAGAAGGAAGCCGCTCAGAAGATTATGGAGCGTTCCTGGAAAAATGCCGTCGAGGAGCATAAGCTCCACCCTCTGGCACAGCCATCAGTAAAGGAACTGGACAATAAGCCTGGAAGCTCTTTGAAATTTAAAATGAGCTTCGAGGTTCTTCCTGAATTGGAAGTAAAAGATTATAAAGGAGTTTCCGTCACATTGCCCCCGGCCGAAGTTACCGATGAGAACGTGAATCAGGAACTGGAGAGCCTGCGCGACCAGCATGCCCAGTTTGTCCCGGTGGATGGCGAGGAAGCTCGTGACGGTCATTACCTGACGGTAACAATCGATGGGCAGTTTGAAGGGGAAACCAGGACAAATCATGAGGACGACGTCACGCTCGTTGTCGGCCACCCTCAAACGAACGCCGAGTTTTCAGAGCACCTGCGCGGCGCAAAGGCCGGGGAAACCAGGGTTTTCGAGGTTAGCTACCCGGAGGACTATCACAGGAAGCGTTTTGCAGGCAAAAAAGTGCAATATGCGGTCCTGGTCAAGGACATCAAAGAAAAGCAGCTGGCCGATCTAAATGATGATTTTGCTAAGGATATTGGTTCGGACAGCCTTGAGGCGCTCCGGGCTAAGGTTCGCGATGAATTGATAACGCAAGCCCGGCAAAATGCCGAAAAGAAGGCGAGGGAAGAGCTGCTGGACTCCATTATGCAGCGCCACGCTCTGGAAGTTCCGGAATGCTTGATCCAGAACGAGTTGGAGGCGCAGGCTCAAAGGATTGCCAACAACCTTGCCTACCAGGGGATCGATATCAACAAGACCTCCATCGACTGGAAAAAGGTATTCGAGGAGGAGCGGCCTCGCGCCGAAAAGTCCGTTCGCCGGTCGATCTTCCTGGATGCGATTGCGCGTCAGGAAGGGATAGAAGTAACGAAGGAAGAAATCGATGCGGAGATCGAGAAGCTTGCAGATGGGACCAGCAAATCGGCCGCAGCCTGGCGGGCACAATTCGAAAAAGAGGAACGGATTCAGAGTTTTGAGCAGCATCTGCGCCAGAACAAGGCGCTTGATTTCATCTATCGCAATGCTAATATAACCTAGGGGTGACAAGGATTGGCACTTATACCGATGGTGGTCGAGCAGACCAACAGAGGCGAGCGCGCCTATGACATCTATTCGCGCCTCCTGAAGGATAATATTATCTTTTTGGGAACCCCGATTGACGACAACGTGGCAAACGTCGTCACGGCCCAACTTCTTTTCCTCGAAGCCGAGGATCCGGAAAAGGATATCCATCTCTACATCAATTCCCCGGGCGGATCCATTTCAGCGGGCATGGCTATCTACGACACCATGCAGTACATACGGCCAAACGTGTCGACTATTTGTATCGGCCAGGCTGCCAGCATGGGAGCCCTGTTGCTTGCTGCCGGCACTCCGGGGAAGCGTTTCGCCCTTCCAAACTCAAGAATCCTGATCCATCAACCGTCCATGAGTGGCTTGGCAGGCCAGGCGACCGACATTGACATCCATGCGAAGGAGATACTCAGGCTTCGGGAGTCGATGAATCAGATTCTTGCCAAGCATACCGGCCAAAACCTGGACCGGATCGAAAAGGACGTTGAGCGGGACTATATCATGACTGCCAGCCAATCCAAGGACTATGGCATCGTGGACCTGGTTATCTCGAGAAAAGAGTAGGGTAGCCTACCTGTACCCTGGAGGACTCCTTTGAGAAAAGACGACGAGAGAGATGATGTCCTGAGATGCTCGTTCTGCTCCAAAAGCCAGAATGACGTCAAAAAGCTCATAGCCGGACCCACCGTCTACATATGCGACGAGTGCGTGGATGTCTGCAACGAAATCATTGCCGACGACGTGGTAGCCTCTCCCATCGGCGAGAAGCTTCCCAAACCTCAGGAGATCAAGGAGTTTCTCGACCTGTATGTCATCGGGCAGGAGACGACCAAGAAAAAGCTGGCTGTAGCGGTCTACAATCACTACAAACGCCTGGAAATATCCAAGAAGCGCGGCGACCTCGAACTGCAGAAAAGCAACGTTCTTCTTATAGGCCCAACAGGTACCGGGAAAACCCTTCTGGCCCAGACGCTGGCAAAAATGCTGTCTGTCCCATTTGCGATCGTGGATGCCACCACGCTGACCGAAGCGGGCTACGTCGGTGAGGATGTGGAAAACATCATTCTCAAACTGCTGCAGAATGCCGGCGGCGACAAGGAAAAATGCCAGCAGGGGATCGTTTACATCGACGAAATCGACAAGATTGCCCGGAAGGACGAGAATCCCTCCATAACGCGCGACGTATCGGGAGAAGGAGTGCAACAGGCCCTGCTCAAGATACTGGAAGGGACGGTCGCCAACGTGCCGCCCCAGGGGGGCCGGAAGCACCCGCATCAGGAATTCATACAGATCGACACCACGAACATCCTGTTCATATGCGGCGGCGCCTTCGTCGGCCTTGAAAAGGTCATCGAGCGCCGCATCGGCAAAAAGAGCATGGGCTTCCTGATCAACGAGAAGCCCTCCAAAGTGCTGAAAAACCCAAAGAAGGATATGCCTGCCAACATCCTGGAAGCCTGTGAGCCCAGAGATCTGATCAAATACGGCCTGATACCGGAGTTCGTCGGCAGGCTGCCCGTCATCGGTTCGCTCTCGGAACTGGATCACGCGGCGCTGATAGAAATCCTCACCAAGCCGAAAAATGCTCTCGTGCGCCAATACCAGAAACTTTTTGAATTCGAAAACGTCAAACTTAAGTTCACCGATGATGCGGTCGGTGCCGTTGCCAGCCTTGCTTTGGAGCGCAAGATGGGGGCTCGAGGTTTGAAAATCATCCTCGAGGATCTTATGTTGGATGTGATGTATCAACTGCCATCGCAGAAGAAGGTTAAGGAATTTATGGTTACGCGCGAAATGGTTGAGAACAAAGACATCGCTTTCGCGCTATTGGAAAAGGCCGGTTAACTTTAAGAATGACAAACGAAATTGTGCAGAAAAAAACTGAACGTCTCCCCATGATTCCTATACGGGATGTGGTGGTTTTCCCCCACATGATGATCCCGTTTGTGATCGGGCGGCCCACCTCAGTGAGGGCCCTGGAATTTGCCCTCGAGGGTTCCAAGAGGGTTTTCCTGGCCACGCAGATGGACGCGTCAATCGACGAGCCCAAGGCTTCGGACATCTACGCGGTGGGAACCGCGGCGAATATCGTCCAAAGCGTCAAGCTATCCGATGGAAACATCAAAGTCCTGGTCGAAGGCGTCCAGAGGGTCCGGGCAATCCGCTATTCGAATGAGCCGGGTTTCTTCGTTGCGGACGTGGAATTGCTCGAAGACACATCGGCTTTGAGCGCGCGCACAAACCTTCTGATCAAGCGTCTGCAGACGGTTTTTGAGCAGTTTTCAAAGCTCAGCCATCACGTGAATTACGACGCGATCCTGAATGCCATGAAGACGTTGGAACCCTCCAAGCTGGCGGACAATATCTGCGCGAACCTCCCGATCAGCATTGAGGAAAAGCAGCAGCTTTTGGAGACGGTCGATCTCTCCGAAAGGATCGAGAAGATCAACGAGATCATCGAGATCGAGATGGAGAAGATCAAGGTCGACCGCAACATCCAGGGGCGCGTCAAACGCCAGATGGAGCGGGCCCAGAAGGAATACTACCTCAACGAAAAGATGAAGGCGATCCAGAAGGAACTGGGACGCAAGGACGAAAAGACCGAGCTGGACGACCTGAAAAAGCAGGTTGAAGCCGCAAAGATGCCGAAGGATGCGCACGAAAAGGCGACGAAGGAGATTCAGCGCCTCGAAATGATGCCGCCGATGTCGGCGGAATCCATCGTCTCCCGGACCTATCTCGATTGGCTCCTGGCGATGCCCTGGAACAAGAAGACGCGGGAGATACGCGACATCAACTGGTCCAAGAAGGTGCTCGAGGAAGACCACTACGGCCTGGAAAAGATCAAGGACCGCATCCTGGAATTCCTGGCGGTACGCAGCCTGGTCAAAAAGCCGCAGGGCACCATCCTTTGCTTCGTAGGGCCTCCAGGAGTCGGCAAAACATCTCTGGGAAAATCCATAGCGCGGGCTACAGGCCGGAAGTTTGTACGGCTCTCTCTCGGCGGAGTCCGGGATGAAGCGGAAATCCGGGGACATCGCAGGACCTATATAGGAGCGCTTCCCGGCCAGATTATCCAGTACATGAAAAAGTCGGGAACACGCAATCCGGTATTCATGCTCGATGAGGTGGATAAAATGAGCATGGATTTCCGCGGCGATCCTTCGGCAGCTCTGCTCGAAGTGCTCGATCCCGAGCAGAACCACATGTTTGTGGACCACTATCTCGACACCGAATTCGACCTGTCGATGGTGATGTTCATCGCGACCGCGAATGTCCTGTACACCATCCCCAGGGCTCTCCAGGACCGCATGGAAGTCATCCAGCTTTCCGGCTATACCGAGAACGAAAAACTCGAAATTGCCAAGCGGTTCCTGGTCAAGAAGCAGGTGGTAGCCAACGGACTCAAGCCGAAGCAAATTCAGTTTACGGACGAAGCCCTGCTGGAGATCACCCGCAAATATACCCGTGAGTCCGGAGTTCGCAATCTCGAGCGGGAAATAGCCAACGTCTGCAGGAAAACAGCCAAAAGGATCGTAACCGCCGAATTCAAGAGCGACTCGATCACTCCCGAAGAGATTGAAAAATTGCTGGGCCGGCCCAAATTCAGGATGCAGGGGATCAGCGAAGAAAGCAATCAAATCGGCCTGACGACAGGTTTGGCCTGGACAGAAGTGGGCGGTGAAGTCCTGCAGACGGAAGCCACACTGATGGAAGGCAAAGGCCAATTGACACTCACCGGAAAACTGGGCGAAGTCATGCAGGAATCGGCGCGTGCGGCGTTATCCTTTGTGCGGACCCGCGCAGCCGAATTCGGCATTGGCCGGGAATTCCATCGGAAAATGGACATCCATATCCATATCCCGGAGGGAGCTATTCCCAAAGACGGGCCTTCGGCGGGAATCACCATGGCTACCACAATCGTTTCCGCACTGACAAAAATACCCGTGCGCAGAGAGGTGGCGATGACCGGTGAGATTACCCTGCGTGGTAAGGTTCTCCCCATTGGCGGAGTCAAAGAAAAACTGCTGGCGGCTCACCGCGCTGGAATCAAGAATGTCATCCTTCCAAAGGAAAACGAGAAGGACCTCCAGGATCTCCCGCCGGAAATACTGGAAGCCCTCAGCGTTAGTCTTGTGGAAACCATGGATGAGGTCCTGCAGATAGCATTGGAAAGACAGCCTGTCCCAAGGCCGGTGTCGCCGATCGATCTCGAGGGATCCCGTCCAAACGAGAGTGTCGCGCACTGAAGCCAAGCCGCAAAATCCCGGTGATCCAAGCTGAATTTATCCTGAGCGCCGTTTCCGGCAGCGATTTCCCTCGAGAGGGGATTCCCGAGATCGTGTTTGCGGGGCGATCCAACGTGGGCAAATCGAGCCTGATCAACCGGCTGGCCGGAAATGAGAAGCTTGCCCGTACCAGTTCCACACCGGGCAAGACTCAGAGCATAAATTTTTACCGGATCAACCGGTCTTTCATGTTTGTCGATTTGCCGGGTTATGGATATGCGAAAGCGCCAAAGACGGAGATCCGGCAGTGGAAGCAGCTTGTCGATCGGTATTTTGAGCAACGGCCGGCCGTTGTCCTGGCCCTTCAGCTTGTCGATGCAAGAATACCGCCTACACGGCTGGATCTGCAGCTTTCCGGATGGATGGAGAGGCTGGAAATACCTCGAATGATCGTTGCTACAAAATCCGACAAACTGTCCAACAACCAGAAAGGCGTGCAGATGCGCCTCATCTCCGGTTCGCTGAGCGGACAGCCCGTAATCCTGTCCTCGGCCAAAACCGGAGCGGGCTGCAGAGAGATATGGGAACGGGTGCTAAAAGCGGCTGCGGCGGGTTAATCCCGGATGAGGGATGAAGAACGGCGCCCGGAAAAAGCCGCGGATGCCATTTAAAAATACGCCAATAAGGCCGTGTTCCGGCACAAGAGAACTCTGAACGTGCAACTCCTTTTTCAAACCAGCAAAAGTGATCCACTTCCGGTTTTTGGCGCAGGCAACGTCTGTTTGAAATTTGGAATTACGGTTTAACCTACCTTTAAACTCCCCCTGGAGAGAGTCATTCATGCCTGAAACGACGCAACGTCGCAACTCGAACGGCCGCGAAAACGGCCATCTGAACATTCTTGAACTCAAGGAGATGAATATCTCCGCCCTGGCGCAGGTCGCCAAGGACCTAAATGTCCCGGGATACACGGGAATGCGTAAACAGGAACTGATTTTTCAAATCCTGAGAGCGCAGACCGAGCAAAGCGGCCTGATCTTTTCCGAAGGCGTCCTGGAGTGTCTGCCCGAAGGTTTCGGTTTCCTCAGGGCCCCCGACTACAACTATCTGCCGGGACCGGACGACATCTATGTTTCTCCGTCGCAAATCCGCAAATTCGATCTGAGAACCGGGGATACCGTCTCGGGACAGATCCGCCCTCCCAAAGATGGAGAGCGGTACTTTGCGCTGATCAAGGTTGAGGCAGTGAATTTCGAGCACCCGGATACGGCCAAGGACAAGATCTTCTTCGACAACCTGACGCCCCTCTACCCCCATGAGCACCTGAAACTGGAGACGGCGCCGGACAACCTTTCCGGAAGAGTGATGGATATGCTCGCGCCCATAGGCAAAGGGCAGCGCGGCCTGATCGTATCTCCGCCCAGGACCGGGAAGACGATGCTGCTGCAGTCGATCGCCAACTCTATTTCGAAAAATCATTCGGAAGTCGTTCTCATCGTCCTGCTGATCGACGAGCGCCCTGAAGAAGTGACCGACATGCAGCGCTCGGTGAAGGGGGAGGTCATCAGTTCCACCTTCGACGAACCGGCTTCGCGCCACGTTCAAGTTGCCGAGATGGTCCTGGAGAAGGCAAAGAGGTTCGTGGAACACAAGCGCGATGTCGTGATACTGCTGGACAGCATCACGCGCCTGGCCCGCGCCTACAACACGATCGTGCCCCCAAGCGGCAAGGTCCTGTCAGGCGGCGTCGACAGCAACGCGCTGCAGCGTCCGAAGCGCTTCTTCGGAGCGGCCCGCAACATCGAGGAAGGCGGAAGCCTGACCATCATCGCGACGGCGCTGGTCGACACCGGCAGCCGGATGGACGATGTCATTTTCGAGGAGTTCAAGGGCACCGGCAATATGGAGCTTCACCTGGATCGGAAGCTTGTCGACCGGCGCGTTTTCCCGGCGATCGACATCAACAAATCCGGAACCCGCAAAGAGGAGTTGCTGATTCCCCAGGCAGATCTGAACCGTATATGGGTATTGCGAAAGGTGTTGACGCCGCTTTCCATCACCGAAAGCATGGAACTGCTGCTTGATAAACTCTCCAAGGCAAAAACCAACGGCGAATTCCTCGGTTCTCTCTCCGCAGGATAAAGGCCCCACGGATTTCGCGGGCTTTACCCGCGGATTTCGGGGGGCTGCCATCCAACATCGTTATGGGCTGCGCAAGCGGGCAATTCCCCTGCGAGTCTGCGCGGCTTCCATGGGCGCCTTTTCCCGCCGCATTGCCATAACGTCGCGATGAGAATCCGGCGGTTCAGGATGCGCCTCCGCCTAAGATTTTCCTTGCTCTTCCGATCACTCCCGATATAGATATTCGCGTCGGAAATAATTGTTTCCAAAATGAAACAGCTGAATCATCCGCATGGATGCCGGGAAGGAGGAGGAGTTTGGATAATGACCGCCTGACAAAGGCCAAATTTTACGGGTGGCGATTGCTGGCCGCATTCTGGTTGATCTCCATCGCCAATCTTGCGTTTCCAAATTACGGATCCAGCGTCATGAATCCTTACATGGCGGCGGACCTGCATCTCGACCGCAGGATGCTGGGGCTTCCATTTTCCGTCTTTGTGCTTATGTCCGGACTCCCCGGTCCTCTCATAGCGCTTCTGATCAACCGGAAAGGAGTCCGATTTACTCTGGTGACGGGAGGCCTGCTAATTCTGGCGGGATCCCTGGCAATGGCTCTGTTTGTGAGCTCCGGCATGCAGGCCGTTCTTGCTTTCGGTGTCGTTGTCGGCATTGGCGTAATTGCGGGCAGCACCGTCACGGCCCAGGCCGGTATCGCGCGATGGTTTATCAAGAGGAGGGCCCTCGCGCTGGCCATCCTGTATTCGGCGAATAATTTCGGCGGTGTCATCGCTGCGCCGCTTCTGGACCGCATTATTTCCGCGGCAGGCGGCAACTGGCGGATGGGATGGTGGCTTCTCGCAGGGCTTGCCTGCTTATCAATCGTCATTGCAGCGCTGTTTGTCCGGGAACGTCCTTCCGACCTGGGGCAACTGCCCGACGGAGGGACACAGAAAGAGCCTGCGACGGCCGGCAAAATGAGGAAGCCGGGCCGTTTCGGAGTGCAAGTGACTTCCGAAGAGTGGAAATACAGGGAGGTCCTGCGGTCGCATGCCTTCTGGCTGATGCTCGCGAGCATGCTCGGCGCAAGTTCCGCCAGCTCCCTCTTTCTCGGGCAGGGCGTCGCGCATCTGAGAGATATCGGCCACACTCCGGCGGCTGCGGCTCTATCGATTTCCGTGAATATGGTTTTCAGCTTTCTGGCGAAGGTCATCATCGGAGCGCTCGGAGACAAATACGACCCCCGGTATCTTTGGGCCGCGACTTCGGCCTCCGCCGGCCTGTCCATGTTCCTGCTGGCCCACGCCGGCGGCGCCTTGGGCGTTTACCCGTTCGCGGCATGCCTCGGGTTCGGTTTCGGGGGATCGATTGTGTGCATGATGGCGGTCTTGAGCAACTATTACGGTCTGTCGGTCTTCCCCTCGATCGCCGGGTTGGGCGTGGCCATTCAGACGACGGTCAGCGCCATCGTGCCTTACGCCGCGGGGTACTTATACGACAGCTACGGCTCCTATACCGCAGCGTTCTACATCGTCGGAGTATGGGGTTTCCTGGGAGCCATAACGCTTTTTCTTGTACGCCCGCCCCGGATCCACTCGCGGGCGATAACGGCTCAATAGGTATCCTCCCGCAGTGCCGGAGGCTTTGGTTGTTGGCCCCTGAAGAGGATTGGATCGCAACCGGTTCCTGACAAGGGAAGGCTGACGCGCGGGGGATATCTTTGAAACTATTTGCACCGCGGAATATCGAATACAGGATGTCAAATTCCGCGGTACGAAATTCGATATTCAGTATTTCGTTATGTTCTATGTTACTGTTAAAACATCGGGGAAAAGACAGGCTCCGGTATTTGTCAAAGGGATGCTGCCTCCGCCGGCAGAGCCGGCGGATCTCCCAATGGACTGGAGAAGGTCTTGATCCACGAGACGGGATTCAACAGATAGAGGTCCAACCCTACACTGGAGATAGATAAAATGCCGTACAAATATCGAGTGCTTGCTTTCGCCGTATTGCTGATCCTTCTGACGTCGGCAGGAGTCACGCTGGCTCCCGACCTTAAGGGCGGACAGGGTTCGAGTCCCTACGCCAAATATTTCATCTGGGACTACCTCATGCAGCCCATGACCCCCGAAATGGAAGCCAAGATGAAGGAGGACCGGATAAAACAACAGACAACCGTGGAGGCGACCCGTCTGCTGAACATGAACACAAAGCGGATCGAGGGAAGTCCCTACCTCGATTTCGTGTGGCTATGGAAAGGAAACGCGAAGGGCTACAACGAAAAGCAGCATTACCATGAATTCGACGAATTTATCGGATTCATCGGCACCAAGGGCGGCCAGAAGGATCCGCAGGACCTGGGGGGAGAAATGGAGGTCTGGCTGGGCGGCGAAAAATACAGCATCACCAAAAGCTGCCTCATCTATGTGCCGAAGGGACTCAACCACTGCCCGATCCGGTTTGTCCGGATCGACGCCCCCATTCTTTTCTTTTCCGGGGCAGTCGGATCGTCCGCCATGTATAAGCCGGTCATGACCGAATTCAAGACCGACAAGGCGGCCGAAAGAAACTACGCCAAATATATTTCCTATGACGTAAACTTCAACAAAGTCTCCCCGGAAGCCATGCAGAAAAGCAGTGAGGCAAAGAAAAAGCGAAGCTCCACGATCCAGGCCACCCGCCTTCTGGACCTGGATAAGGTCGAGGGAGCGCCCTACATAGATTTCGTGTGGCTGTGGGACGGAACCGAAAAAGGCCCCAATCACCCGGAACATAGTCACGATTGGGCCGAGATATTCGGGTTTGTCGGCGTCAAAGGCCAGCAGGATCCTCGCAGCCTCGGCAGCGAGATAGAGCTGTACGTCGGCGGCGAAAAGAATCTCCTTACCAAAAGCTGCCTGATCTATGTGCCGCCCAACGTCAAGCATTGCCCCATGCAGTTTAATCGGATAGACAGCCCGGTCCTTGTCTTTACCATAGGCATGACTAGCAAGTACACGTTGCAGGCATCCGAAAAACAGACGAAATAGGGATTGAGTCGGGGGCTTAATCCTTTCGGGAAAGGCCTTGCATTCGCAAGGCACCCGGGGTTGAGCGGTAAAAAGCGCCGTTCAACCTCGGGCGCTGCGTCGAAGCCCCTGTCGGCTGCTTCGGAACCAGAGACCCCCCGCAACGGCAGGGAGACTTCGGGTCGCGCCGCCGGAGGCCGCGGATTACGGCAGTAAGGACCTGAGTGTCCTGAACGATTCCGGAATTTCCAGCGGTTTCAAGGCTCGGCCGGAATGATCCGGCCGGGATATATGGGTCCATTCGTTATACACTCGCCAAAGACTTTTCCGCGTAGCGAATCAGCCTGCGGAGAATGACCTACCCCTTTCTCTCCCTAAGACGCTTCCATTCGAGTTCTGAAACCTCTTCCACCAATTTCTGTAATTCCTGATAGTCCGTTACCGCTCGGCGCACCCGTTCTTCCCATTCCATGAGTTTAGTTTTAGGGACAATTGTCCCATGTTTTGAAAAATCCTGTTGACAATGTAAGGGGAATCCCTATGATGCCAACAGGTGAAACAGGGTATTGGCTCAACATATTGCGTAAAAAGGATGGATGCCTGCCACACCCAGCCTGGCGTATGCTCGAGGTCGCTCAGCTTCCCGCCATTACGGGTACCAAGGCATTTGGCTCCTGACACAAGACATGACGGCACGTCCTTCGGAAGCATCCAACAGGCATCGTGCGAAGGATAGAAACCATGCATCGAATTTTCGTTGCTGCAAGCTTTTGCCTTATAGCCTGGGCAGCTTTTGCCCAGTCCGACCGCGGCACCATAACCGGCACCGTAACCGATCCAGCCGGTGCCGTCGTTCCAGCCGTAACCATTGAAGCCCAAAACATGTCCACAGGATCCATTTACCAGGCAGCGACCACAGGGACGGGCAATTACACGCTCGCACAGTTGCCTGTGGGCAGCTATCAGTTATCCGTCTCGGTCCCCGGATTCAAGAAGTATACCAGGACCGGCATCACCGTTATGGTGGCGCAAACATTGCGAATCGACATCATTTTGGAGGTGGGCAGCATCAATGAGACGGTAACGGTTGACGCGGACGCTGCCTTGCTGAGGACGGAAAGCGGGGAGCTGAGCCACAACGTCAGTTCTGAACGCATGGGCGATCTTCCCATGCTGGGCTTCGAAGCGAACATTCGCAATCCCTATGCCGTAACCCAATTGATACCCGGCGCCGCATATGCGGATAGAAATTACGTGCGCGTCAATGGGGCTCCCGCCAATACCCAGGCTTTGCGAATCGATGGCCAGCCCGCCGCGTTCGGGCTTGATAGTCGCCCGAATCTCATTTTGAGGCTGAGCGCGGATGAATTGAAAAGACATGGAAGCATGTGCGGGCCGACAGCGTGCCGGCCCGCACAACAAATCGATTCGGTTGGAGCAGCCAGACAGACCTCTCGCCTCATGAAAAAAATCGGATGGAAAAACCGCAGAGAGTCTATCGGCCCCATTCGAACTGGTTGTTACTGCAGCGAATGACAACGTGAAAAACGGGTACAGGATCAACGCAGCTTTATGCATGCGCAAAGGAATCCGTGCCCCGCGCTAAAGAGTAAAGAGAAAAAACCTTTCTGCAGGGAGGAACCTGACATGCAACGACAATTTCGAAAAGCAGCATTTGCGTTTTTGGTTTTGCTTCTGGCGTCCGCCGGTGTTGCAGTAATTTCAAAGCGGGCAACTGGACAGGCACAGGGTCCATATGCAAAAAATTTCATATGGGACTACCAGATGCCGAAAATGACTCCGGAACAGGAAGCAAAAAGGAAAGAGGAACGGCTGAAACAACAGACCACCGTGGAATCCACGCGCCTGCTGAATATGAATCCATCCAGGATAGAAGGCGCTCCTTACATGGATTTCGTTTGGCTATGGAAGGGAAACGCAAAAGGTTACAACGAAAAACAGCATTACCATGATTTTGACGAATTTATCGGGTTCATCGGCACCAAGGGAGGGCAGAAGGATCCCCACGACCTGGGTGGGGAAATGGAGGTTTGGCTGGGCGGCGAAAAATACTCCATAACCAAGGACTGCCTCATCTATATACCCAAGGGAATGAACCATTGCCCCATTAGATTCGTCCGGATCGACGCCCCCATTCTTTTCTTTTCGGGAGCTCCCGGCTCGTCAGTTCCGTACAAGCCGATAATGACCGAATTCAAGACGGACAAGGCGGCCGAGAGAAACTACGCCAAATATATCTCCTATGATGTTGACTACAACAAGATTTCTCCGGAAGCTCAGAAGCGATCAGCCGAGGCAAAGAAAAAGAGAAGCTCTACAATCGAGGCTATCCGCTTGTTGGATGCAGACAATGTGGAGGGCGCTCCTTATCTTGACTTTGTATGGTTATGGAAAGGGACCGAGAAAGGTCCCAACCATCCCGAACATCGCCATGAATGGGCCGAGATATTTGGTTTTATCGGCGCCGGAAGTCAGCAGGACCCATATAATCTGGGCAGCGAAATTGAGTTGTACGTCGGCGGCGTAAAGAATGTAATAACCAGAAGCTGCCTTATATATGTTCCGCCAAACGTTGCGCACTGCCCGATGCAATTTAACAGAATAGACCGCCCCGTGCTCACATTCACAATCGGGGCAACCCCCAAGTACACGCTGAAAGTTTCTGAAATACAGCCAAAGTAAAGCGGCATTGCGGGACTGGGTTCCAAGCGTCTGTTTGTCTTGAAAGGCACAAGGATATTTCATATCGTTAGTTCCGGGCTCCAATAAAGCTCTCCTCGTATTGCAGGGTAGAGCCATGGAGATTTTTGGTTCATTCGGGGAGCCTTAAAGTCAGGTACTTCCGGCAAAGCCGGAGGCTTGAAAGATTTGTACCGCTCAAAGCGGCTGGAGGAGTTACGCCGGTCTTGAACGCTGACTTGCGCGGGCAAACGCCGACCCTTGCCGAACAAATCGACATTTGTCAGCGCTTTTATCAGCGTTTCTCGGCGTTTCAAAATACCGAGCGGTCAAACTCTTTGTGTCCCCCGGCTCTGCCGGGGGTTTACCAATGTAATGAACCAGCCATGAGCTGATTGGATGCACGATGGGAATTCAGACTGCTGGATTGTCGGATAGGAGAAAATGCAATGGAGTTTTTTATTGCTCCGAACAGTCCCGTGTCCGTTGTAAAACAGCTCCAGGAACAAATCAAGCTGGCCGTGGCAATGGGAGTGGTTAAAAGCGGCGACACGTTGCCTTCCATCCGCGACGTGGAGAAGCAAACCGGAATCAAGCGCAGCCAAATACACCGGGCCTATGTGAACCTGCGGCAGTCCGGCCTGCTGATCCTGACTCACGGGAAAGGGGCGATTGTTTCCACCGCCGCAGTCTCTCCTCATGCGAAAAATGAGAAATGCCGCCAACTAAGCAGGGATGTCTTCTCTCATGCGTGCCGGCTGGGTGTCTCCCCAACTGCATTTGCTCGATATTTAAGCCAGTACGCACAGGAAGAAGAGAGTCACACCCCATTCCTCGCCTATGTCGACCTGAAAAAGGAAATTGCAATTAAAAGAGCGGCAGAGATTTCGCGGGTTTGGCAGGTTCCGGTAATCGGCTTGACCGCCCCGGAATTGAGGGATGCACTCGGAAAGGGCTCCAATTTAAAAAAAGTCCTGGTGAACCATATCATGCGGGATCAAATCCGGTCACAGCTTCCCAGTAGAAAAATAGATATCATTCCCATTGAGATGCACTATACGGAGCACACGATCAGCGAACTTGCCCAGATCAAGCCCAATTCATCGATATTGCGAATCCTTCCTCCGGAATTCTGGCCCAATGCTTCTTTCATTATTGCGCAGCTTCAGAAATGGATTGTAGCCCCAGGGATCCGTATATCTCCCGTCTCGATCTCCACAAGTAATGGATTAAGCCTGGAGAAGCCGATCCATAGTTCGCACTATGATTACATAGTAGTAAATCCCGGCTTAAGTGAAGTTCCACGGAAATTGCCCAAAAGGATGAAGCTGATCCTTGTCACTATGCAGCATGATCCAGCGTCCCTGGAAACAGCGAGGATCCGTGCAGGCGTAATTATTTAGGCTGCGCATTCTTGCTTGATGCCCGATAATGGAAAGATGCCGGATAATGGAAGCATGCAGGAATATTTAAGCCGGGTCTGTCACGAAAAGCATAAAGCAAAAACTATAGGCTGACAGGATAAAACATTGCCCAGGAGAAGCAGATATGAGTATGAATGAAAACCAAATGGTACCAGGTAGAGAGCCAATTAGGGGAGCAATGACCAGAGAACAATTTCTGGAATATATCGCCTGCTTTAACAGAAAGGATTTCGGCGCCGTTGCCAGTTACTTCACTCCAAATATCACGGTGGAATACTACGACAACGCTATAGGCCCCGCAGTGCAGGCCCGGACGCTATATGGCCCCCAGGAATTTATCGAAAGCTATAAACAGCTTTCTTCCGTTGTTAAGGAAGTCCTGGAATTGCGCGATTTTATGTCAAGCGAAGATCGTGTGTTTGCCGAGCTTTATACCGAATTCCATCCTTTCAAGGATACGGAACCGGTTGTCGGACGCGTACAGTGGAAAAAGGGGCAACCCGTTATTTCGACCAACTGGGTTCTCTACGAAATGGCGGGAGGGAAAATGAGCCGAATCCGAATCGCGCATTGGAGGCTTCACGATCCAAAAACTGCGAAATTCAAAGAATGATGTAATTGTACGATGCCCCTCGTATGTGGATTAGCAATAGGCTCTTGAGGGGATACCCCTGCCGTGGATCCATCACGGCCATAAGGGTCCCTTTGTCGCGCATCGAGGCCCCGGGCGAAAACTCCCGATATCCACCATGCCGGCTCAGCCAGACAAGGCTTCCACGCGGATGCGCGCGCCGGCACGGATGCGGCGGAGTTGTGTCACATCGTCCAGCGCCCGGCCCCAGATATTTGTCGGCTCGACCAGGCGGATCTCCGTGCCGCGGGACACCGGCGTCGGACCGAAACCGATCGCGATGGAGTTCCCTGCCACCCAGAAAGCCAGTTCACCGGGTTCCACCACGTCCCGGGCTTCCGGCTCGAGCTTCGCGGTCACCGGAGTTGAAAAATAGACTTCCTCGCCCCAAGTCTCCGCCCGCGAGTCAAACGGTAAGGCGTCCCAAATCGCATCGGCGGTCGGCGTGTTCAGCAGTTCCGCGTTGATTGCAGCATCGCCGATCATCATCCTGAGCCTTCGCATCGCTTGCACCCAATTAAAAAAAAGCCACGGATCCCACGGATATCAATCCGTGAAATCCGTGGCTGCGTTTTTGCAGGATAGGCAGGAACTAAACCAGCGCGCCGGCCCCGGGAGACACGCCGTTCGGATCGATGGCTTTCTCGATCTTGTTCCACCACTGATTGAAGTTGGATAATCCCGGACTCATTTCATCCACAGGGCCCATCAGCACCGCAAAGTAGCGTTCATTAAAGGCCCTCGCGCTTTGCTCTTTGCTCCAGGCCTCCACGGCGGCTTTGGCCTCCAGGTTCTGGGGATCGAATTTGCAGAAGATCTCCGTTTTGCCGAGATGCCCCTGCTCGACGCCCCATCCGAAAAAGCCTCCGCCATCGTCCACAATCAGGCCTTTTTCTATCAGGGGCAGCTTCGCTTTGCCGGCCCCCACGGCCCACCGGATGGTCAAATCCCTCTGTCCCATGACGGGAATCGATTTGAAGGCTCCTCCGGGCCGGAAGGTCTCGCGGATCGAGGCGGAAATCCTCACGCACTGGCACATGATGATCCCCTCGGTCCTGGGATCCTCGATCGATTTCAGAGACTTCCCGCCGGCCTCCTTAACGATCTGCTCGAGCGCCATTTTCTTATATTCGAAGTCGGCGGCGGAGTTGCCGGCCAGTATCACAAAGAAACCCGGCCCCTGCACTTCCTGGCTCAATTTCTTGAAGAGAACCTCCTCTTCCTCATTGTTTTTGGCGATATTGGCGGCCACCATCGCCACATTGAACCCCATCAGTTCAAAGGCTATCTCGTTTTCCCCGAGCCTTATTTCCGCCTGCCACATCTTTTCAACCGACGGGAAACTGTAATACCGCGCCATCATGTTTTTCGGTATTTCGCTCAGGTGATAGTCCGGCGATACCCCCTGCACGGGAAACTGCTTGGGGCCCGGCCAGTGATAGATTTTCAGCGCGGCCTTGGTGAACACGCCCGGCGTCACACCCGGCGGCACCGCGCTGGTCAGGATGGCCCTCAGGGAAGGACCCGGTCCGTCGCCGCAGAACCACTCATCGGAGGATCCCATCGAGCCTGATTTGACGATGTTTCCCTCGGGAGTGACCCACTCGATCGCCAGATGGTTCCGGTCGTCGCCGCTTGTGGTCTGATCCAGGTGTCCGTGCCCCCTGAGCATAGCCGCGCAGTTGGCCCCGGCCCCTTTGACGTTCAGGTGCAGGCCCCGCTTCATCAGCTCAGCCTGAAGCTGTGCCGTGATGACATAGGGCTCCACTACAGCGTACATGTTCTTCTCATTGATTTCGATGATGCGGTTCATCCTCCTCAGGTCGAGATAAATGATCCCGGGAGGAAATATTCCCGTCCATCCGGTGCATACGGCCCGCATTTTCAGCTTGTATTTGTTGCACAGCCTGACAATTGCCTGGACCTCAGCCGTGTTTCCCGGCAGGATTACCGCTGCGTGCTCGGTCGAGTGATACGAAGGCATGATGACCGGATCATCGCAGATATTTTCCTCTCCCACTACATCCTGGAAAGCCGAATATATTTCCTTGCTCAAAGCCATGATTGGTCACCCCCTTATTGAGTTGCCTGTTCGACGAGTTCGACGATATCGTAGACCTTCAGGTTGCTTCCACTCCCCCGGACCGCTTCGTTGAAAGTCCGCTCACACCAGGGACAGGCGGTAACAATCGCCTCAGCCCCTGTGGACCGGGCCTCTTCCAGCCGCTCCTGAGCGGTCCATTTGGCAAATTCAGGATTTGAATCACTGACGCCGCCGCCGGCGCCGCAGCACCATGAATATTCCTTGATCCTGGTCATTTCGGCAAATTTCACGCCGGGAATGCTCTTGAGGACATTCCTGGGCGGCTCATAAACGCCATGGCTGCCCCGCCGGTAAGGCTTGGGCGGATCGAAAACAAACCGGTCTCCCGGCTTCTTCTTTCCTTCCCAGTGTATCCACGGTTCACCCAGCCTGCCGAGCCGGCACGGGTCGTGGTAGGTAACCGCGAGGTCGACCTTCCGCGACAGCTTCAGTTTGCCGCTCTGAACCAGGCTGTCGATGCATTCGGAAATATGGAGCACCTCGAGATTCCCCTTCAGGCCGTACTGATCATAAAGCACTTTGAAAGCCTGATACCCATCGGCGCAGGCCGTCACAACGGTCTTGACGCCTGCTTCCTTGATCATGGCCATATTCTTCTTAGCCTGATTCAGGAAATCCTCTTTGTACCCCATCTGATAAGCCCGTCCGCCGCAGCATGTCTCGGCGTCGCCCGCGATGCCGAAATTGACCCCCGCCTTCTGCAGGATCTTTGCGGTGGCTCTGGCCAGCTTCTGCATATTCTTGTCGTAGCTGGTGAGACATCCGACGTGAAAGAGAACGTCCACCTTCTCTTTGGCAGCGTTCTTGAGGTTCAAACCGGAAGCCCAGTCGCCCCTCTTGCCCGCTACGGGCACCATGGAGCCTTGCGCCCGCAGGCCGGCGATTGTTTTTTCCAGGGCGGGATTTGTTTTGCCATCCTCGACGCACTTGATCCGGAACTGCTGGATGGGCTCCGTGACTTCCATATCCATGGCATAGTTACAGGAAACGCCGCAGGCGCCGCACACCTGGCAGTTGTAAACTATATGAAGGAGCCTGTCGGTGTATTTGAATCCGTCCCTCAACATTGCTGCTCCGATGTTTACTCTGCCGCCGCCTGAATAGCTGTGGAAATTGAATCTCGATATGCTGGGACATACGTTAGCAAACTGATATCCGGCCACCTTTTGCAGGGGTATGAATTTGCAGGCTGAACACCGGCAGCACATCTCCATATCGCCCTTATACTGTTCAAGTCCCATATTCGGAACCTCCTATGATCATTGGGTCAACAGTCTCTTTTCAGCTCGCTAAAAGCAGACTTTCCCCGGATTCATAATGTTGTTGGGATCAAAGATCTTCTTAAACTTGTTCAGAACGGCAACGCTGGCTGCGTCTCTGTTCAGTATCATGCCTGCAGTTTCTCCATACGGTCTTGAAAAGAAAGCTCCTTTAGCCATCAGGCCCCTTGTGGCCGAGATGGTCAATTCCTGGACCCGCTGGAGATCCCTCGAGTTGCGGGGGTCATAAAAGAGATTGAATTCGCAATGGCAGCTGGTGCCTTGCACGACCGGCTGGATGTATGCCCCCATATCGGATATGGCGTAACCGGACTTGTCCGCCAGCTCATCCATAGCCTCGATCTGATCCTGCACTTTGTCGTTGATGGTCAGGAAGAACACATCCTGGCAGGCTCCTTTGCCGCGAAGCTTCCAATAGGGTTCCCCGGAGGGCTTCCGCACCGTCTTCAGAATCTCGTTTGCGGAAAGTCCGCCGACAGCTTTTGCGGGTTCCAGCCCCAGGCGCTGGGTTAAATCCATGATGTCCTTCAGGTAAGCGTTGACCCTTTCCTCGGGCTTAAACTCGTAGCCAGCCACCGTGTAGAAGAGAGTCCATTCGGGCAGAGTATCCTTGAGAGCCTGATAGTCCACAGGCCATTTTTCCGCGAAAATGGCCGCAAGGTTGGTGTTATTGAGGATGAAACATTCGTTGACCATCCTGAGCCTGATCAGCCAGGAAGTGAGATCAAGCAGCGCGCTGATTTTGGACGAACCGACGACGAAAGGCTCCTCCAGACTGGGAAGCAATTCACATCTCATGGATGTCCACGTGACCAGGCCCATGGTCCCCTGAGCTCCCTGGATCAGCCTGTGCCAGGATGCCGTGCCGGGTCCATAGGGCGCCTTTTGAAGGCCGCCGACGGCCCACTGTTCCTCAATGGTTCCCGGCCCTGCGGCCTGGCCGGTTCTGAACTCATCCCCAGATCCGAAGAAAAGGCCGGTGCAGGCCAACGGGTCCGAGATATCCCATTGATACTTGGGCATGATCACGGGCTCCCTCTCGAGTATGCTGCCCACGACAGACTTGGTTTGGCGCGGCAGGAGCGGCATGTTGAGCCTGAGACCTTCCTTCTCCGCTGCCGGTATCAGCTCGCCGAAAGTCACGCCGGGTTCTACCATGGCAACCCTGCGCGGCCGGTCGACCAGGATGATCTTTTTCATCCCGCTGAGATCCACGACCACCGCTCCTCCGATGCCTGGAACAGTATCGCCCCGGAAATGGGGCGGGCCTGAACTAACAGGCACCAGCGGCGTCAGAGTTTCATTGGCCAGTTTCACGATATTCTTTATTTGGTCAACGTTGGCCGCCTTGACGACACACGACGGTTTCATGGCGGTGACGAAGCTTATATCTCTGGAGTATGCGTCCAGCGTCGTCGGGTCGTAACTCACATTACCGGCCCCAAAAATATTAACCAGCTTCTCCTTTTCAATCATCCTTGCCCCCTTTCACTCGTAACCAGTCGATTGGTACTGGCAAAAAAGCAGATCCGCCTTCCTCTATGATGACTGCTTCCGCTCCAGATGGCGGATTTAGATTGTACAGCAGAACAGCCCGGCCGGGATTCGAAATTGTCGCGTCCCTGCGCCTTTCCGGCCCCCAATTCCAGAATCCCGGAGGCCAACGGATCCCCGATCTCGGAAACAGCCGAATTCCCCGGGCTAATCCACGGTTCCGTTCGACATGGGACTCGCCTCGGCATATTTCCGGCTGAAATCCGGTATGGATGCCAGCTCGATATACCCAACGCGCGAGGCAATTTGCCGGGCAAGCGCGCGCTGGCTGTCGGAAATGAGCGCCAGACGCGCTCCCGTCCCTGCCGCATTGCCGACCTGTTTGAAACGCTCCAATGGCAGCGGAGGGAGCATGCCGATCGTTGTGGCGCTCTCCACGTCAATGAACGTCCCAAATGCGCCGGCGATGATGACGGTATCGATCCGGCTTTCCGTCATCCCTGCCGCTTCGGCCAGCGCCCTGATGCCCAGGCGGATGGCGGCTTTGGCCAGCTGAAGCTCCCGCACATCCTTTTGGGAGACCGTAATCGCCTCCTTCCCCGGGCGTTCCACGAGCACGAACTCCATCTGCCCGTCTGGATTGCGTACCCTCGGGTGCGGAGTCATCCGACCCGTGACGTCCAGGATATGGTTCAGCCGGAGCTGCGCCACGACGTCCAGCAAGCCGGATCCGCAGATGCCGACTGCGGGTTCGCCGCCGATGGTTTGGACGTCCAGTCTGTCACCCGACAGGCGCACATGCTCGATGGAGCCGGGCGCGGCGCGCATCCCATACTTGATGTGGGCGCCCTCGAAGGCCGGGCCGGAAGCGCAGGAAACGCTGGTCATCCTGCCGTTGTGGTTCAGGCATATTTCGGTATTGGTGCCGATGTCGATGGCCAGCACGGTGGTTTGAAAGTCGCCTATCTGCGCCGCCAGAAGCATGGCCACGTGATCCGCTCCGACATATCCCGCGATATTCGGCAACAGGTGCACATAGCCGCCCGGGGCGATGCGCAGTCCGATATCCCGGGCCTTGATATCCACGGCCGATCGGACTGCCGGCACATAAGGGGACATTCCCAGCTGAAGCACCGGCAATCCCAAAAACAGGTGATGGATGGCAGTGTTACCGACGACAACCGCTTCAACGATATCCGACGGGCTGGCTCCGATTTCGGCGCACAGGCTGGAGGAGGTCTGATTCAGAGCATCCACCAGCAGGGCCTGAAGCTTGGCCGCATTCGAGGGAGCTTTGCTGGCGGCATAGATGCGCGCGACCACATCCTCCCCATAAGAAATTTGCGGATTCATCAATCCTTTGGACCCGAGGGTTTTTCCGCTCTCCATATCCACAAGGTAGGCGGCAATCTTTGTGGTGCCGATATCCACGGCCAGGCCAAGCCATCGCGTAGACGTCGCACCCAACGCGACGATTTCGTTGCCGCGCAGAGCCACACACACATTCCAATCCGCCTCGCGCAACCGCGTTGAAAGAGTTTGCTGGACTCTCAAATCGATCCGTCCGGATGGCACTCCATGCCGCTGTGCCAGCGCGGCCCAGAGGTTTTGATCATCCGACTCCGGAATACCGAGAGAGGGGGCCGCCGGCTGCACCTTCAGGGTTCGCACGGGAGGCTCCGGTTTGACGGCAAGTTCCAGGCCTTCAACCTGGGTGCGTTGCGGAGCCGTCAGGGATTCCGGCAGAACGTGCACCGTCACGTCGCTCCGAGGGTAAGTCCGGCAGGCTAGGCGGAGGTTCTGCGTCAGTTCGCTTTCCGTGAAGATGGACGCATCTTCCGAAGTCCGTTCCGAGACTTCTCCGGACACAACCTGAACTTTGCAGTGGCCGCAAGTGCCCGCCCCGCCGCATATGCTTACGAGGTCCACATTGAGCTCGCGGGCGCACTCCAGCAGCGATTGATCCGCGGAGCAATCACCGCGGCGCCCCACGGGCTGGAAATCTATATTGAACAAGCACCCTCTCCTTTATTTTGGAGACAAACAGCTACCGGACTGTTTACAGCAGGAAGGCATTATCTTATATCCCATTTGCCCCGAAATGGGAACCAAAACCCCTGGTAGACTTTCTGGCATGAAGCCAGGTTTGGCAGATTGGGATTTTTCGAATCTGTGAAGCCCTTCGGGTGGATGACAGCGATCGTACTTCCCGCAGGATGGCTTCCACGATCGGCTGATAGTCTTTGCCAAAGCGATAGCTGCAATAACGGCCGCGGTGCCGGGCGGCGTGAACACAGTCTTCATCCCGCTTCACAGGGGAGCCGAAGGCTTCATGTCCATCAAGCAGTTTGATAAATTTTAACGCCGACGAACGCCGATAAACGCTGACGTACGCTGAAAAACAATAAATAAATAGGACTTCCTCAGCATTTGATGTTGATTGGGTGAGGACGGGTCTGGAGACCTGTCCTCACGAAATGGGATGTAGGATATGCGCTATAGGGCTGAGGCGGGGGCGCTCAGCGCCCCAGGAGCCGGCGGCAGAAGTCCGCTGCCGCGGATGGGATGCTGCGTGGATCTTGGACCTTTTCCATTTCTGCGACAATGGCGCTTCCCACAACGGCTCCATCGCAAATTTTCCAAACCGACCGCACCTGCTCCGGGCTGGATATGCCGAATCCGACGGCGACCGGAAGCTGCGTGTGCTGCCGCACACGTTCAACGGTCGGAAGTATGGAGGCGGACAATTCCTGCCGGGCTCCGGTGATTCCCGTACGGGAAACCACATAAACAAAGCCCCGCGAGCATTGTGCGATCCTGGCGATACGCTTCGCGCCGCTGGTCGGCGCTGCCAGGAATACGCAATCCAAATCATGCTTTTCCATGCACTCACGATACTCATCGCTCTCCTCGGGAGTCATGTCCGTCACCAGCACCCCGTCGATTCCCGAAGCCCGGGCGTCGCGCGCCAGGTCTTCAAGCCCGTACCGGAAGATCGGGTTGAAGTAGCTGAAAAGGAGCAGTGGCACATCCGTCTGCTCCCTGATTTTCCTGACCGCTCCGAGGAAATCCGAGAAACCGTATTGATGGCTCAGGGCGCGGGCAACGGCGCGCTGTATGGTCGGCCCGTCGGCGACCGGGTCGGAAAAAGGTATGCCAAGCTCGATCACGTGAGACCCCGCGCGCTCGAGTTCCGGCACAAGCCGCACCGTCGTCTCCAGATCGGGATCCCCTGCCACGATGAAAGGGATGAAGGCCTTTTCTCCACGCGCTTTGAGCTCCTGGAACTTTTTCCCTATCCTCCGGATCATGATGGCTCCTGTTGATTCGTATTTCGTGATTCGAAATAAAAATTAGGATAATTGATCTTCCTGAAGAATTCCGGCGACCTGGTTTACGTCCTTGTCCCCCCGGCCGGACAGGTTCACGATCACAAGGGTGTCCGGGTCCAATTCGGGCGCGAGGCGGAGCAACTCCGCGAAGGCGTGCGCGCTTTCCAGCGCCGGGATGATTCCCTCCAGGCGGCTCAGAAGCTGAAACGCTTCGAGCGCGCCGTCATCGGGGATCGATGTATATTGCACCCGCCCGCTGTCATGCAAAAAAGAGTGCTCGGGACCGACGGCAGGATAATCGAGCCCTGCCGAGACGGAGTGAGTCCCCGCGATCTGGCCGTTGTCATCCTGCAGGACATAGCTCAGAGTCCCCTGCAGGACGCCTTTCCTGCCGCCGCTGAAACGGGCCGCATGCTGTCCGAGCGCCGTGCCCCTGCCGCCCGCTTCAACCCCAACCATGCGGATCCCGGGCTCGCCGAGGAAATCATAAAAGAGCCCTATCGCGTTGCTTCCCCCGCCGACGCAGGCCAGGAGCAGATCCGGCAGCCTTCCTTCGGCTTCCAGGATCTGGGCGCGCGCTTCCCGGCCGATAACGGCCTGGAAATCCCGAACGATCCATGGGTAGGGATGGGCGCCCAGCACGGATCCCAGCAGATAGTGAGTATTGGATACGTTAGTCACCCAGTCGCGCATGGCTTCGTTGATAGCATCCTTCAGCGTGCGGCTGCCGGAGTCGACGGGGACCACCTTTGCGCCCAGCAGGCGCATGCGGAAGACGTTCAGCGACTGGCGGCGCATATCTTCCGTGCCCATGTAGACCTCGCACTCCATGCCGAACAGGGCCGCGACGGTCGCGGTCGCCACTCCATGCTGTCCCGCGCCGGTTTCGGCAATGATACGCGTTTTGCCCATGCGTCTCGCCAGCAGGATCTGTCCCAGCGCGTTGTTGATTTTATGCGCGCCGGTATGGGTCAGGTCTTCACGTTTCAGGTAAATGCGCCCCTTGCCGATGTGCGCCGCCAGGCGCCGGGCCGGCGTAAGCGGCGTCGGGCGGCCGGCATAGGTTTTGAAAAGATCGTCCAACTCCGCCTGGAAGGCAGGATCCTGAATCGCCTGCCGGTAGGCCTCTTCCAGCTCTTCCAGCGGGCCCATCAGCGTCTCGGGCACAAACCTGCCGCCATAAGAACCATAGCGTCCGCGCTCGTCAGGGCCGGTTAAGGGGATTGTCGGCATTTCTCACCTCGTTCATGAATACGGTTAACTTTCCGGCGTCCTTCTTCCCCGGAACGCTTTCGACTCCGCTGCACACATCCACGGCGTACGGCCATACGGCACGTATCGCCTCCCTCACATTGTCGGGCCGAAGCCCTCCTGCAAGGATAATGGGGCGGGTCCTTTCGATTTTCCGGGCAAGACTCCAGTCGAAAGATCTCCCAGTGCCGCCAAAGAGGCCCTCGTCCCTGACGTCCAGCAGGATGGCCTGTACCGGATAGGTATCCGGATCCTCACGGAGGGGATCCGGTCCGATGCGAATGGCTTTGATCAGGGTCCAGTCCGCCAGCCTATGGCAATAGTCCGGGGATTCATCCCCGTGCAGCTGAATCACCTGCACGCCGGCCAGTCGGGCCGTCTCCGCAACGTCGCCCGGTTCCGGTACATTTACAAACAATCCCACCGCTGTTGTGAACGGGGGCATCCGCCGGATAATGGAGCGCGCAGCCGCCGGATCGATATACCTGGGGCTGGACGGGTAGAAATTGAATCCCAGCGCATCCACGCCCAGGTCGAGAGCCATCGCGGCATCTTCATAGCAGGTGATCCCGCAGATTTTGACCTTCATGAGGCACTCCGAATCCAAAATTATCCAGCCTTTCCCAGTAATTGGCGCAGAGCGTCGCCCGGGGACGAAGCCCGCATGAGCTGTTCTCCCACAAGGAATCCGCCATAGCCGGCGTCGGCAAGCTTCCGTATATCCTCCGCGCTGCGGATGCCGCTCTCGGCGACGGCCGTCACCCCCTTGGGGATACCGGGTGCCAGATCCAGGGCCACGTCAAGGCTGACCTCGAACGTTCGCAGATCGCGGTTATTGACGCCAATCAGTGTGGCGCCCGCATCCAGAGCCCGCTGGAGTTCCTCCCGGTTGTGGACCTCGACAAGCGCCTCCATTCCGCAGCGCTCCGCGTCCTCGCGCAGGCTGCGCAGCGCCGAAGCGTCCAGAAGCGCGGCGATCAGCAGGACAGCATCCGCTCCCGCGTGGCGGGCCTCCAGGATCTGGTAGGAATCTATGATGAAGTCCTTGCGCAGCAGCGGGACTTTTGTGCTCCAGCGCAAACGGGCAAGGATTTCGAGTCCGCCCTGGAAGTACCTTACTTCCGTAACAACGGAAACGGCGGCCGCGCCGGCATCCTGGTATTCCAGCGCGATCGATGCCGGATCGAAATCCTTGCGGATCAAACCGGCCGACGGCGACGCCCGCTTGACTTCGGCAATTATGGCCGGCCTGCGCCGCGCCAGCGCCTTCCTGATGGGTCGTATCACCGGGGCCCGTTCCAGTACGCTTTCGATGGACACGGCGGGCAGCTTCTGACGGGCGGCTATGAGTTCATGCACCCTGGCGTGCAGGACCTTTTCCAGGACAGTGCCCTTGAGCGGGCCGGGCAGCCTGTAATCCAACGCAGTTTGCAGTTTGCTGGTGTTCATGTTTCACGCTCCCCTCGAAAGATTCAGGAAGTTTGAGAGCATTTTTTTCCCCGTTTCCGTCAAAATGGATTCCGGATGAAACTGCACTCCTTCAACCGTCATTACGCGATGGCGCAGCCCCATGATGACGCCGTCCCCGGTTTTCGCCGACACTTCAAGACAGGCGGGGAGGGTCGCGGGAGCAACCACCAAGGAATGATAGCGCGTCGCGCGGAACGGATTCGGCAAATCTGAAAAAATCGTCCGTCCATCATGTAAAATGTCGCTGGTTTTCCCATGCATGATTTGCGGCGCCTGAACGACGTCGCCGCCAAAAGCGGCGCCAATCGCCTGATGGCCGAGACAGACTCCCAGGATCGGGATTTTCCCGGCAAATTCGCGGATCAGCGGGATGATGATGCCTGAATTTTCGGGGCGGCCGGGGCCCGGGGAAAGAACGATGCTTGCCGGCGCCAGGCTTTCAATCTCGGACAGACTGATGGCATCATTGCGAAAAACCTTCAGTTCCTGCCCCATTTCACCCAAATACTGCACGAGATTGAAGGTAAAGGAATCATAATTATCAATGACAAGGATCATGCCACCCCCCAGGAAATTGACGATTGACGATTAACGATTGACGATTGGGGAAGCCGGCATAAGATCGGCTCGCCCTCCCTGAAACACAGAGGTTTTTTAAATCGTCAATCGTCAATCGCAAATCGTCAATCACTTCAGGCCTTCGTGCGCGAATTTTACTGCGCGGATCAGCGCGCTGGCCTTGTTAACGGACTCTTCGTATTCCCGCCCCGGTTCGGAGTCCGCCACGATTCCCCCGCCGGCCTGTATATAGGCCATGCCGTCCTTGATGACGAGCGTACGCAATGCGATGCACGTGTCGAGATTGCCGGAGAAATCGACATACCCCACCGCGCCCCCATAAACTCCCCGGCGGCAGGGCTCGAATTCCTCGATGATTTCCATGGCGCGCACTTTGGGAGCCCCGGATACCGTGCCCGCCGGAAGGCAGGATTCAAGAGCATGATAGCAATCGAGGCCCTGGCGAAGATCCCCTTCCACGCTGCTGACCAGGTGCATGACATGGCTGTACTTTTCAATGCGCATCAAATCCGTCACCTGAACCGAGCCATACTTGCAGACCCGCCCCAGGTCGTTGCGTCCAAGGTCTACGAGCATGATGTGCTCCGCACGCTCCTTTTCGTCGGACAGTAACTCCCGGCCAAGCTGCTCATCCTCCTCGGGCGTATCGCCCCGGGGACGCGTTCCGGCAATCGGCCCGTACTCAACCCTCCCGTCCCGAACCTTCACCAGCATTTCAGGCGAAGCCCCCACAAGATGCAGGTCATCCAGACGAAGGAAGAACATGTAGGGAGAGGGATTGATGAAGCGGAGGGCACGGTAGATATCGAAGGGATCGCAGCTGATCTTCATCGCGAACCGCTGGGACAGCACCACCTGGAAAATATCTCCGGCTCGAATATAGGATTTGGCCGCCTCCACATTGGCACGATATTTCGGCTCGCCCAGATTGGAAACGGGCTCCGGAATGGACTCCCTGGCAGCGGGCGATGGGAGGGAAATCGGGACCGTCAGGCGCCTCTCGATCTGCTCGATGCGCAGCAAAGCGTCCTGATACCTGGATTCCAGGCCCTGCCCGCCGCGATCGTCAATGATGTTGGTAATGATGTGGATCCTATGCTTCAAATGATCGAAGGCAAGAATCGTGGAAAAATACATCACCTCGTAATCATCGATGTTCAGGTCATCCACGGTCCGGCAGGGCAGGTTCTCGAACCGACGGACCAGATCGTAGGCAAAATACCCGACGCCGCCACCCACGAACGGAGGCAGATCGGGAATGGGAACCGGTTTGAATTTTGCCGAAATATCCCTCAGCCTGGACAGGCCGCCGGCTTCCTCACGGATGATTTCACCCTGATATTCGGTCCAGACGGAATTGCCCTTGCCGCGCACGACGATGAAGGGATCCCATCCGATGAAAGAATACCTGGCCAGGCGCTCGCCTCCCTCAACGCTTTCCAGCAGGAAGACTCTCCGCCGTCCCTGGGCCAGCCTCAAAAATGCGGATGCCGGCGTCAAAAGATCTCCCAGGATGTCCTTGCGGACAGGGATGACCGATCCCTGCCCGGCCATGCTCAGTACTTCCTTCAATGAAGGTTGAATCATATCTCGCTCTCAGAATCGCATGTCGCACAAAAAAAAAGCCGCAAACGCCTCGAGTCGTTCGCGGCTTCCTCACCCTAATCTTTTACGGTTTCAGGGGACTGGCGGCCAATCGACCCGGGATCTTCTTGTCGCGCGCCACCAGTGCCAGAAACCGACTCGATGAATCATTTCCCTGTTCATTATGCCGCCTGATTGATACTTTCTATCACAAGGAAGCCGTAGGACGCAACCGCAATGCAGTCTCCCTAATCCCGCGCTAAGGTGCCGAGGGGCACTACGCCTCCGCAGAAAACCGGTCTGGACTGACGACGCGGCCACTCATTCTCGCTAAAGAACTCAGTGATTCGGGTGAGGGGAAGTCCCAAGGGGAAATATTATGCGGCTGGGCGAGCCTTCGCCCTGAGAGGTGAGGGATCAGGCGGAAGATTAGTTTCAGGTTACCGCTGGCAATGCTGCCAGACGAGCCCTCGCTTCAATCAGCTTGACAATCCGCTCGATGTCGGCCGCGATTCGCAGGATGAGCTTCCCGCCTCTGGAGACAATGCGTCCGGCGATGTTGAACAGGGAAAAGCGTAATCGCTTGGGACGTGCGTTGCTCATTGCTGCGGGTAAGGCCACCGACTTCAGCGCGCTCAGTAAATTGTAGGTGAGCAAACTAAGCCGGTACCATGCTGCGTCGGCCCCGAAGCGGCCACAGGGCGGCACCCTGGCCGCCAATTCGTTCTTGCTCACGTCGTGGACCAACTCAATGGTGCCAGCCTTCTGCCAATGCCATCGCAGCAGATCGATCGCTTCACCGTTTCGATTGGTTACCACAGCGAGATATTTCAGGCAGTTGCCGTTGCCAAACAGCTCTCCCTGTCGGGCGCGAAAGCGTACAGCCAGGTAGCGTAGGGGCCTGGCATCCTTCGGCCAGTTGCCCGGTGTAAATTCCACCTCGGCGCACCACACTGTTTCATGGACTCGCTCTTCCACTAATTGCCAGAGATTTTCCGGCACTGCCGCACACGCGTCGTGCAGGGCAGCGGTCATGTCCGCGCTGATCGTGAACCCAATCTCTCCCTTTGGTCCGCCCTCACGCTCGGGATTGGTCAACCACTTCAGTATCTGCTCGTCGTAACAGGCACTGTCGGCTCGGAAGTATCTCTCCTCAATCCAATCAGGCAAACTCGCAAATCCCCGCCGGATGAGCCGCAGATTCTCCATCGCCGCCGGAACATTCCCATCGCGATATTCATCGGCAACGACCAAATCCTGCTCGGCCCAGTAAATGGCCGAGGGCTGGTACCCGCGTCCTCCTTTGTAATGCGGCTGGGCTTCGCGCTTGTGGCTTTCCTGAATGGTCGCATCATGGTCCAGGGTTGCCCGCCTGCAGCTCCCCTGCGCCGCCACCCGATGCGCCAGGGCTTTGTTGACTTCCGCCAATCCCTGCAGCGCTCTGTTCTCTTCAGGAATAAAGGCTACTCGATCTCCCGTCAATTGCGACCGAGCTTTCTCGATCAGCGCCTCATCGTGAAAAGCGTACAAAAACGTCAGGAGCGCATCCGCACTCGGAAAATCCCCCACCAGCCGGCATAATCCCGCATCGGCTTTCAGCATCTGGATATCGTCGACGCATTCGCCGCCCGCAGCCATAAGCAGAACAAGCGCCTCGACTTTCTTTGATTCGCGGTAGCCCCGATTTCTCTTGCGCACTCGAATCTGTTGCTGAACCACCTCGTCCAGACCGAAGGCTCTTATGGCGTCCAGCACCGATGGCAGTCCCGCCCAAGCCGTGATCCCCTCCGGCTTATCCATCACTTCAACCACATAAGGGAGTATCCGTTGATTTTTCATCTCCGTTTCTTGCTCCGTCGTCCGCCCGGATGATTCCCGCGGATCAGTTCCAGGTTCACTTCCGTCAACTGTTCGATCAGGTGCCACGCACGCTGATATTCGCGGATCAGGGCAGCAACTGCTTCTTCCCGCTCTCCTACATAACAGCCTCGGGTGCGCCCGTGGAGATTCAGAGACAAATGCACCTTCACATGCTTCTCGCCAGTTTCGCAGACACAACCTTTGCGTCCGCAGCGGACCTTCGTCTGAACCAGGGTGCCGCGCATGAGGTTGCCAATTCCGTGCAATTGTTCCAGCAAAGCATCCCGCTGTTTTTCGAGCTCAATCCGTTGTAAGGTTTCCATGGATTGGCTATGTATCCCATCCATGATCAAAAGTCAAGCATTTTCTCCAGAAAAGTTTTAGGAATTGCAGGGATGACGCGCCCCTCGGCGCCTTAGCGCGGGATTAGGGGTGCGTCGGCACGGTGATTTTGTTCAAGCATCCAAGCTTAATAGCTTTAATACTTTTTGCCCGTATTGGGTTGGTTATATATCCGGAAAGAATGGGTCCTTAGTGATTTGGTTATTGGTTATTGGTAATTTGTGATTTTTTTGGGGATCAGATTAAGGGGAATGCAGTTTGAATAGGTGAGGAGGATACTAGGTCTCAGGCGGCTGCCGATGAGCTTCAGCGCAGGCTGTTTCGGACTCTTAACGCGGCCTTTCCCGAATGAAGTCTGCACAGCTTTAACGGACCCTCCCTGCGCCTGCGGTGGTTCCCGCTGCCGGCGCAACCCGTGCCGTGCAATTGTTAGGGATCATGCTGCAAGCCCGGCTGGCATCCTGGTTTCCATTACGGTAACCTGTCTTTGGAGCCCTTGAGACGGATTCTTTCCGTACAAGATCGCAGGGAGGATGGCTGCGGATGAGACTATTCGTTCCCAAAGAGGCATCCGGCGAGTCGCGCGTTGCCGTGGTGCCTGAAACCATTAAGAAACTAAGACAGCTCGGCGCCTCTGTAGTCGTTGAGGCCGGTTTGGCGGCATCCATCCAGGTCCGCGACAGCGAATATGAGGATGCCGGGGCCGAAGTCAATGCGGACAGAATCGGCTGCCTGTGTTCCGCCGATATCGTGCTGCTTCTGCGCCCCCCGGCACTCGACGAGGTGGCCCTATTGAGAAAAGGCTGCATCCATATCGGCCATCTCGATCCCTACCAAAATCCTGACATACTGACAGGTTTGGCGGATGCCGGAGTAAGCGCGATCTGCATGGAAATGATCCCGCGTACAACCGTCGCCCAGAAAATGGATTCTCTGAGTTCCCAGGCCAGTTTGGCCGGTTACGCAGCCGTCATAGTTGCCGCCGAGCGGCTGAACCGGATATTTCCAATGATGATGACGGCGGCCGGGACCATTGCCCCGGCCAGGGTGTTCATCATCGGCGCGGGTGTGGCCGGACTGCAGGCTATCGCCACTGCCAGGCGCCTGGGAGCGCGTGTGGAGGCGTTCGATACGCGTCCCGGAGTCGCCGAGCAGGTGCAGTCGCTGGGTGCGCGTTTCGTTCGTGTGGACCTCGGGGAAACCGGACAGACGAAAGATGGATATGCCGTGGCGTTGACTCCGGGCCAGCTCGAACTGCAGCGCAACGCCATGGCAAAGCTCGCCGCCATGGCGGATGTGGTGATTACGACCGCACAGGTGTTCGGCCGGCCCGCTCCGCGCATACTGACCCGCGCGATGGTCGAAGGTATGAAGCCGGGAAGCATCCTCGTGGACATGGCGGTTGAGACAGGCGGCAATGTCGAGGGTTCCGAGCTGAACCGTGAAGTCGACATCGGAGGAGTCCGTGTGATCGGCATTGGCAACCTCCCGGGGCGTGTCGCCGCCCATGCGAGCCTTATGTATTCCAACAACCTCGGCAATCTTATCGAACACTTCTGGGACGCCGGGACGAACACATTGAAGCTGGATATAAAAGACGAGATCATGGACGGATGTCTTATCGTGCACGAAGGGGTGATCCGCAACGAAAACCTCAGGGCGCTGGTCGAACGGAGGGAGAAGAAGGGATGAAAAGATCGTGGCTTATTGCGGGGATATGCGGCTTGTTGATCCTTGCAGCAACTGCCGCCGTTCCGGCCTCACCCGGGCCGTCTGACGAAGGCATGGCCGGACCGGCGGCGGCGCCCGCGCGGAGTGAAGGAGCGGCCGCGCAAGAGAGCGGGAACGAGGACAGCATGGGTTTGTTGATCTTCGTGTTCGTGCTCGCAATCTTTCTTGGATTCGAGATGATTTCCAAGGTCCCCTCCCAACTGCACACCCCCCTGATGTCCGGCTCCAATGCCATTTCCGGGATCACGGTCGTCGGTGCATTGATCGCAGCCGGCACCGGACAGGGGGCGGCTATGGTTGTTCTTGGGACATTGGCTGTGGCTCTGGCGATGATAAACGTTGTCGGGGGATACCTGGTGACGGATCGCATGCTGAGCATGTTCAGGCGCAAGGACCGGGGTAAGCCATGAAATTCGAAGCCGTCATCCCTTATCTCTATATTGCCGCGTCTGTTTTGTTCATCGTCGGGCTGAAACAGTTGAGCCGGGCCGACACTGCCCGCAAAGGCAACACGGTCTCTTCTCTCGGCATGCTGCTGGCCATTGTGGGTACCCTGCTCTATTCAGGCATGTCCTACGAATGGATTGCCCTGGGCTCCATCTGCGGCGCCGTAATCGGCGGCGTCGCTGCGCAAAGGGTCAAGATGACGGCCATGCCGGAGATGGTGGGAGTCTTCAACGGTTTTGGGGGCCTCGCAAGCCTGTTGGTCGGCTGGGCTGAGTACCACCTTATCCAGACCGGCCCGGCATCGGCGCGGCTATTCACGTTGATTGCCATCGGGGCGACGGTTCTTATCGGCGGAGTGACTTTTTCGGGCAGCATGATTGCCTATGCAAAACTGGGCGGTAAAATGGACGGTAAACCCGTGCTGTTTTCCGGTCAAAAGGTCCTGAACGCAGCGCTTCTCGTCCTGGCAATTACGGCTTCGGTGTGGGTGTGTGTGCAACCGGGTGGGTCCTATGGGATTTTCATCGGACTGGCGGCCGTTTCGTTGATCCTGGGCGTGTTGGTGACGATCCCGATCGGCGGGGCGGACATGCCCGTGGTGATTTCTTTGCTCAACAGCTACTCCGGCCTTGCGGCCTGTGGCGCGGGCTTCGTAATAATGAACAATGTCCTGATCGTGGCCGGAGCGCTCGTAGGCGCCAGCGGCCTGATCCTGACCAGCATCATGTGCCGGGCTATGAACCGGTCCCTAGCCAACGTCATGTTCGGAGGAGTTGGCGCCGGCTCGGGCGAAGCAGCCTTCCGGGGCGAAGCCAGGACCGTGTCCACCGGGGATGCTTACCTTATGCTCGAGGCCGCTTCATCGGTGGTCTTTGTCCCGGGATACGGCATGGCCGTAGCCCAGGCGCAGCATGCTGTGCGCGAGCTGGGGGACCTGCTGGAAGCCAACGGCTGCGAAGTCCGGTATTGCGTGCACCCCGTGGCCGGCCGAATGCCGGGGCACATGAATGTCCTGCTTGCGGAAGCCCAGGTCCCTTACGAACAGCTGGTCGAGCCCCAGGATGTAAATCCGACGATCGCATCCGTGGACGTGGCGGTGGTGATCGGTGCCAACGACGTGGTCAATCCCGCAGCGCGGGAAAAAGGGACCCCCCTTTTCGGAATGCCCATTATCAACGTGGACCAGGCGCGGGTGTGCATCGTGCTGAAGCGCTCGCTCAAAGCCGGTTTTGCCGGAGTAGACAATCCGCTTTTCTTCGCTCCAAATACCCGCATGCTCCTGGGCGATGCCAAGGAAAGCATCATCGCGCTCGTGACCGAGTTCAAGGATTAGGGATCCCGCCCGCTGCGGGGGCCAATCGGGGATTGGGTCATTTGACGACCTGCGCAATGCAGGCACGGTTTCTGAAAAGCCGAAACCACAAATGTAGCGGCGAACGCCGGGCCGTCCCGCCTCGCCGCGGAATGCCGCCATAAATACGGATTTGCGATTGTGGAAAGATGCTTCCACGCCGATCCGGGCGATTGCCCCCCATAGTGCAACCAGTTTATAAAATTCTAAAAAGTAGTATTCCAATATAACCGTGTCTTGGGAATATAATGAGGCTATAGGGTGAAAATATGCCTGAGGAATTATCAGGATCAGTGCCGATGAAGCGGCCGAGCTTAAGGCTGAAGTACTATTGGCGCGCAGCGTTATTGGGTGCGTTGACTGCGTTATCCGGGGCTTTTGCCTATTGTGTGTTCGATGGTTACGTGCGTCTGCACCAGGACTTGTGCGATTGTGCGAAGTACGGGGCTATGGTCACGGCAGCATTCAGCCACCCTATCGCCATAATCGGCGCCCTTGCAGGGATATCGGTCATTTCGGCTGTGTATCTCGTGAAGCATTTGATCCGGTGTTGCCACAACCATGGTCAAGGAAATCAGAAAAACTAGACCATGCGCAGCTCCGATCGAACCTGAAGAACAGCAGACTGTTTTCCATTCAGGCAATAACGTCAATTCGATGGGGCATTGCGATGGAACCCGCGCGGCGGCCGGAGGCTATCCCAGCGCGGCTCGGGGCCGCAACCAAATACTTGACACGGGCGATGGCCGCGCGCTTTCAGCTGTCAGCTACACTTGATTCTGAAAGGGAAGAAAAACTTCTTTGCAAAACGCAAAGAAGTCATGGATATAGATTCTATACTGTCGTCACCGCTTTTTTGCCGGCCGGATTCCATACCATGGGTTATGGCTGCCAGCAGCGCCGCCCTCTGGAAAACGGGAGCATCGGCAGGATTTTCCGGATCAAGGGAGGCATGAACCTGAGCATTCGCGCCGATTCCCAGAATATAATCAGCCGGAGCTTCTGGTAGAATCTGTCCTCCAGCAACGCCTAGGCAGCCCAGGTCCGCGCGCCCAAAGGCGTAACGATCACAGGTTTTGGGCAGATCAAGGCTTACATGGGTGTTGGAATCCTTGGCCGTTCGCTGCGGATGGGCACGGATCGTCTTCCGGCTCAGAATTTAGTCAGCGGAAGAATGAGCATGAGCATTCGCGCAATCGACACACTTGAGAGATGATTAAAAATATGGAAAGGGGAGAAATTGTAATGAGTTTCATTGACAGAATTCAAAATGGCACGTCGCGAAGAGGCTTCGTCCGGGAAGTCGCCGTGGGCGGCGCTGCGGTTGCAGCTGCAAATGCCATGTTGGGCTGGACCCTTAACGCGGGTCCTCTTATCCAGGGTGTCTCCCGCGAAATGGCGGACGGGAAGAGCAAGTATGGGAAATGCATCATCCCTATTCCCATACGTAAAATGGGCGAGACCGTGATGTTTTCAATGGGGGCAGACAAACTCAACGGCTTTCCCTGCAATATCATCTATGCTTTCGGGACAAAGGTGGGGCAGTTGGGAGCGTCCAAGGAGCCGCACATCCACGATCATGACGAGGTGATTTACTTTATAGGGTCCGATCCCTCCAGCACCGATCTTGGAGCGGAGGTAAACTTCAAGATAGGGCCAAAGGGGGAAGAGGTGGATCACATATTCTCGGTCCCGACCGTTGTAGTGATCCCTAAGGATGTGTGGCATTGCCCCATGGAAACGCTTAAATTCCAAAAGCCGTTCCTGTGTATGGCCGTGTCGCTAACCTCAAAATACGAATTCCACTACGCGCAGCCCGCCAAGTAAATGCGGATTGCGGCATCAAGATCGGAGGGGCACAGCGCTCCGTGCCCCTCTGCTTGTATCCGCGAGGGCTCGAGACCTCCAGGGTTCCCGTGTAGATGCAATGCCGATTACGCGTCAGCGGCCGGCGACTCCCGTCACATCCCGCGCTTCGCTGGACAAACCCTCCTTCCATGTGCTCCACCCGGAGTTCATCCCGTATGGCGGCGAAACCATGATGGCCTCAATCCGGCGGATCATGCCTTTTTCGATTTTGAACAATTCAGCGATTTCCCAGCCATTGGGTTGGATCGGGCCGGCTGTTAGGGTGCGCCCGTCCGGCGTCTGGTAGGTGCGGTCCTTGCCGAGCGCGTGATCAAAGAAAGCAAAACTGAAGACGATGCCGCGCTCCTGGTCGACCGCGACGAATCGACGGTCGCGAATGCGCCACACGAAATGTATCAGCCCGGATTCAAACTGCTCTTTGCATCCCCAGTTGGCCGAATACATGGTTGCCGTTTTGGGGTCCGGCCGTTTCTCTCCGGGGCGCAAGGGAACGCCGGTGGTCTGCTTGCCTCCCTCAATGCGGACGCAATCGTTCGTGAACGGATACTCGCCCTTGCCGTCGTTCTTTTCCAAGCCGGCAAAGTACATGTTGGCGACCCTTATGAGATCCGCTCGCGACATCCGCTCGGCCGGAGGGATGGTCTCCAGGTACAAAGGATGGGGAGTTCCCATCTTTTCGTATAGCTCCGCAGTGCTGGGAGAACGCGGAGCCGGCGCCGCGCTTCCCGCTTGCCCCCTCGGTATTTGCGGGCGCGGGATCAGCGTTTCGATTTCCGTGATTCGACCGTTCCTAATTTTTAGCCTGAGGGCGATGGCGGAAGCTATACCTTCTTCAGTGGGACCTTCCTCGCGGATTGTCGCCAGACAGGCCACTTGCCCGGCATCGGGGTCGGTAACGAACAACCGGTATTTCCCCTTGCCGGTCATAATTTTCCAATGAGCATCGGGGAGTTCCAGCCTCTGGCCGTTCTCCGTGAATATTGCTTCCGGCGCGAGCGGCAACAGTTTCGGGTCATGGGCGATTGCCGCGTCCAGGTATTTTTCGACGAATCCCTCGAGGCAAGCCCGGTCGCAGGGCTGGGCCTCAGAGAGCGCCGGGCCGCTTTGCGTGTCACCGGTTTGGGTGGAACTTTGTTGTGAGGAGCAGCCGCCCGCAATTATGGACAGCAACATGCATACTGCAACGAATGTCATAAATTTCCGCATAATATACCTGCCTTTCCAATGAGATATAGGTGCGCAGGCCGACAGCATAAGGAAAATAGCCTGCCGATTGCCATATTTTTTGTTGGAGAACAGGAAGATCGGATTGATGAAACCGGGATCTGCAGCAAACCGGGTAGTCTGGGAATTCCCTGTGCGAGTCTGACCCGGATGAATAATCTGCTGCAATATCGCCACCGGCCGTGACCATCGTCACCTGACGGAATCTGGGAATTATTTCATGTTGCATGGAGGATTTTTGGACTTAAAATGCCTTCCATTCACATCAGACCTGTCACATCAGACCTGATGGTTTTTCCAGGACTGCTAAAACAGGCTGGCGGTGACATGATTTCCTGACACCTGAATCTGAAACGGCGAATGGATGGAGGGCGGCAAACCCGCCTTTCCATACCGGCGATCCATGGAGGTCCCTATGCGAACGTTGAAAATGTTCCTGCTGCTGGCTGCTATCGTTACACTGACAGGCTGTGGAGGAGGCAGCGGAGGGGGCGATGATGTTGCGCCGCCTCCCCCGGTCTCCGTCATTGTTTCTCCCGCAAGCGGATCTCTTGAAATTGGCGAGACGCTGCAGTTCTCTTCGGAGGTCAACCAAGGCAGTTACATCGTCAGCTGGTACGTGAACGACATCGTGGGCGGCAATGAAACGGTGGGCACGATCACGAACGGCGGACTGTACACGGCGCCGGCTTCGGTCCCTGATCCCGCCACTGTAACCGTCAAAGCGATTCCCGCTGCGGATACGACAAAGTCCGACACGTCTCCGGTTACAATCTATCCCAAAATGGCAGTCTCACCGGCGGTGGCGGTCACTCCTGCGGGGAAGGTGCAGCAGTTCACGGCAAACAAGGCAGCCACCTGGTTCGTCAACGATATCCAGGGCGGCAATGCAACGGTCGGAACAATCAGCTCGAGCGGTCTCTACACGGCGCCCGCGAGTGTCCCTTCGCCGGCTACCGTCACCATTAAGGCAGCCTGGCAACTGAATACGGCAAAGACCGCGACAGCGTCGGTCACCATCACCGCGCCGAGCTCCGTCACCATCTCTCCGACAGCCGTAATCCTGGCGGCAGGTGCAACGCAGCAGTTTGATGCCAGCGCCGCCGTCGACTGGAAGTTGAGTGGAGCGGAGGGAAATGACCGGCCGCTGGGAACGATCGATGCCGCCGGCTTTTACACCGCTCCTTCGGCTCCTCCGCTTTCCGGAAAGGTTACAGTGACCGCCACCTCGAAAGCGGATCCGAGCCAAAAGGCGCTCGCGATTGTCACCCTTACCTTTTCGAATGCGAGCCTGCAAGGCCACTACACGCTTCGCCTCTGGGGCGCGAACGGGCCCCATCCGTATTTTGTCGTCGGGAGTTTTGTGGCGGATGGCGCAGGAGGAATATCCAATGCGGTCTTTGACGTAAATGACCTGGCGGCGCCCATTGCCGGCGCTTCTTTCACAGCGACTTATTCTATCGGGCCTGACGGCCGGGGCATTTTGAACATTCTGTATGGCGCCAACGATATCGGCTGGCGCATGGTCATGTCCAGCGCGGATTCTGGAAGGTTGAATGCTTTCGGTGAAGAGGACTCAGGGTGGGGATCTCTGGAGAGGCAGGCCCCGGACAGTTTCTCCGACGGGCTCTCAGGACGGTTTGCCTTCGGCTATGACGGCCTCACCCCTGCCCAGGATTTTATCGCGGCAGCGGGAATGTTCACGGCAAACGGGTCCGGCAAGCTTTCCAGCGGCATCCAGGACACCAACGACGACGGCGCCGTTGCGGGCAACGTGGCATTCACGGGCAGCTACACCGCGGCGAACAACACCACGGGCCGCGGCCAGCTGTCCATTTCGGCCGGCACTCAGACCACCCACTATATCTATTACATGCTTTCGGCCGATTCCTTTATTTTCTCCTCCACGGATGCCAACAGAGGGCTGATCGGCCTGGCATTGCGCCAGAGCATTGAACCATTCTCCAAAGCCTCTCTCAACGGGAATCTGGTGTTCGAGCTCAGCGGCGGGATGCCCGAGTATGCGCCCACGCAATTGGTTGGGGCAGGGCGTTTCACAGCCGACGGCAATGGAGCCATTTCGAACGGCACTCAGGACAGGGACGGAGGCGGCACTGTGACAGATGTGCCCTTTACGGGCAGCTACACGATTGATACCAATGGACAGGGATACGCGTCCATGGCAAGGACGGGCGCAACGGACAATCTCAGGTTGTATATGATTTCGCCGCAGTCAGCCTTTTTCATCTCGAGGGACTTATGGCTTGCTTCCGGCGGACGGATTGGCGAACAATCCGATGGGCCCTTTAGCGCTTCCTCTATTGGCGGAACCTATGGATTTGGGCTGCGCGGAACACAGCTGGGGTCGTCTTCGGTATATTCGGGCCGGCTTACTTTCGATGGAGAGGCCGGAACCATATCGGGAATTGCGGACATCAATGAAGCCGGCGAACCCTCGGAAGGCATCGCGGTGACCGGAACGTTCACCATGTCCGCAAACGGCCGCGGCGTGGCTTCACTGCTATTCGGTGCGGCGTCTTCCACAATGGGCATCTATGTTGTAGACGCCCAGACCCTGCTGCTGATTGAGAACAATCCGGCGGTCCCGAACAAATTCGGCCCTGCCCAGAGGCAATATTAGCTCTCTTGCAGGTTGAAGCCCATCGCGCTCCAAGGATGAGAAGATGTCCTATGGGGACATGGCAGTGTGCTGCAAATTCATGCGCCCGGAATAGCGGAGCAACGGAGAAGGCATGACTCCCCTGAAGTGACGGTGCCAGATCCCGGAACTATCGCGCTCTGTGAGTCTGCCGGCAGCGATGAGGATTACGGATAATAAGTTTCCGCCCAAAGGAGGCGCTATGGCCGGATGCATGAAACCCATCGTCCGCATAAAATCCGGAGAAATTGAAGGGATGCACGAAGACGGACAATTGGTCTTTAAGGGAATTCCCTACGCAGCTCCGCCGGTCGGCGGCCTTCGATGGATGCCTCCTCAACCGGTCGAGCCCTGGGATGGAGTTCGACCCGCAAAGGAGTTCGGAAACATTGCGCCTCAAAACCCATTGCCCGGCGCGGCGATGATCGCAAGCCTGAGCGTCAATGAGGCGCAGGATGAAAATTGCCTGTTTCTGAACGTCTGGACTCCGGCCCTGGATGGTGCGCGCCGTCCTGTAATGATTTGGATTCACGGCGGAGCCTTTATTATAGGGTCTGGATCGCAGCCGATGTATTTGCGGAACACTCTCGTTTCGCGCGGCGACGTTGTCCTTGTCAGCATCAACTATCGTCTCGGCGCGCTGGGATTCATGAACCTGCGAGAAGTCACGGAAGGGAAAATTCCGGCCTCGGGATGCGAGGGCCTGCTGGACCAGATCGCCGCCATAGACTGGGTGCGCGAAAATATCCGGGGCTTCGGCGGGGATCCCGATAACATCACGGTTTTTGGAGAATCGGCCGGCGGGATGAGCATCGGTTGCCTCATGGGCATGCCCGCTGCTCGCGGAAAGTTTCAGAAAACGATTCTGGAAAGCGGCGCGGCAAACACGGTTACCTCCCTCGAAGAAAGCTCGGAAACGGCAGCTCAATTCTTCGGCATTCTTGGATTGGAGGGCAGGAATGTCGGTGCGTTGCGTTCTCTGACCGCGGACCAGGTAATGGCGGCCCAGCAGAAATTAGCAGCGATCATGCTCGCAAAAGACGGCCGGATCACGCCTTTTCAACCGGTCGTTGACGGGATTGCGCTGCCGGAAATGCCACTCCAGTCTATTGAGAAGGGCTTTGCCGCCGGCATAAATACGATGGCCGGCACCAATCTCGACGAATTTAAGCTGTTCTCCGCAATGGATCCGGGTTTGCAGAGGATTGATGAGGCGGAGATGATCCGCCGCCTGGAAAGCCTGATACCTCCGAAGCACGTCTCCAGTGTTGTCGCCGCATATCGAGAAGGCAGGAATCAGCGGGGAGACAACAGCAGCGCGGTCGAAATGTTGGCCGCTATACAAACGGACCTGATGTTCCGGATTCCGACGCTCAGGCTTATTGAAGCGCAATGCGGAAACAACCAGCCTGCCTACAATTACCTTTTTACCTGGAAGTCACCCGTAATGGGAGGCGCGCTCGGTTCCTGTCATGCATTGGAAATTGGATTCGTGTTTGGCAACTACGATAGGACATTTTGCGGGTCCGGCCCGGATGCGGATGCATTGTCGCAAAAGATCCAGGATGCCTGGCTGGCCTTCGCGCGCACCGGCAATCCCAGCTGCGAGAGCCTCGGCAAATGGGAAGCGTACGGGAAAAGCAGGGCGACCATGATATTGGATAGGACATGCCGGCTTGAATACGCTCCGTATGAGGCCGAACGCAGCATCTGGGACACGTTTGAGATGCTGTTCACGAAACCCATTTAGGGCAGGAAGTCGGAGGCCGGGGGACAGGAGCCGTATGATTTCCGACATCCATCTTCCCAGCCGGTCGCCGGACACAATCCCTTTTCACTGTCCGCCGCGAAATCAGGATCTGTGGGCCAAACTGAAGGAATTGGCGGCCAGATCTGCAATGCGTCTGCCGATTGCGATGGAAGCGGTTGCCGCAGGCGAGGGAGCATTCAGGACATTGATGGCATTGGGCGCCTCGACTATCAAAAAATCATCAACCAGAGATCCGTCAGCCGTGACAACCTGCGCGCGGACGCCGGAACCTCCGGGGGCGATATCTCTCCCTGTCAGGTCCGGCACGAGTTTTTGAAGCGCCCGGAGAAATGCCCGCTTACTCAGAGATCTGTAAATCTCGTAGACTTCGGTTTTCCAATAGCGCCTCGCCATGGCCCAAAATCCGGCAAAACAGAGCATATCCCGCAGATCCCTGAGACAAACGTCGCGGAATTTATAGCCTTCCCGGGCCAAAGCAAGCACGGCATTGGGTCCGGCTTCATAGCCTCCCTGGATTCGCTTGGTGAAATGAACGCCCAGGAAAGGGAATTCCGGATCCGGCACCGGGTATATGAGCCCGCGGACCAGACGGCACTCCGGTCTCAGCAAATAATACTCTCCGCGAAAGGGTATCAGGCGGCTGTCGATGCGCAGGCCCATCATTCGGGCAATTCTGTCTGAGTGAAGCCCCGCGCAATTGATGAGATGACGGCAGCCAATGGTTTGGCTTGAGGTCTCGAGATGGAAAATGCCGTCCGAGCGTCTGATGGCCAGCACTTCGGCCGATTGGATCACTTTGCCGCCCCTGTCGGCGATTTTTGCCGCCATCGCAGCCGCTACCCGGGTGAAGTCCGTAATGGCCGTATTCGGAGAATAGAGGGCGCGCAAGGCTTTCGCATGCGGTTCTATCTCGCGGATGCGCTCCGGGCCGATCATTTCCAACCCCTGGATCCCATTTTCTATCCCGCGCCTGTAGAGAGTTTGCATCCGGGAGAGTTCTTCCTGCGTGACGGCCACGATTATTTTCCCGCATCGGTCGTAGGGCACTCCATTTTCATCGCAGAATTCCGCCATCAGGCGCGCGCCTTCCACACAGAGTTTTGCCTTTTGAGAACCCGGCTTGTAGTAGATCCCGCTGTGAATCACACCGCTATTGTGGCCGGTCTGATGGGCTGCAAGCTCCGCTTCCTTTTCAAGCACCATCAGCGAGCGATGAGGAAAGCGGGAGCAGATGGCCAACCCGGTTGCCAGCCCCACGATGCCCGCGCCGACTATGGCTATATCGCTGATATCTGAATTCATTGGACCATTTCCCGGAACGCCGAGCTACAAGAACTCCTTGGGGCAAATTGCGCCTCATTGTAAATGGGAATCACCTCAAGGACCTCGCTTTGAAAAGCTCGGCATCCATGGGGGCATTATTCCGCCATTGCTGCGCTTCAACGGTCCAATGTCCGATAAAGTTGGTGCTGGGAAAATGAATCCTGTATCGGTGCGGGAGCATAAGGCCATCCGCTTCCCGGAAGTCTTCAAAAATTTCCTTTAGCACGACAGAGTCCGGCGTATCGCCTCTCCGGAATTTATATTCCGTCATCACATGACGAAAGGATTCAGGCTCAAAAAACATCCGGATCCGCAGAAATTCCGTCCCCCAGATGGATTTGAGATTATAAGTAAGCTCATGCAGTTGCCGGCCCTCAACCTTTCTCTTCTTGTATTTGAGTTTCGGCTGCCTTCCCGGAACATCCAGAAGAGGCCAGGCGACCGACAGCGTACCCCCCAGAAGCCACTCCTTCATTATGCCATCAACCTGGCTGAAAAGATGGCCAAATCGGGACCCGGTCAAGACATCGCGGTTACCGATCGTTACACCCTTTCCATCGAACGCGAGATATTCCCCATAATATCCCAGGGTTTTAAACTCCATTATGATTCCCAGTTTGCGTCCTTCGGAAATCATCAAGGACTCGCCATCAGGAGAATCCCGAAATTTGCTCTGAATGAACTTAACCGATGCGGAACCCTCAATCGCGCGGGATTTGATGGACTGCAGAATCCCGGGATCGTCAATAGATTTGAGATGAGCGGCGACTGCTTCCTCGGGCCTGAGATCTCTTTTCCCGGCAAATGATTTGTCAGATTGAGCCGTACCAAAGGCAAGACACAAAATGGCTGAAGACAGGATCAGGCGGTTTTTTATTCCCATAGATCCCTCCTTGTGGCGGGCCGTCTTTTTCAGGTAGGAGCCTGACAGCGCTCGTGCATGTTGCCGCAACCAGAGGGCGCGTGGATTAATCTGCACGAAGGATTTCCTGAGAATAAACATGAGTGCCGCCGGCAAATCTCGCCGGCATGATCCGCCGCAGTGCCTGAATGTCCTTGAGATTGATTATAAGCTGCTAAGGTATATGGCCGAAGGAAAATTCGGATGAGAATGCCGACGAGCATGGGGATTTTTGCCTGATTCTTTTCTCAGGCCTCCCCTTTATTCAACAGAGATTTTCAAAATCGAGGGCCTGTGAACACCGGCATAGGCTGACCATTGAGGCGAAAGTCAGCATGTGCCGGCGTTCGGGCCCAGTCACCCTTCACCGGAATTCATTCCGATCTGCTTGCGTATCGGTCCGTTGATCAGTACCATGCTGGCATTGGAGGTGGTGGAATCCGCATGCGGGACCTGACTGGCCAGCACCAGGATCATTTAACAAACGCCGACGAACGCTGATAAAACCGCTGATACACGCTGATCCTTAAGGTGACGGTAATCGGTTCTTGCCTGCGTATGTCAGCGGTTGAAGCGAGTGGAATTTAGTCGACCGATTTAAGCGATTTACCATGAGGCCTCCGGCAAGGCCGGAGGATCATTGCGTTGTGGAATCGTTTTCTCCGGGGGGAAAAAATGGCAAACGGATATGCCGGGAAAATTTTGAGGCTGAATCTAACCACGAGGGTGATCGACACCCTCGACACTGCTGCTTACGAAGGGTTCGGCGGAGGTTTCGGGATAGGAGCCGCTGTTTTCTGGGACCTGGCGGTGGCGCCGGGCCGTTGGGATATGAAGAATGCCTATGATCCGCAAAGCGTTCTTGTCCTGATGAGCGGGCCTCTGGCAGCCACGGGAGTCCCAGGCGCCGGAAGAACGAGCGTCTGCGGCGTATCGCCGGAGGTTTTTCCCTCGCACTGTTTTTATCGGGCGAATTTCGGCGGCAGGTTTGCCACCATGCTGAAATTGGCCGGATGGGACGGCATCGTTCTTGAAGGCAAGGCGGACCGCCCGGTATGGATCAATATCATCAACGACAAAGTCACGGTCGAGGATGCGAAGTCCTTGTGGGGGCTCAACACCTACGAAACGCAGGACAGGATCACATCGATGGTGGCGGGCAGGACCAGGTTCGGCGACGAATGGCAGCAGATCGGGGAGAGCTACACGACAGCCCGGCCGCAGATCGTCTGCATCGGACCTGTGGGCGAAACGGTTTCAAACCTGGGGATCCTCGTTCATGGCAGCGGCATCACTGCCCGCACCGGCGGCTATGGCGGGGTATTCGGCGCCAAAAACCTGAAGGCAATCAGCGTCACAGGGACCGGCAGCATCCGGGCATCCGATCCCAAGGCTGTTGTGGATACAAGGCTCTGGCACATGCAAAACGCCCGCAGGAGTTCCGCCCCGCTTCAGTCCGGTACCGCTTCGTGCATGCCTTGCCTCAACAACGACCGGAAAAGAAACTCATTCTATGGCGGCGAATCGATGTGCGCGGACGCCCAATGGTACATGAAGGATTCGATGAGGGCGGCGGACATTGCCGTCAAATGGGGGATGAGCACGTGGGGGGCCCAGTTTGGAGGTGTTTTCCAGCTGGACATCCCGGGAGCCCCGTCCCTGTTCAACAAAAAGGTGCCGGATGCGCCCGGCCTGGGCTGGTATATAAAGTATCTGTACGATCTGGGGGTGCTGGGGCAGGGAAAAGCTATCGACTCTTCCCCGTTGCGGATGGAGCTTTGGGCGGACCTGGTTTTCCGCGAGGACTTCTGCAATGTCGTTGCCAAACGCATCGGGATCGGGGATACGCTCGCAGAAGGAACCCTCGAAGCGGCGAAAAAATGGGGAAGACTGGAGGAGGACAAGAACTCGGGCGCCTTGCGCTTTCCGGCCTGGGGCAGCGTTTTCCATTGGACCCTTCCGGCTATCGAGTGGGCTTACGGGTCTCTGCTGGGCGCCGGAGACGTCGTTTGGCACGGATTCAGTCTCGGCCCGAACGTCGGGCGCATGAGCGAGTCGAAACAGGCCTTCACCCTGGAAAAACTCCTGGAACTGATGTCCGCCAAAACGATCCCGTACACAGGCGATCCTTTCATGTTCAGCTATGCGTGGCAGGGTGAGGATGCCAGGAAGACCGGGATTTATTCCGAGCACAAAGCCAAGCAGGTAGCCTGGTCCCGTTATTACGCCGGATTCTGGAACGAGTCCATGGCGTTCTGCGAGATGCTCCTTCCTCTTTTCATCAACGCATCCAATCCCGATTGCAGCGGCCCGACCCCTGATGCGGAGATTCGCTATTATCAGGCTGTGACGGGAAACAAAATCAGTTTTGCGGACACGATCGAGATCGGCAGGAAGATATGGAACCTGGAGCGGGCGATACGTGTGCTCCAGGGAAGGCACCGGGATCAAGAAAAATTCTTTCCATTTATGTATATGCCGGGAGCATCGCTGATAACGCCCACTGGCGGAGAGCCTGTCTACCAGAACGGCAAATGGAGCTGGCAGGCTTTGATGGACATGTATCTGGATGAGGGGGGTGTTGAGCTGTTCAAGACCAACCTCTACAAGCTGGAAGGATGGGATGTCGATACCGGCTGGCCGACCCGGAAAACCCTGGAGGAATTGTCCTTGAAGAAAGTCGCCGACACGATGGCAAGCAAAGGCAGGTTGGGCGCCTGAGCCCGTTCCTAATTGGCCGGAGCGGAACCGTCCTTCGACAGGTTCGACAGCGGTTCCTTGACGGCTTCCGCCCAGATTTCATACCCCCGGGTTGTTGGGTGCAGCGCATCGCTCATGACCTCTTTGGGTATATTGCCTTCGGCATCGAGGAACTTTGACCCGATATCAAGGTAATAGACACGATTCCCATCGTGGAGCCGGGCGATAATGGCGTTGATTTCGGCAATGGTTGCCCGGACAGGATCGTTCGCTGGTCCGCGCGGAAATATTCCCAGGAGAAGAATTTTCGCCTTGGGAAAATCCTTCTGCATCTCCAATACCACGGCGCCGACTCCCTCGGCGATCTCCGCGGCAGTGTTGCGTGCCGTATTGTTGGTGCCGATCATGAGCATTACGGCTTTGGGGCTGAAGCCCTGGCCTTCGCCGTGCTGAAGCCTGTACAGGACACCCTGGGTCGTATCCCCCGCGATCCCGAAGTTCGCGACCTTCAGGTGGCCGAAATATTTGTCGAGAACCGGCTTGCCCGCGAAGATGCCTTCTGTGTTGCGCCAGAAGTCCGTGATGGAATCGCCCATGAACAGGACCTCGATATCTCCCTTTTTGGCTACTTCGAGATTGGCCTCATGCTTGCTTTGAAAGAAAGGGAGGAGATTTGGATAAATCGCGGAGTTCGGCGGCGGAACCCGAACGGAGATCAATCCGGGGTATTTCAGGTTAATCGCCTTGACCGCGGGATCCGCGCTCTCGAGAAACTTTGCCAGGCTGCGCTCGGCAATTTGAACCTCTTCGGCCGTAGGCCGCGCAATGGCGACAGCTTTAGGCACCGGAGCAGGTTCGTCCGGCGGTATCTGGCCGAAAGCACTGGCAGAAGCGTTGTTGAAGAAAAGAAGGACACCAAGGCTGCAAAGCGGCATGGATGAGATCCGTTGAAGGAGTCGTTTCATAGCGTGCCTCCGTGGGAATCAAAAGGTTTTACACGGCCAAATAGACCGCATCGACAGGAAAGCGATGCTGCGAACGGTACCTGATATTTCACACTGCTTGCTTATCCCGGATCCTTCCGAGATCCCGCATATTATATGGATGGCTGATGGAGATGTCGAAAGCAAAAACCGGCCGGCGTTTTGACTGACAGTCCGCCGCCGGCCCTAGAAATGGACGCCTATGCCGATCTGGCACCTGAACCAGGCCCAATTCGGCCCAGATCCCGGAGTAGTATCCGCCGGGATAATTTCCGGCCGGATCGACAAATGCCGATGAAGGGCGATTTTTATTCCTCCCCTCAAAACGATCCCGGTTTTGCTTTCTTTGGAACGATAATATTGTGGGACCGAGACCCAATCGCCGGTGACGGGATCAGAATGGATTTTCGTCAGCGTTTTTGTCGGCCTAATATCAGTGTTGCCGAAATACTGAAGCAGAAATGCTCCATGAGCGCATCCCAGGATTCCAGGGCATGGCTATGCGTCAGTGCTCTCCAGAAGGATGCAGTCTGGTGCTTTCGAAGCTGTTCATGATTCCCAATGATTGGCATACAACGTACAATAGGGCGTCACGACCCGAACCGTAACCCCGCAAAAGGATTGAGACATGTCATCTTTAGTCCGCTCTCCAGCCTGGCAGGCGCTTGCAGCCCATTATCGGAAAATCTCTGCGGTTCACATGCGAACTCTATTCGCGCAGGATCCGTCGAGATTCGAAAAGTTTTCGCTCCGCTTCGGCGATCTTCTGTACGATTACTCCAAGAACCGCATTACCGAGGAGACCATAAGCCTTCTGGTCGCCCTAGCTGAGCATGTCCAGCTTCGCCAATGGATCGAGAGAATGTTTTCGGGAGAAAAGATCAACATCACCGAGCGGCGGGCGGTTTTGCACACGGCTCTGCGCAACGAGCCGGGGCAATCCGTTCTTGTTGACGGCAAAGATGTGATGCCGGCCGTGAGTTCCGAGCTGTCCAAGATGCGTGAACTTGTCCGGAAGGTGCGTGAGGGATCCTGGCTGGGCTATACCGGCAGACCAATCACCGATGTGGTGAACATCGGGATCGGAGGATCGGATCTCGGTCCGGTGATGGCGACCGAGGCTCTAAGGCCCTACTGGAAAAAGGGACTGAAGGTCCACTTCGTTTCAAACGTTGACGGGACGCATCTGGCCGAGACCCTGAAGGGGATTTTCGCGGAGACGACGCTGTTTTGCGTGGCGTCCAAAACCTTCACAACCCTGGAAACGCTTACCAACGCGAAATCGGCGCGCGACTGGCTGGTCGGCCAACTGGGGAGCGCTGCAAGTGTCCCCCGGCATTTCATCGCCCTGTCGACGAATGCCAAAGCGGTCGCCGAATTCGGCATCGACACCCGGAACAGGTTCGAGTTCTGGGATTGGGTCGGCGGACGGTATTCCCTATGGTCGGTCATCGGATTGCCCATTGCCGTCGTCATCGGGATGGAGAATTTTGAGGAACTGCTCGCAGGCGCCCACGAAATGGACCAGCACTTTCTCAAGACACCGCTACGTCAAAATATCCCCGTAATCATGGGTCTCCTGGGCATTTGGTACCACAACTTTTTCGGCGCAGCAACGCACGCCATCCTGCCCTATGACCAGTACCTGCACCGTTTCGCCGCCTATTTCCAGCAGGCAGATATGGAGAGCAACGGCAAAAGCGCCGATCGCGACGGACAGCCGGTCACGGATTACACGACAGGCCCGATCATTTGGGGCGAGCCGGGCACCAACGGGCAACATGCCTTCTACCAGCTGATTCATCAGGGGACAAGGCTGGTTCCCGCCGATTTTCTTGCTCCGGTTCAGAGTCACAATCCATTGGGGAATCACCACCGGATCTTGCTCGCCAACTTTTTTGCCCAAACCGAAGCTTTGATGAAAGGGAAGAGCGCTGACGAAGCACGGGCCGAACTGGAGCGCGAAGGGCTTGAGGATGCCGCGATCGAACGGCTGCTTCCTCACAAGGTTTTTCCAGGCAACAGGCCCACAAACTCCTTGATCTTCCGAAAGCTGGATCCGCGCACCCTCGGACGGCTGATCGCGCTCTACGAACACAAGATATTTGTCCAGGGAGTCGTATGGAACATCAACAGCTTCGATCAATGGGGCGTAGAACTGGGCAAACAGCTGGCCCAGGCCATCCTTCCGGAACTCAAAAGCGATGCACCGGTTGCCTCGCACGACAGCTCTACCAACGGCTTGATCAATTATTTCAAGGCTCTGTGCGGTTGAGTGAGCAGTCAGCCGGCGCCTTTGGATGCCCGGGGCAGGTATTGCGCCGGTATGCCGGAAGCCCCGTCTGGGAACCCGCGTGTAAAGCATTTGCCCGGAGCCAAGCGCCGGATGCTAAAATGCAGCGATTATCCATTGCGTAAAATGCCTCTTGGTTTGACAATCTGAATGACTCAATTTCGGCAAAGACATCGTTTTTGCCCTTTGGGCGGCTATGAATGCCGGCCGGAGAGGGATCATTTTTCCAAGGTAGTAAAAATTATCGCGGCGGAGCGGTTGACGTCGGCGGGTTCAAATTGGAATACAGCGAAGATTGCGATTCCGGAGCGCCGATTCCTGAGATCCCGCCGCATCGGTCCTCTGCTGAAGAAAAAGCAGGCTTCCATCTTTTCATCGAGGAGGTTGAGGAATGACAACGTGGCATGAATACTTGAAGGAAGAAGGTCGACCACCCAGCTGGCCGTATCCTGTGCGCTATGGCCAGGAGCAGGAAGTTGATACCGATGTCCTCGTAATCGGCGGCGGAATCGCCGGCTGCTGGGCCGCTATCAGCGCTGCCAGGCAAGGATTGAAGGTGGCTTTGGTGGAAAAGGGCGACACGGTCAGGAGCGGCGCCGGCGGCCCCGGATGCGATCACTGGTGCGATGCTCCGGCGAATCCGCTGTCCCGTGTGACCCCGGATGCCTGGGCCAAACACATGGCGGACCGCCCCTACAGCAACGGCATCGGGATCCAGATCCAGTGCCGGGAGAACTACGACACCCTGCTTGAAATGGAGCAGATGGGCGGCAAGATCCGGGACACCGAAAATGAATATGCCGGAGCCGAGGGCAGGGACGACAAGACCAAGTTCATGATATCCCCGCGCTACGGGACGATACACAGCTATCTCCCGGACCCCAGGATGGGAGAGCCCAATTTTAATCCGCCCGAAAAACGGAATAATGTCGTCATACGCGTCTGGGGAAGCACCTTCAAACCCGCGCTCAAAAAAGAATGCAAGCGCCTGGGAGTAAAAATCTTTGACCGCGTGATGGGCACCAGCCTGCTTACGGAAAACGGCGTTCAGGGCGCACGGGTCGTAGGCGCCACCGGCCTCAACAGCCGCACGGGCGAATTCATGATTTTCAAATCCAAAGCCACGATTCTATCCACAGCGGGCGGCGGGTCCCTGTGGTTGATGAGCATGGAATTAGGAGGCTATTCCAACATGCATTCCCGCACGATGTCCGGCGACGGCACGATCATGGCCTGGAGAGCCGGAGCGGAACTGACCAAAATGGAAAACACCGGGATGATCGGGATCGCGACCGGTTTGAAGCATAAGTGGTACAGCGGAGCCGGAGACGCCAGCTATGAGAACGTCCCGATCGTGGATGCCAAAGGCCGAAGGTTGCCCTATCCGATACAGGGCTGGATTGACGCCGGCGCGATGGTCCCGGCGCCGGGAGTGGATGCGAAAATCCGCGAAGGCATCTTGAAGGGCGAATATGAGTTGCCCTTTTACGGCGACTTTCCTTCCATGCCGGATGTTGAAAGGAGAGCCACATGGAACCTGATGCTGGGTGAAGAATCGACGACGAGAATCATCATTGACACCTTCAACAAGGGCGGGTTCGATATAAGCAAAGATTTGCTTCAGAGCTACAAATTCATTGAAGGCCAGAGCCTGCCTCAGTGGCGGGATGTGGGTTACGGCGGAGGTCTGCTTGTGGACTGGGACCTGAGAACAACCCTGGAGGGTCTGTATGCCGGCGGGACTCAGATGTTCGCTCCCGAAGACCACAGTCACGCAGCCGCCACGGGCAGGTATGCCGGACGCAAGGCCGCCGCTTATGCCCGTGAAGCCGCTGGAGCCAAAAGGTCCCGGGACCAGATCGAAAAGGAGAAAGCCCGGGTTTATGCGCCGGTCAAGCGCGACAGCGGCATCGAGTGGAAAGAGTTGCACGCCGGCCTCGCAAGGGTCATGCAGTATTACGTCAGTGAATATAAGACTGAGTCACTGCTGAAGATGGGGCTTGACGCTCTGCAAAAGCTCGAGACCGAAGCGGTTCCGAGGCTTTATGCGCTGGATCCTCACAAGCTGATGCGCAGCCTGGAAGACCTCAGCATGCTGGAGAACGCAAAGATCATCGTTCAGGCTTCCTTGGCCCGCAAGGCCAGCAGCATGCCCTTGAACTTCCGCCGAATAGACTTTCCGGCCATGGATCCGCCGGAATGGAACAAGTTCCTGACGATCAAACTGGAAAACGACAAGGTTAAGGTCGGGGAACGGCCGCAGGAATTCTGGGGCGATATGAAAAAGGAATATGAAGCCCACAACAAGGACTATACAGGCGTGTATAAGAGCAAATAACGGGTTAAATCAACTTTTCAGGCGTGATTTTTGGAGGATAAAGTGTCTCAGGAAAAACTGTTTGCGATTCCAAATGTTTCTACACCGAGCTGCCCGGTGGTGTTTAACCCGGAGATCTGTACCGGCTGCAACAATTGTGTGGAAACCTGTCAGGTCGATGTGTATATACCGAATCCCGTGGAGGGCAGGACGCCGATCATCCTGCATCCCGAAGAATGCTGGTATTGCGGCTGCTGTGTCAACGATTGTCCCACTCCCGGGGCAATCCAGTTCAACTGGCCGCTGGAACTGAGGGGGTACTGGAAGGACAAAAAGACGGGGGAAATCCATCAGCTATAGGGAACGATTCCTGAGAGAGGACGGCTATCCGGGGCCGTCCTCTCAGACAGTTTTTACAGGCGAATCCCTTGGGAGGTCCGCGGGCTCTGCCGGTGAGGCAGTATCAGTTAGGCAGCCTGTTGAATATCGAATTTCGAATGTCGAACCGCAGAAGGACTTCGAAATTGGACATTCGTTATTCGACATTCTGCGGTTCAAAAAGCCTAAAAGATATTTATTGCGCGCAAAACCGGTTTTATCTTCTATCGGTTGCGATCAGGTCCCTTTGAATGGCCAGCAGCCGTAAAGCCTTCGGCTCTGCCGGAGGATACTCTCAGCACAGGGCGCTGATCAGGGCCCTTGCCTTTTCGACCTCGGGGGCCATGGGCGCCAGCTGGATAAACATTTTGAAATATTCCACGGCCCTTGCCACATTGCCTGTGTGCAGATAGGCGTGTCCGGCGTAGTAATGGGCATAGGCATTGGGCTCATCCATATCAACTGCCTTGTCGAGCTCCTTGATGGCCTCGCGGATCTTATCCTGTTGAAGATAATAGACCCCCCGGTAAACGTAAACGTCGGCAGCATCCGCATGCTGCTTTTTGGCGGCTTCGAGGTTCTTCCACGCTTCAGGGTATTGCTTGAGTCCCAGGTGCGCCCGGGCCAGGGCTATCTGTATTTGAAATTCGTCCGGGATTGCCGATTGGGCCCGCGATTCCGCTTTACGCCGGTCGTTTGCCACTTTCGAGAGAATTTCGAGAGCTTCGCCGTATTTCTCCCCCAAAAGGAGGGACAGGCCGAGATGGAAATTTGCGGGGATATCCGCCGGATTTGCCTTTATGGCCTCCCGGAGCACCTGCTCCGCCTCCTTATATTGCCAGGAATTATAAAGCTCGATGCCCTTCTCGGTCTGGGCGAAAATCGGCCGCGGCAATACGCCCATTAGTGAAAAAGCAATCGCCGTCACCCCGATCATGCAAAAGGCTCCGCGTTTATTCATCGTTCCTCCCCATTGGACAGCCGTTTCTTCACAGCACAAAATATTATAGCGGAGATACGGGGCCGGGCCTATATGGGGATCAATCGAAATCCCTTTCGTGTTTCTCCACAAACCAATCGATGAGCCGGCGCGCGATGCTGAGCTTGCCGGGAATCCGCGGCAGATCCTTTGCGCGGTACCAGCCTGCTTCAATGATCTCCTGGCCGTCGATCTTCAGCTCCCCGGATTCATACTGGGCCGTGAATCCGATCATGAGGCTGTCGGGAAAAGGCCACGGCTGGCTGCCGAAGTAGGTGATATCCCTCACGTTGATTCCGACCTCTTCCCTGATTTCACGGCGTACCGCCTCTTCCAGGCTTTCTCCGGGATCGACGAAGCCTGCGAGCACGCTGTAAAATTGGTCCCGGAACCGGGGGGACCGGGCGAGGAGCAATGTGTCCTCTCTTTCGACAAGAACGATGATGGCGGGGGAAATGCGGGGGAACTCGATACGGCCGCAGGCGGGGCATTCCTTGGCCCGCATGTCGTTGCGCAGCTTCAATTTTCCGCCGCACATGCCGCAGAATTGGTGAGCTTTATCCCATTCGATCAGGTGCAGGGCCGTCAGCCCTATCGCATAAAAATCATGCTCGAGAACACTGTAAAGAGAACGGACTTCCTGAAAGGCGGTCCCCCCGGGATTATTCCCCGAGAGCTTTCCCTCGGCCGCAAAGCACGGGTGTCCCCGATAGCTGCCGAGATAAAGGCTGCGCAGGATATGGACGCCCAGTTTCTCAGGTTCCATCAGGAAGGGGATCGCGGGCGTATTGCCCGAGAGGATGACCAGAAGGCCATAGTCCGACACTATAAACCACCAGGCGTCCCGACTGCGTGGATCGGTGGGCATAATCGATGGAACAAACCCGTCCGGCATCGACATAAGCTAGCTTCGAGAAAAGGAAAAGTCAAATAGCCCATTCATGCTCCAAACGCTATAATGGGCCATCATTCTCAAACTCCAGATTCAGGAGAGCGCTATGAACTATGGATGCTTTCAGGTCCCATCGGGTAAGAGGATCAAGCTCGGCAATTATGACCCGGGCTTCACAGGGAAGTTCAAGTCGAAGGAAGAGGTCAGAGATAAGCTTGCCGCCGATATCGAAACGCTGGCTCGCCTGCAGGACGTGCTTTACGCGCAGGATACCTATGCGCTGCTTCTAATCTTCCAGGCGATGGACGCGGCAGGGAAAGACGGGATCATCAAACACATCATGAGCGGGGTCAATCCGCAGGGCTGCCAGGTCTTTTCATTCAAGACGCCGTCACAGGAGGAACTCGACCACGATTTTGTCTGGAGAAACATGAAAGCGCTTCCCGAGCGCGGACGCATCGGCATCTTTAACCGGTCCTACTACGAGGAGGTCCTGATCGTGCGGGTTCATCCCGAAATCCTCGACGGACAGCGCATTCCCGCGAAGGAAAAAAAGAGCAAGGACATCTGGGAACACCGCTATGCGGACATCAACCATATCGAGAGGTATCTGACGCGCAACGGGATCGTTATCCTGAAGTTCTTCCTCAACATTTCCAGGCAGGAGCAGAAGAAACGTTTCCTGGAGCGGATCGAGCGGCCGGAAAAGAACTGGAAGTTTTCGTTCGACGACCTGAAGGAACGCGGGCGCTGGAAGGATTACATGAAGGCCTATGAAGATATGCTGAACGCCACAAGCACGGAGTGGGCTCCCTGGTACGTCATTCCTGCCAATACGAAGTGGTTTGCGCGCGCCGCCGTCGCCGACATTGTGTCCGACAAGCTGAAGTCCCTGAACCTGCGATATCCGGAAGTCAACGAAGCTCACAAACGGGAGTTGAGAAGAGCCGCCAGGATGCTGAAGGAAGAAGGGTAAATAAACCGATAATCCCTCAGCTCTGCTGGGGAACTTTGAGAGTTTGACAGTTCCAGGCTTGTTGAACACCGACATCCGCTGACGAACGTCGACAAATATTCAACGGGCGGATCTTGGGAACTCAACTCGCTTCCATGCGGTCCCGCTGACGGAACGAAAATGGACCGGGGGATAGGATCATGAAACTCGAAGGAAAGGTTGCACTCATCACCGGCGGGGGTACGGGCATAGGCGAAGCGGTGGCCCGGCGTTTCGTCCTGGATGGCGCAAAGGTGTGCATTGCGGGGCGCAGGAAAGAGGTTCTGGACCGGGTCGCGGCGTCGCTGCCTCCCGGCTCCATCACTGTCTGCGCGGGGGATGTGACGCGGTATGAGGATGTCGAACGCATGGTAAAGGAGGCCGTAGACTTCGGGGGAAAGCTGAATGTCCTGGTCAACAATGCCGGCATGGATCAGGTGCCTCCCGCCAACGTGATCGACATCGATCCCGAAATCTGGCAGAAGGTGCTGGCCGTGAATCTCACCGGGCCCTTCTTCACCATGAGGGCTTCTCTGCCGCACATCATCAAAGACGGCGGCGGCTCGGTCATAAATATCTCTTCGTTAGGAGGAGTGCGCTGCCTCCCGAATATGCCGGCCTATGTGTCGTCGAAGGGCGGCCTCGTCATGCTGACTCAGCAGGTTGCCCTGGATTTTGGCCCCTTCGGAGTGCGATGCAACTGCATTTGCCCCGGCGGATTCAGGACGGCGATGATCGAGGGGGCCATGCAGCCTTTTGTAAAGAAATTTGATACGGATTTGGACGGGGTTTTCAGCCTATTCACAAAGGATATCCCGCTCCGGAGGATTGCGTCGACGGACGAGATTACCGGCATTTGCAGCTATCTTGCCAGCGATGAGTCGTCCTATATGACCGGCGTGGTTCTTCCCATTGATGGCGGCACTGCGATCGTGGACATTACCGGGGCCGCCATCAACAACATGGCAAAGAAATAAGAAAGCCTTAGTCAAGACGGCTCTCCAAAGCCGTCCCACGAAGGCGTAAAACATGAATCGGGCGGCTCTGCTGAGCCGTCCTCAGTGAGCGCCTGAGGCGCAAGCTGCAAGGAGGTGAGTATATGGCCGGGCCGACACAGCTGCTTATCGGAGGCAAATTCCGGGACGCCCAATCCGGGAAGAAGTTTGCAGCTATCAATCCTGCAACCGAAGAGGTTCTTGCGGAGGTCGCGGAAGCGGATGCGCCGGATATAGATGCTGCGGTAAAATCCGCACGCGAAGCTTTCAACCGAAGCAGCTGGCGGAACATGGGCGCCCGCGAGCGCTCGAAGCTTCTGTGGAAGGTTGGCGACCTGATTCTGCAGAATGCCGACGAGCTGGCTATGGTCGAGTCCATGGACAACGGCAAGCCCATCTTCGAGGCTCGCCATGTAGACATTCCTGCCGCTGCGGAGGTTTTTTATTACTACGCGGGCTGGTGCACCAAGATTGAGGGGGAAACAATCCCTGTTCCCGGCAACTATCTCAACTACACCCTGCGCGAGCCCTGCGGGGTTTGCGGCCTCATAACCCCCTGGAATTTTCCGATTCTCATGCTCGCGTGGAAGCTTGCGCCGGCACTCGCCTGCGGCAATACCGCGGTGGCGAAGATTGCGGAAGAAACCCCGCTCACCGGCCTGCGTCTGGGAGAGCTTTGTCAGGAAGCCGGGTTCCCGGACGGCGTCGTCAATGTGGTTCCGGGCTACGGGGAAAGCGCGGGCCGGGCGCTGGTGGCTCATCCCGATGTGGACAAAATCTCTTTCACAGGCAGCACGTCCGTCGGCAAAGAGATCATGCGTACGGCAGCCGACAGCCTGAAAAAAGTCTCCCTGGAACTGGGCGGCAAGTCCCCGAACATCATTTTTGCCGACGCCGATCTGCAGTCTGCCGTCAAGGGCGCGTTCAACGGGATTTTTTACGGCAAAGGGGAAGTCTGTAATGCAGGTTCCCGGCTCTTCATCGAAGAGTCCGTCCACGATCAGGTGATGAGCAAACTTGTTGAAAGAGCGGGCAAACTCCAGCCGGGGGATCCGCTGGATCCCAAGACCCGCCTTGGAGCGCTTGTTTCCAAAACTCAGATGGACCGTGTCCTTGGATATATCGAGATCGGCAAAAACGAGGGGGCCCAGCCTGTTCTGCCGGGCGGCCGGGTGGGCGATCGCGGCTATTTGGTCAAACCCGCCATATTCGATGGCGTTACACAGAGCATGCGCATTGCCCAGGAGGAGATCTTCGGCCCCGTGCTCTCGGTGCTTACTTTCCGGGATACGGATGAACTTCTGGAAAAAGCCAACGCGACCATCTATGGCCTGGCCGCGGCGGTCTGGACGCGCGATGTCGCCAGGGCTCATCTTCTTGCGCGCCGGCTTCAGGCGGGCACTGTGTGGATCAACGCCTACAATACGACCGCGCCCGAATCTCCCTTCGGAGGCTACAAGCAGTCCGGGTTCGGACGGGAACTGGGACGGTACGGCATTGACCTGTACACCCAGGTGAAGTCCGTCTGGGTGTCCCTGGAGTGATAGGAATTTAGTCTTTAGTGAGGGCCGGTCTCCAGACCGGTCCTGTAAGAATAAGAATGGTGAGGACCGGTCTCCAGACCGGTCCGATTAGGCCAGAACCGGATATTCCCCCATCGGAGGGCTCTGGAGAGCCGTCCTTACGAAAATAACGGACGAAGAACCGGAGGGGGCGCACAGGTAATCTCGGTCCATCTGCCCGTAGCGGGGTGAAGGAAGCCCAGAAGCAGGCTGTGCAGGTGATAGCCAGTGTCTCCCGGCAAAGCCCTGCTGCCCTCCGCGGGAGCCCCTCCAACTGCATAGAGAGGATCACCGGCCAGCGGATGCCCGGATGCCGCAAGGTGTATGCGTATCTGGTGCGGACGGCCCGTCGTAATACGGACTTGCAGCAGGGAACAACCGTCGCGGCGCTCAAGGACCTTGACCTGGCTGTGCGCCGGTTTTCCGGCCGGGCATGCGGCATGAACAGTTTTAAGAACGGGATGCGGAATCTTTCCGATCGGGGTGTCGACGTCGAACTCGTCGCGGAGCGGACAGCCAGAAGCCAGGGCAACATACGTTTTCAGAACCTGGCCGGAGCGCCACGACTGAGACATCATCCGCGAAGCTTCGGCTGTGAGCGCGAAAAGAACGACCCCTGATGTTCCGCGACCTAACCGATGTAGGGGGCTGGCCGCCGGGAATCGCCGGCGTACGAGCGCCAGAAGCGTATGCTCCATAAAAAGGCCGCCGCCGGGGATTGTGGGGAGTCCGCCTGGTTTAGCCACGCCGAGCAGGTGCTCATCCTGATAGAGGATGGCAAAAGATTGCGGGACTTCGGGTTCCTCCCAGGGCGGGCGCATCCAGCTCAAAATCCTTCCAGGTTGCAGAACCGTCTCTCCGTCCGACGGTATCCCATCCAGCAGAACGCGGCCCGACTCGATGCGGCTTTGCCATACTTCCCTTGTGAATCGCGGATACCGCCGGGCAAGGTAATCGATTATTCTCAGGCCGGCCGAATCCGCCCCCAGGCGCTTGTGGTATTCAAAGCCGCGATTCAGGGTAGTCATAGTACCTTGCGCAGCTTCCCCCTGCGCGAATCCCTGCCATTTCTTTGAATGTTGCCGGCTACTCGATTCGCTGGATTGCCATCAGCGTCAGATCATCCTCGGGCGGAGTGCCGGCGCGGAAATCCGCCACTTTCGAAATACATGAATGGACAAGCTCCCGGGCTGATATAAATGCGCTTTCGTGGTATGAGGCGTCAAGTATGGACAAAATCCAAACTGACGGCCGCTCTGAAAAATATAGCACAACCCAAAGCGCAGTGGTGTCGGGCGACCGCGCGACGCATGTCGGAAGCCGCAGGGTTATTTGCGGAAGCGGCGGCAGTCGATGCCGTATTTGGCAACCTTATAGTTAAGTATTCTTTCTGTGGCGCTCAGCTGGCGGGCGGCTTTGCTCCGGTTGCCGCGCGTCATCTTGAGCGCATCCTGGA